>ONYW01000063.1 GCA_900322215.1 uncultured Eubacteriales bacterium | reverse complement strand
AGTTTGCAGGCAGTGAAACTGCAAAAGGAATGGCACTCCTTTTCAGTGGTACCCACACATCAAAGATGTGGGGTTCCACTACACAAGCTCGGCGCAAAGCGCCAAACACAAAAGGGATAGGCTTATTGGCACGAGTGCCCAAGCCTATCCCTTTTGTGTTGTGTGAGTGATTGCTCACTCACACGAGCTTGTGGTCGGAGTGACAGGACTTGAACCTGCGGCCACTTGACCCCCAGTCAAGTGCGCTACCAAACTGCGCTACACCCCGATACGTCCTTTATACTTTAGCACACTTTTTCAATTATATCAAGTTTTTCGACGCTTTTAAGCATATATTTAATTGCGCAAATGAAAAATATTGTACATTTGTGACAAATGAGTAAAAAATTGAGCAAAAAAAGAAAAAAATTCTCCCCTTTTTTCTTATAATATGTTATTATAAACTATATTATTATGCACTCATCCATATTGAGTGAGAGGGAAGGATAGAATGGGCATAACAGTTGCTATGACCGGTGCAAGCGGAAATATGGGCGTCGAGACGCTGAAACAGGTGCTCGAACTTGATTGCGTAGACAAGGTGAAAATTCTCCTCGTCAACGAAAAACGCGAACGCAAGGACAACAGAAAGTGGAAAAAACTCTATGGCGACCGAGTCGAAATTATGTTCGGCGATATCGCCGTATACGACGACTGCAAGAGGCTCGTTGAGGGGAGCGATTATGTCCTTCACCTTGCCGCGGTCATTCCTCCGAAAGCGGACCACTTTGCCGAAGAGACGGACGAGTGCAACCGTATCGGAACTATAAACGTCGTAAACGCCATTTGCGAGATGAAGCGCCAGCCGAAACTCGTGCATATCTCCACGGTTGCGACCTATGGCAACCGCAACTATAAGCACCCGTGGGGAAGAATCGGCGATCCGCTCCTTCCGAGCGCATACGACGAATACGCCACGACCAAGATCAAGGGCGAGAGGTATGTCCTTGACAGCGATGTGAAGTGCTGGGTAGTGCTCAGACAAACGGGCATACTCTACGGCAATATGCTCATGGCAAATATGTCGGACGGACTCATGTTCCACACCTGCTACAACGTGCCTATCGAGTGGGTTACCGCAAAGGACTCGGGGCTTATGATGAAACACCTTGTAGAGCGCGACGTGAACGGTACGCTCGGCAAAGAGTTTTGGCTGCGTTGTTACAACATCGGCGGTGGTCCTACAAATCGTATCACGGGCTTCGAGACGTTTGACAAAGGCTTCAAAATTATCGGCGGTTCAACCGAGAAATTTATGAGTCCGCAGTGGAACGCAACGAGAAACTTCCATTGTATGTGGTTTGAAGACAGCCGCGAACTCAACGACTATCTCGACTTTTGGAGACAGTCCTTTGACGACTACTGGAAGGAGATTGCGGACACGCACAAGTATTTCGCGCTCGCAAAGGCTTTCCCTCCGAAACTCATTTCCGCGCTTGCTCTAAAACCGCTTCTTCGCAACAATAACGCGCCGAGATATTGGCTCAAACACGGCATGGACGGCAGAGTTATGGCGGCGTTCGGCAGCGTGAAAGAGGCGAATGCGCTCCCGAAGAAGTGGGAAGATTTCAACGTTCTTTGCAAGGGCAAGAATCCCGACGACGGCAGTGCTATCGACTATGACGATATGCGCGACGAGCAAAAGGTCGTAGAGCACGGTTATCACCTCGATCACGGCTATGACGAGTCAAAGGACGATAGCGAACTCGGCGTCGAAGATATGAAACAGGCGGCGGCTTTCCGCGGAGGCAAGTTCGTCTCGGAGAGCATGACAAAGGGCGACCTCTACACGAAGGTGGAGTGGGAATGCCACGACGGTCACCGCTTTGCCGCGTCTCCGTACACTATTCTTAAGGCAGGTCACTGGTGCCCTGTGTGTTTGGTTCCGGAACCGTGGGACTATGACAGAGTGTCAAAAGACAACCCGTTCTTCGCGCAAGTTTGGTATGACAGCCACAAGGAAGACGAGAACGCGGAATATTGGTTTGACAAAGACCATACCCCGATGCACAGGATACACAAATGAAAGCGATAATCTACGTATTTTCAGGCACGGGCAACACGAAGAGAATTTGCTCGCTCTATAAGGACGAATTTGAAAGAGGCGGCGTTGAGACGACGCTTTTCCCGATTACTTCCGATATGTCCGCTTTGCCAAATCCGAACGACTTTGACTATGTCGGTTTTGCATACCCGATTCACGCCTTCAATGCGCCGAAAATCATGTTAAAACTTGCAAAAGCGATGGATAAAGTCTCGAATAAGGAAATATTTATCATAAAGTCGTCAGGCGAACCGCTCAAAGTCAACAACGTTTCGTCTATGAAATTTATGAGCATAATGAGGAAGAAAGGGTATATACTTTCAAATGAGTACCACTACGTTATGCCGTACGATATGATCTTCCGCCACACGGACAGGGAAGCGGTGAGAATGTGGGAGACCGCACAAAAACTCGCGCCTGTCGAAGCAAGAGAGGTGCTGGCGCACAAAGAGCACAAACTCTCTCGCGTATTCTTGGGCGGATTCATCGCCTGGGTGCTAAGAATAGAGCACGTCGCGATGCTTGTCAACGGCAGATGCTTCAAGGTGAAAAAAGACAAGTGCATCATGTGCCGCAAGTGTGAAAAGAATTGCCCCGTCGGAAACATAAAGATAGACGAGAACGGCAAATTCCACTTCGGAGGAGACTGCCTCATGTGTACGCGCTGTTCGTTCGGCTGTCCGACCGACGCTTTCAAGATCGGCATCTTGAACGCCTGGCGCATAAACGGCAATTATCCGCTCGATAAAGGAGTGGACGAGAGCAAGCCTGAGCCGAAGCATCATCATCACTGGTATTGCAAGAAAGTCTACGCGCGCTATTACGCCCGCGCCGAGGAAAAGACTGCACAGCTTGGCGACCTGCGTTGTCAACGCACTTCGTCTGACTGACCATGTACGGTTATGTACATTGGGTCAGTCATCCAAAGTACGTTTCCTAGCATCTCATCCAACCTGAGCAGTCTTAAACAGCAGAGTTATTACTGCACAGCTTGGCGAATAGCTGTGTCAAGTCACCTTTGGTAGGCGGTTACGTACGTCCATGTACGCGCCCTTCTTCCAAAGGCGCCTTTCCTTGCTCTTCATCCAACCTGAGCAGTCTTAATCCGCTACATGGGTTGTAGGGGTAGCATGAATTCTCGCAGGACAAGTCCTGCTCCATTGAGGAATA
>ONYW01000046.1 GCA_900322215.1 uncultured Eubacteriales bacterium | reverse complement strand
GCCACGCCTCTTTGGGCGAAAAAGAACGGAGCCTCGCCGTCGAGGCGTACTGCATATCAGTCGGGACACACTCACGCGGTCGTCGCCGTTGCGACTCCAATTCCGTCTTCGAAAGAGTGAGTAGGTTGACCTGCTCCGCTCCGAACAGGCTGATGTGAAAAATAGCGTTTTCCCCCAACTCCTCACTCACAAAAACCGCGCGAGGGAGATGGATGACGAGGAAGGGTGCTTTGACAGGCAGACCCAATGTACTTGAGCGTACATGGTCTGACTGGCAAAGTGCGCTGACAAAGTCAGGCGCTTCCTCGTGCGGTTTTTTATACGTTGATTCTAAACAGGACCACATCATTATCCTGCATAACATAATCCTTTCCTTCGCTTCTCACTTTGCCTTTTTCTTTTGCGGCATTGAAGGATCCGCATTCTATGAGGGTGTCATAGTCGACGATTTCCGCGCGGATAAAGCCACGCTCAAAGTCGCTGTGGATTTTGCCCGCGGCCTCGGGGGCTTTCGTGCCTTTCTTTATCGTCCAAGCGCGGGTTTCTTTTTCGCCCGCGGTGAGGTAGCTGATGAGTCCGAGAAGGTCGTAACTCGTTTTTACAAGTCTGTCAAGACCGCTCTCTTTGAGCCCGTATTCTTCCATGAACATTTCGCGCTCGTCGTCGGAGAGTTCGGTGAGGTCCTCTTCGAGTTTCGCGCACAGGACGATAGCCTTTGCGCCCTCGCTTGCGGCGATCTTTTCGACTTGCGCAGAGTATTCGTTGCCGTTTATCCCCGCCTCGTCCGTGTTTGCGACGTATACGACGGGTTTTGAAGTGAGCAAAAATTGCTCGTCGATAAACTTTTTGAAGTCCTCGTCCACGTCGAGACCGCGGAGAGCCTTGCCGTCCTCCAACCACTTTTGCATGATAGTGAGGCGGTCGACGTCCTCTTGATATTTTTTGTCCGCTTTGACCATAGTGACGGCTTTTGCCATACGGCGCTCGAGGGTTTCGAGGTCGGCAAAGACGAGTTCGAGATTTATCGTCTCTATATCGCGGGCAGGGTTGACGCTTCCGTCAACGTGCGTGATGTTTTCATCGTCGAAGCAGCGCACGACGTGTACTATGGCGTCGACTTCTCTTATGTGCGAGAGAAATTTGTTTCCGAGTCCTTCGCCCCTGCTTGCGCCCTTGACGAGTCCCGCTATATCCACAAATTCGAGGGAAGTAGGAGTTATTTTTTTGCTGTCGTAGAGTGCCGCGAGTTTGTCGAGACGCTCGTCGGGAACGGCAACGACGCCGACGTTTGGCTCTATCGTGCAGAAAGGATAGTTCGCGGCTTGCGCGCCCGCCTTTGTGATAGCATTGAAAAGTGTGCTCTTGCCAACGTTTGGCAAACCTACTACGCCGAGTTTCATAATTCACCTATGCTCCGCCGTGGCGGAGTTCTAAAACTGTTTTTATCTAATAAACTATTATAAACAAAAATAAAGATTTAGTAAAGCGATATTTGCTTGCAAAATATTTTGCAAGCAGGGGAGTGAATATGCAAATTCTTTACGCGATAATCTTGGGACTCGTGCAAGGACTCACGGAGTTTTTGCCCGTATCGTCCTCGGGACACCTCTTACTTCTTGAAAAACTCGGAGTAGGCGAGCCGGACGTCTTTTTCAACGTAATGCTTCACGCAGGCACGCTGGTAGCAGTCCTCATCGCACTCTTCAAAGACTGGTCTCCGCTTGTGCGTCACCCGCTTCAAAAGACGACGGGAATGCTCTTTGTCGCCTGCCTTCCGACGCTTGCTATTGCCCTGCTTTTCAAGTTCCTTTTCCCAAGCCTTTTAGACGGCAAAATCCTCGGCTTCGGATTTGTGCTTACAGCCACGCTTTTGTTTGTCGGTGAAAACTTTCAAATTGCACAAAACAGGGTTTTATCATACAAAAACACGGTTTTAAGTGGCGTTTTACAAGGTATTGCGGTTTTGCCCGGCGTCTCGAGAAGCGGGGCTACAATATCTTGTCTCACCTTCCTCGGAGTGGACAAAAAGAGCGCGGCGCGCTTCTCGTTTTTGCTCTCCATTCCTGCCATTCTTGCCTCCTGCGCCGTAGAGATTTTTGAACTTGTAAAGGGTGGTATAACTCTCGCTTCTCCTTGGTATTGTGTTCTCATCGGCACGCTCGTCGCTTTTGCTTCCGGGCTTGTCGCAATTAAGTTTTTCTTGAAACTAATAGAGAATCACAGGCTTAGCCTGTTTATTATTTATACTAGTATTTTGGGGGTTGTTGTTTCTATTCTTCCTATTTTTAGTATTAATTTATAATTCTTGTCTTCGCTTTTTACTTGACACATAAGGTTATTTTCATTATAATTATCAAGCATAATTATTATATAGGTTATAAAATTATCAAAAAATATGTCCAAAAGACGGAGGAATAAACTATGAAACAAACCTACCAACCAAAGAAAAGACAAAGATCCAAAGTTCACGGCTTCCGTGAGAGAATGAGCTCCAAATCCGGCAGAAACGTTTTGAAGCGTCGTCGCAACAGAGGTCGTAAGCGTCTTTCCGCATAAGGTTCTCATGCAAAAGCAAGATAGGTTGAAAAAGAGAGGGGCGTTCGCCTATGTTTATCGCAAAGGTGAAAGGACCTCTGCCGGCAACCTATTGCTTCTTTGCGCCAAGTCCAAAGAGGGACTGAAAATCGGCTTGTCCGTCACCAAGAAGGTGGGGGGAGCCGTGACAAGAAACCGAGTCAAGAGATTGCTTCGCGAGGCGATACAAAAGATTCGTCCGAGGATCGACGAGAACTATCTTTATGTTATCGTTGCGCACGAAGGGCTTGCGACGGACAGTTTTGAAGACGTATGCGAGGCGACGAGGCTTGCATTTGAAAGAGCGGGAAAACTCAGAGACGAGAGCGTATGATAAAGAGATTTTTGATGATGCTACTCCTCCTCTACAAGCGCACGCTGTCGAGGATATTCGGCAATCACTGCGCCTACACTCCGACCTGTTCGATGTATTCCTACGACGCTATCAAAAAGTACGGAGCGGTAGTCGGCGTGCTTATGACTATCGAGAGGCTTGTTCGTTGCAATCCTTTTCATCATGGCGGTTTCGACCCGGTTCCTGAAAATTATAGAGGAAAAATCAAATGGCTGATATGAACCCTATTCGCAAAAGAATATGGCGTATATACCTGGTAGCGGCACTGCTCGTTTTGTGCTGCTGTTTGCTCGTTGCTTGCAACAGCGACAATTCCTACAGCGTGGCGGGCGACGTGTCCGAGCCAACGCATTTTATGGCAAAATTTATGCTCACGCTCAGCAACAGTTCGGGGCTCAAAAACGCGAGTTTCGGGTGGACTGTCGTTGTGTTTACCGTCATTTTGCGTCTCATTCTTTCTCCGCTTGACCTTTGGCAGAAGATTATCGCAAGAAAAAACTCCAAGGCCATGCAGCGTATGAAGCCGCAACTCGAGGCTCTCAACGAGAAGTATGCGGACGACAAGCAAAGGCTCCAACAAGAACAAATGGCGCTCTACAAAAAGGAGCACTATTCTATGCTCGGCATGTGCTTGCCGACTATCGCGACTTTCGTCGTGTTCTTCGTCGTCTTTGCAGGTTTCAGACAGATGGTCGGCTATCAGTATGCGCTTGACTACAAGAGCAGCGTCAACGCGTTCAACACGGTTGTTTCGCAAGAGGTCAAACCGAAATACGGCGATAGAAACGGCGACGGTATTATCGACCTCACCGATATAGATCCCGAAGCGGCGGACGCGGCGGCGTTTAGAGACGCAACGATCGAAAAGGCTCAACTCGCGGTTTACGACGCATACTATTCAGAGGAGCAAAAGAACACGAGAAGTTGGCTGTGGATAAAGAACATCTTCGTCTCGGACAACTGGTCGCAAGCGGTTCCGAACTATACGACGATAACGGGTCAATCAGGCTTTGCAACGTCAAGGCTCTCCGGCGTAGATCCGTCAGAGTACAATATGGTTATGGGCAAAGTGCTCGGCACGGGCGGCTACGGCAAGGATGGCAAGTGGAACGGCCTTCTCATCTTGCCTGCGCTCTCTATCTTGCTCAGTTTCCTCTCGACGTTCTTGCTCAACAAGTCGCAAGCGCAACCTCCTCAACCGCAGGCGAGCGCAAACGGTCAACCGAATCAAGCAAATTCAATGAAGATGATGCAGTGGATTATGCCTATCATGATGGGCGTCTTCTCATTGCTTTATTCCGGCGCATTCGCGCTGTATATGTTCACAAGTTCGGCGGCGGCGATTCTCTTCCAACTTTCCTTCAACCTTGTAGGGAAACTCATCGACATTTCACAAGAGAAAAAGCATCCGTCCAACATTGCAAAGAGATAGGAGTTATATGGAAAATTTCGTAGAAATCGAGGCTCCATCCGTCGACCTTGCGGTTGAAAAGGCTCTCGTAGAGCTCGGCACAACAAAGGACAAGGTCGAGGTTGAAGTTCTTTCAAAGGGCGGACTTTTTGCAAAGGCAAAAGTCAGAGTCACGCAAAAAGACAACGTGGCGGACAAACTCGGCGAGTTTTTGAACGGCACTCTTGAACGCATGGGACTCGTGTCCCGCGCAAAAATAACGGAGGAGAACGGCACGATATACGTGACGATCTCGGGTGACGACAGCGGAGTTGCGATCGGATATAGAGGAGAGGCGCTCGACGCTTTTCAATACCTTTCCGCAACGTTCTTAAACGAGCAAAAGGGCGATTTCAAAAAGGTTGTCGTAGACTGCGAAAACTACCGCGAAAAGCGCAAAGAGACGCTCACGGCGCTTGCCGAGCGTTTGGCTGAAAAGGCGGTCAGACTTCGTAGGAAGATAGCGCTTGAGCCGATGAATCCGTTTGAGCGTCGCATCATTCACTCCGCACTTGCCGAGAGCGAACTCGCAAGCACGGAGAGCGAGGGCGAAGAGCCGTCTCGCTATATCGTCATCATTCCGAAGGGCGTAGAACTAAAAGACAACCGCCCGATAAAGAACGGCGAGAGAGAAGAGCGTCACGGCAGAGGCAAAAACGACAGACGCAAAAGCGGCAAGGGCGACAGAAGAGACAGAAGACCTCGCGACCGCAAGTCTATCGAGGACGAAGTTGAGGTCGAGGACGGAAACGTCTACCGCGGCTATTTTACGGAGCAGGACGACTTCGTCAAGCAACCGACGCCAAACGCGCCTCGCAAGATGAAGAGTTTCGGCGGAAAGAAAAGATTTTAACAAATGAGCACAATAGCGGCAATTTCATCTCCAATAGGGGCAGGTGGTATCGGTATCGTGCGCGTATCCGGTGAGAACGCGCTGAAAATAGCCGATGCCATTTTTAGTTTTGCCCACAAGACGCAGGCGGACGGGGAGAGGAATACCCGTCAAACGTGGCAACCGCTCTTTATGAACTTCGGCACTTTTTGCGCCGAGGACTTCAAGGACGTCGGCTATGCCGTGTATTTCCCTGCAAAGAATGCCTATACCGGGGAAGATACGGTGGAGTTCTATCTCCACGGCGGCGTGCGTATCATGAAAGGCGCATTGGATACGCTGCTAAAAAACGGCGCAGTAATGGCAAAGAACGGAGAGTTCACAAAGCGCGCGTTCTTGAACGGCAGGTTGTCTCTCGCGGACGCCGAGGGCGTTATAGACATGATAAACGCCGAATCCGCGGCGGGACTTCGCGCGGCGTACAGGCTTATGGAAGGCGACGTCGCAAAGCGAATAAACTTTATTCTCGACAAACTCGAAGTGCTTATTGCAACGATAGAGGCAACCCTCGACTACCCGGACGAAATGGAAGACGAAGTTCTTCCGAATATCGAAAGCAACATAAATGAAATATTGGGAAAGGTCGAAGACCTCCTCGCAGGCGCAAAGAACGGCAAGATTGCAAAATACGGCTTGACGGTCGCGCTCGCAGGCAACCCGAATGCGGGAAAGTCCTCGCTTATGAACGCTCTGCTCAAAGAGAACAGGGCGATAGTGACTCCCGTCGCGGGCACGACGAGAGATACCGTCGAAGACAGTTTTGAATACGACGGAGTCAAAATCACGCTCGTCGATACGGCGGGTATTCGCGAGAGCGACGACCTTGTCGAGAGCGAGGGTATAGAGCGCGCAAAACGCGCTATCGACACGGCGGACGTAGTCCTTCACGTCATAGATATGACGGCGGACGAAAAAGACGATATAGATTTTGACGGCAAACTTGTGTTTGAAGTCTACAACAAATGCGATTTGCTATGTGGCGACACTGCGCGCAAAGAGCAAGCAAGAGGCGGAGAGAGAACGAAGTTTTTTGTGAGCGCCAAGACGGGGGAGGGGGTTGAAGATATTGCAAAAGCGATAGCCGCTCTCTTCAAAGAAGACAAGGTGCAAGGCGGAGAACTCATAACGTCCAACAGGCACGTATCGGCACTTTACGAGGCAAAACGCGCACTTGAAAGTGCGTTTGCGTCAAAAGACAGCACACTCGACTTACTTCTCGTCGACCTCTCCGACGCCTACAACGCGCTTGGAGAAATCACCGGCAAGACTGCCACGGAGGATGTGGTGGATTCGATCTTTAGTCGTTTCTGCGTCGGCAAGTAAAAAACCGCGCTATTTGGCTAATAGCTGTGTCAAGTCACTTTGTCCAGTCAACCGTGTACGCTTTAGTACACTGGGTTGCCTGCCCAAAGTACCTTTCCTTGCTCTTCATCCAAATATCCCAGTTTTTACCGACAGCCGTTCGGGGCGCATTCTTCTAAAAACATATAAAATATCAAGTTAAAATAAATAACAAATCATTAAATTAAATATCAAAACTATAACACACGCAAAACCTATGAAAACCGACGTTGTTGTCATCGGTGGTGGACACGCAGGTGTCGAGGCCGCCTTGGCAAGTGCAAGACTAAACAAAAAGACGATTATGCTGTGCCTCGATTTGGGCACAGTGTCTCTTATGCCTTGCAATCCGTCCATCGGCGGTACGGCGAAGGGGCATCTTGTCAGAGAAATTGACGCGCTCGGCGGTGAAATGGGGCTGTCCGCCGACAAGGCGCTTTTGCAAATAAAGATGCTCAATTCGGCAAAAGGCCCCGCAGTCTTCTCCCTTCGCGGGCAAGAGGACAAAAAAGAATATCACGAGATCATGCTTTCCGTCGTGCAAAATACGCCGAATCTCACAGTGCTCGCGGACGAGGCGGTCGAAGTCGTGGCACAAGACGGCAAGGTGACGGCTGTCGTCACAAAATCCGGCGAGAGAATAGAGTGCGGAGCCGTAGTTATCGCCGCGGGCGTATATCTTCATGGAGAAATCATTATCGGTGACTATGTGAAAAAAAGCGGTCCGAGCGGATTTGCTCCCGCAAACGAACTTACGGCGAGTCTTCTAAATCTCGGGCTGCCTATTCGTCGCTTTAAGACGGGTACGCCCGCGAGAATTTACCGCGACAGCCTCGACTTCTCCAAAATGGAGATTCAACGGGGCGAGGACGTCGACAGGTTCTCCTTTATGTCGCCGCACGCGACTTTTGACGAGGAACCGTGCTATCTCACCTACACCAACGAGCGCACGCACAAGATAATTCTCGACAACATTTCGCGCAGTCCGCTCTACAACGGCACGATAAAGAGCGTCGGACCGAGGTATTGCCCGTCCATAGAGACGAAAATCGTCCGCTTTCAGGACAAGGAACGTCACCAAATCTTCGTCGAACCGGAGGGTGCAAACAGCGATGAAATGTATGTGCAGGGCATGTCAACGTCGCTTCCGCACGACGTGCAAGAGGCGATGTACAGGACGCTTCCCGGGTTTGAAAACTGTCGCTTTGCAAAATACGGCTATGCGATAGAATACGACTGCATAGATTCGCTCTCTATGTACCCGTCACTCGAGAGTAAAATCGTGTCGGGGCTTTTCTCCGCAGGGCAGATCAACGGAAGCAGCGGCTACGAGGAAGCGGCGGCGCAGGGACTTATCGCAGGCATAAACGCGGCGCGCAAAGTGGACGGCAAGTCCCCGCTCGTGCTCGGCAGGGACCAAGCGTATATCGGTGTCCTCATCGACGACCTCGTGACAAAGGGCACGAACGAGCCGTATAGAATGATGACCGCACGCGCCGAACACCGCATTATGCTCCGCCAGGACAACGCGGATATGCGCCTCACTCCTATCGGTTACGAGATAGGACTTGTCACCGAGGAACGCTACGCGCGTATGCGCGCGAAACAAAATGATATAGCAAGGATTTTGGAGTTTTCAACCGTTCCGCTTGCAAAGTCGGACGTCGCTCCGCTCTTTGAAAGAATAGGGGAGATAATGCCCGACAAGGCGGTCACCTTTGGCGACGTGTGCAGGAGACCTGCCGTAAACCCGAGCGACGTAAAGGGCTTTTTGCCGTTTGACGTCGACGACGAGACGCTGAACGCCGCGGTTGTAGAGATCAAATACGCAGGCTATCTCAAAAAGGAAGAGGCGGCGGTCAAAGAACAACAGCGTTTAGAGTCAAAACTCATTCCTACCGACTTTGATTATAGTTCCATAAAGGCTCTCCGCATCGAGGCACGTGAAAAACTTGCCGCGGTCAAGCCTCTAAACTTAGGACAAGCCTCCCGCATTTCAGGCGTATCGCCGGCGGATATAGCCGTTTTGATCGTTGCCCTTAAACAAAAAACCGCACAGGATCGCGCCTGACTTTGTCAGCGCACTTTGCCCGTCAGACCATGTACGCCTATGTACATTGGGTCTGCCGTTCAAAGCACCCTTCCTTGTCATCCATCAATCCTGAGCGGTTTTTGAACGTTGGCTGTTCGAAGACGCGCGGGAGTTCTGACTCTCTCATTCGAAGACGGAACCGACTCCGCAAGGCGGAGTCCCCGGAGTGCCTCGGTCTGCACTCAGTACGAGCATTTTGGACATACGGTTGGCTTTGCCGTCCAA
>ONYW01000031.1 GCA_900322215.1 uncultured Eubacteriales bacterium | reverse complement strand
CAACGGCGACGACCGCGTGAGTGTGTCCCGACTGATATGCAGTACGCCTCGACGGCGAGGCTCCGTTCTTTTTCGCCCAAAGAGGCGTGGCATAATGAGAGCACGATACCTTTGAGGGCACCGACGGTGCTTCCCGGAGCGGGTATAAAGCTTTGTAGAGAATAGCAAGGTCAAAATGCGACAATTTCATTTTCCATAAACCAAGCATTTTGACTTGTGTTCGGTACAGGCGCGGTGGGAAGAACCATACGAAGGAGATGGGAGAACTTTATTTTAGGGTTTTAAACGAAAAGTCAATTAAGCCTTGAATTATGACTAAATTTGTTTTATAATGATGTAAATGTAAATAGAGGAGCAGTTTTATGACAATTTTAGACGGAAAACTCGTGGCGAGCGTTACGAGACAAAACATAAAGAAAGAAGTTGAAGAAATCAAGGCTATGGGGCTTGAAAAGCCTGTCGGACTTGCCGTCATACTCGTGGGAGAAGACCCGGCTTCCCAAGTGTACGTTCGCAACAAAATGAAAGGTTGCGAAGAGGTCGGTATCAAGTCGTTTATGTGCGGACTGCCTGCGGACAGCACGTTCGAGCAGGTGGCGGACACGATAAAGTCTCTCAACGAGAACCCCGAGGTGTCGGGTATCATCCTGCAACTTCCGCTTCCGAAGCATTTGGACGAGAATCCGCTTCTCGACCTCATAGATCCCGCAAAGGACGTCGACGGTTGCCACTACGTGCAAAAGGGCAGACTTTGGACGGGTAGAGAGAGCCTTATCGCCTGCACGCCGTTCGGTATCATGAGAATACTCGAGCACTACGGCATAGAACTCGAGGGCAAAAACGCAGTCGTCGTCGGACGTTCAAATCTCGTCGGCAAACCGCTTGCTCAACTTTTGCTTGACAAAAACGCCACGGTTACGATTTGCCATAGCCGTACGAAAAACCTCGGTGAAATCACGAGAAGGGCGGATATCGTTTGCGTTGCTATCGGCAAGGCGAAATTTTTGAAAGCGGACATGGTGAAGGACGGCGCGGTCGTCGTCGACGTCGGTATGGACAGGGACGAAAACGGCAAACTTTGCGGTGACGTTGACTTTGCGGAAGTCGCGCCGAAGTGCAGTTTTATCACTCCCGTTCCGGGCGGAGTTGGCCCTATGACGGTCACTATGCTGTTGCAAAACACGGTTCGCGCATACAAGCAACAAAACAATTTGTAACATTCAGCCACATTTATGAAGGATAACGTTATATTCAACATAACGGTGTGTATCATCGGCATTGTGATTTTTGCGATACACGCCGTCAATATTTTGATAAAGAAGGACAAGCGCAAGGACGAGCGGAGCATGTTCGACTTTATCGTGTTCACTATCGTTCATTTTTCGACGTATCTCGCGTCTTTTCGCTCGTCAAAATGGTGTACACGTCCAACGCCTACGTAATCGCCTTCTACACGATTTTCTACATTATGAACAACATCGAAGTGCTGTTGCTCTTCAAATATATGCTTAACTATGTAGAACTTGAAACGAAGACTATAAGGGCTTTGGCTGCCGTAAACATCACGCTTTTCGTAGTTTTTATCGTGCTCGACATCGTCAACATTTTCACGGGCATCTTTTTCGGCGCGGAGAACGGCGAGTATCAAAGAAGCAAGACGATGATTGTCGCGCAATGCTATCAATTCGTAATTTTCGCAACGATATTCTTTGTCGCCGTGTTCAACAAAAAACTCCTGCTACGAGAGAAAATAGCCTTTGCGACCTACTGCATGCTTCCTGCCGTCGCAATAGTTGTGCAAAACGTGTTCAAAGGCTATGCCATAGCCTATGCGTCGATTATCTTTGCGGTCGAGATTTTGTTCCTGTTTTTGAACGTGCAAAAGAATATCGCGCTCTCAAAGGAAGAGGAGAAGAACAAAGAGGCGCAAATAAAACTCATGCTGTCGCAGATACAGCCGCACTTTGTCTACAACTCGCTTTCGGCAATATCGACGCGCATCACGATAGATCCCGACAAGGCGCAGGAGGCACTCGACGACTTTACCGAATACCTAAGGCACAATTTGTCTTCGCTCACCGAGACGCGCCTCATTCATTTCAAAGAAGAATTGAAGTATATAAGGACGTATATATCGCTTGAAAAATTGCGCTTTAACGACAGAATAAACGTCGTTTATGACATTCGTACCGAAGACTTTTCCGTGCCGCCGCTTTGCATTCAGCCCATCGTTGAAAACGCCATAAAGCACGGAATTTTGAAAAAACTCGAGGGCGGTACGCTTACTATCAGCACGTATGAAACGAACAGCGATTACGTCGTAGAAATCGCCGACGACGGCGTAGGGTTTTGCATAGACGCCATCGATTTTGAAGAAAACAAGCACATCGGTCTCAACAATATCAAGTATAGAATCGACTCGATGTGTCACGGCACTATAAACATTGACAGCAAAGAGGGTGAGGGCACAAAGGTTGTCGTCACGTTTGCCAAGTAGAGGGAATATGAAAGTATTGCTTGTCGACGATGAAGAACTGCAACTTATTCGCATCAAAAACGCCGCAATGAAAGCGTTGCCGGAAGACAGCGAGTTCTTTTGCTATACAAATCCCGTTCTCGCCTATGAAGAAAACGTGAACAACAAGTTTGATATCGCGTTTCTTGACATCGAAATGCCGCAAATAAACTGCATACAACTTGCCAAAAAACTCAAGAAGGTCAATCCGCTCGTCAACGTGATTTTTGTCACGGCATACGACAATTATGCGCTCGAAGCATACAGGCTTCACGCATCCGGATATATCACAAAGCCCGTCAACGAAAACAAGATACGAGAAGAAATCGGCGGTTTGAGATACCGGGTTTCTCTCGAACATAAGCACAAAATCGAGTGCAAATGCTTTGGCAATTTCGAGGTGTTTGCCGACGGCGTTCCACTCAAATTTCAGAGGAGCAAATCAAAGGAACTTTTTGCCTACCTCGTGGATAGAGAGGGCGCGGCGATAAACATCAACGAACTCAACGCCGTGCTTTGGGAAGAGGATCACAGTCGTATCTTCGCAACTTGATAGCGGACATTCAGGCAACCCTTGCAAGCGTACACGCAAGCGACGTCTTTGTCAAAAGGTACAACGAGTGTTACGTCGATATTGACAAGATAGACTGCGACGCATACGAGTATAAGCGCGGCAACCCGGACGCAATTAGAATGTACTTGGGAGAGTATATGATACAGTATCCGTGGGCGCTCTTTGACAGCGAATTCAAATAGTCTTCAATCCGCTTTCTATGCACAAAGGCGCGAGCCTATTCGTCGTCTTGTATTGCGGAAGGCAAAGGACTATTGATTTGAAAAAGTTTCAACAAAATATTTTATTAACCGTATTTGGGGGAGAATTATGGATTATAAAATGCTTTTCAGTCCGATGAAAATCGGAAATTGCGAAATCAAAAACCGTATAGTTATGTCTCCGATGCTTATGGGCTTCGGTCAGTTTGACGGATGTGCGACTGAGCAACTCATGGACTACTATGAGGAACGCGCAAAGGGCGGCACAGGGCTTATTATTACGGAGATAACGAGAATCAACGACAAACACGGCGCGGCGGCGTTTGCGCAGCTTGGCGTGAGTCACGACTATCAAATCCCTGCGCTCACGGAGTTTGCAAATCGCATACACAAGCACGGGGCGAAACTCTTCGTGCAACTGCATCACCCGGGACGTCAAAACGTCGGTCTTGCTATCGGCACGGTGCCTATGTGCATCGCGGCGACGAGAGTGTGCAAGAGTTTCCCGAAGATGCTCTTCAAAATCGCGCCGAAGGTCGCGCCTTTCCTTGAACGTCATCACCTTTCGAAGCGCGCGGTATCGGCGTCCGCTTGCGAGCCCGCCTACTATGCAAACACAAAGGTGAGAGCGCTCTCAAATAGGGAAGTAAAGCAAGTAATTCAGCAATATATCGACGGCGCGGTGCGTTGCAAAAAAGCAGGCGTGGACGGTGTGGAACTCCACGGTACGCACGGCTACCTCATTCAACAGTTTTTGAGCCCTAACACAAACCAAAGAAAGGACGAGTACGGTGGAAGTTTTGAAAACCGACTCCGCTTTATCCGCGAGATAATCGAGGGTATAAGAAAGGAATGCGGAGACTATCCTATCGTCGTTCGCCTTACTATCGACGAGTTTTATGAAAAAATCGGTGCGCCGGGCAAGGGCTATACGATGGAGGAAGGCGTGAAGTACGCCAAGGCAATTGCAGACATGGGCGTCGACGCCATAGACGTTTCGTCCGCAAGTTACGACGCGTTCAACTACTGGCTCGAGCCGACGAGTTTCGAGTGCGGTTGGAGAAAGTATTTGGCTGCGGCAGTCAAGAAAGAAGTGAACATCCCGGTCATCGCCGCAAACCTCATCAGATCCCCCGAACAGGCTGAAAAACAACTCGAAGAGGGCGTACAGGACTTCGTATCTCTCGGCAGACCGCACATCGCCGATCCGCATTGGGCGGAGAAAGTCGAAAGCGGAAGAGAAAACGAGATAAAGCGCTGTATATGTTGTCTCTATTGCATTCAGTCCATGCAGGACAACGCATATCACGGTGACCACGGCTATTGCTCCGTCAACCCGACGGTCGGCAAAGAGCGCGAATTTGACGCGCTCAAACAGGACGGAGAGGGCAGAACGGTCGTCATCGTCGGCGCAGGCGTTGCGGGACTTACCGCCGCTGAAATGCTCGGAAGACGCGGGTTCAAACCTGTTGTCTTGGAGCAGGCAAAGGAAGTCGGCGGACAAATCCAACTTGCAAACAAACCTCCGAAGAAAGAAAAACTCGGTTGGTGCTTCGTGGATATGAAGACGAACGCCGAAAAGTTCGGCGCGGAGATAAAACTCGGTGTGAAAGCCGACTATGATACCGTCAAAGCGTACAATCCGTATGCTGTCATTTTGGCAACGGGCGCATGCGCCGTTCGTCCGCGCTCGATAGAGGGCGTAAACCGCGAGAACGTCTATACGACGACTCAAATCCTCAGCGGAGAGAAGTATCTCGAAAAGAAGAACGTCGCTCTCATCGGCTCGGGTATGACGGGGCTTGAAACCGCCGAGATGCTCGTCGAATACGGCAACAAAGTCACTATCGTAGAAATGGCGGACAGAGTTGCTCCCGGCACTTGGTTCCAACACCTCGACGACGTCCTCCCGAAACTTGACGCAAAGGGAACGAAATACATTCTTTCGCACAAGTTGAACGCCATTGACGACACGGGCGTCATCTTGGAGCCTGTAAAGCTTGACAAGAATAGAAAGCCCGTTTCAACCGGCAAGCCCGAACACTACGACTTCGACGCAGTAGTCCTCTCCCTCGGCTCAAGACCTGTGAACAACCTTGCAAAAGAGTTTGAAGGGAAGTTTGAAAGACTCTTCGTCATCGGTGACGCAAACAAAATCGGACGTATTGCAGACGCAACGGCAGCGGCATACGACGTTGCTGTTCACAAGATTCAATGAACGCACTATTTTGCGAATAGCTTTGTCAAAGCCCCTTTGCCAGTGCAGTTACGTACGCTTTAGTACGCGCCTTTCTGTCAAAGGGGCTTTTTCGCGCTCTTCATCAAAATATTGCGCTCATTTTTTACAGATAACCTTGTTTGAAGTATTAAAGACACGAAGTGTCCGTGCCCTTCTCCCAAGAGGGCTCTTCCTTGTTCTTTAACAAAATATTGCGCTCATTTTTTGCATATAACCGTGTTTATTGTAAAATAATGTTCGTTGCAGAGAAGTATTTAAGACACGAAGTGTCCGCGCCCTTCTCCCAGGAGGGCTCTTCCTTGTTCTTTAACAAAATATTGCGCTCATTTTTTGCAGATAACCGTGTTTATTTTAAAAAAATTTTCGTTGCAGAGAAGTATTAAAGACACGAAGTGTCCGCGCTCATTATTGCATAAATGATATATCTTTAAAGAATATGATATATTTTCTTTCGAAATATGATATACTCGCTTTGCGAGTGTGATATATTGCTCTGCAATATTGTGGATAAAAATTAAAAGCACGAGATATTCTCGTGCTTTATATGTTGTGTTGACAAACTATAATCGTCAAATATCACTCGTTTTCGGTTTGTTTTTTCTTGGTGAAGTAGATAGCCACAAAGACGGTGGAGCCTGCGAGCAGGACGAGTATGGCAAGAATGATAGAGACGATTTGCACGGTGGTGAGTCCGCCGAGTTGCACTTCATCCTTTGTCATATAGCCGACCGTTCCGTTCACGCTGACTTTGTAGAAGTCGTCGAGAGTCTCCAAGATTTCGAGTTTCGCACCGTCGGCGATTTCAAGGATAACGGCACTCTCCGTGGACGCGGACTGGTAGACGTTGACGATACCGCCGACTCTCGTGCCTTTTGCTCTACCGTAGGTATGCTTGCGCTCGGGCTCTGGCGGAACGTACTCGGAAAAGTCGCTTGCCGTCGCAAAATACTCTTTGCCGTCATACTCGACAACCACCCATTTGTCGCCGTCAAAACCGATGATTTTTTGCTTGAACAAAACGTGCGTTTCCTCTTCGATAACCGTGTTTGATTGGCTGTCCTTGTTGGGGGTGACAAAGAGGATTGTTTGTTTTGTTGCAACGTATTCGCCACTTAAAGCGCTTGGAGTGACTTCGTTAAACCCCTGTTTCGGAATATACAGGAATTGCGTGCCGTCGTATGCAAGGTAGTAGCCTTCGGGGGCTTCAGCCTCTTTGTAGGCGAGAAGAACGCCGGGTGCGGCAAGTTTTATATTCGCGTTCCTGCAACCTACGGGAAGGGTGTAGGTCGTGCCTGATTTTTCAAAGTAGGACGGGGTTCCGCTCTCCTTTGCAACAGGGAAAGTGTGCGCGTCTTTTGTCACAACGTCCAACGTGAGTTTTGCAACGTAGGACTCGCTTGCGGTGAAATATAGGTCGCTGTCCACAAGAATGCAGGACGTGAGAGTCGCGCGGTTTTCGCCGTCGAGCGGGTGAGTGGAGACAAAGTCTAATGAGGAGATGTTGTTTTTGAACACTTCCGCTTTTGTCTCGTAGGCAAGCACGACGTTGCCCGCATAGTCTACGGACATATCTTTGAGCCCCGAAAAGTCGCCTGTGAGCGTCGTCGGCAATTTGTTGCCCGTCCCGTCAATGACGATGATTTCGTCCTCGGTCGCCACAAAGACGTTCGTGCCGTCCTGTTCGGGTGCGGAGAGACAAATCGCGTTTTCCACTTCAAAGAGTTTTACAAATTCACCCGAGAAGAGGACGTATATGCCGTCGTCTTTCAAGACGTAGAGTTTGTCAAGATAGAGAATGTCTTTGACTCCCGTCATCTCATAGCGCTGTTCGATATACAGGCTGTTGAGTTTAAGGATTTGGTTCTCGCAAGCGATATAGAGGATGTTTCCGTCGTGTGCGAGGTGCTTTGGCGTAGTGTCGAGAGAGAAGACGGAAAGTTCGGACGAAGAGTTTTCAAAGTATGCGATACGGTTGTTGTTTGCGTCCGCGACAGCAAATTTGGTCGGCATCTTTTCAATGTCTACGGGCTTGTCGAAGTGGAACGTATCTCCGCCCGCCATAGAGAGTTCGGACAAGAGGGTGAGTGCGGTGCCATCGGAGTTTAGCATATATATGCTTACGACTTTACCCGTGATGACAAAGAGGTTTTTGCCGTATGCGGAGAAAGCGTCGGGGGCGATGTCCGTTTCAAACATCAAACTGCCGTCCGCCTTGTTAAGGCAAGCGATTTTGCCGTCCGTAAGCGCAAAGATGACGTCGCCGATCGCCGCTTGCGACACGCTGTACTGCGTGGAAAAGTCCTGCGTTTCTTCCGTCAAAAGGTCGAGGATCGTATAGCGGTTCACGCCGTAAAAAGACGAGAAGATATAGACGGTGCTGTCGTTTCCGAGTATCGCGTGATGTCCTGTCAAGGCGTCGTTCCAAGCGTTGTCTTGACCGAAGGCTATTTGAAATTCGCTGTTATAGATAGAAATGTTGCCGGACGAGGATTTGACAAAAAGATATTCGCCGTCCGTTGTAAAATACGAAATGTTGTTCGGAGTTGCAAACGTGACTTCCTTAGGTTCGGCAGTTTTGTCCGTAAGGTCGAGGGCAAAGTAGCCGTCGTCTGTCACAAAAAACGCCTTGTCGCCCACGGCAAAGAGTTCGTTTGCGTTTGAAAAATTCAAAGCGTAGTCATAGTTTCCAAGCGCGGTGTTCGAGCGGGAGTAGAGCCTCTTTTGCGTCTTGTCATAGACGAGGAGGTAGTCCGCGTTTGCCGCGATGAGAGTCGGATCTTCCGCTTGAAAATAACCGCTCGACGGGTAGACGAGCGAGACTCCGCTGTCCGCATGCGCGATTTTCGCGGGGAACGCAAAGAAAAGCGCCGCAAAGATAACGACCGCTATTGTTGCAAGCGGCAGAATTGTCAAAAGTATATCTAAGTTGAATATTTTCTTAGTTTTCATAAGATTAGTATAATATTCTCGCGCGAGTAAGTCAACTAAGAAAGTTTTACTAAATAATAATTATTGTCTATCACTTGAAAAATCTCCGTTTATGTGCTAATATTCATACAAAGGAAATAATATGGCAAACAAAAAATTCTATTACAAAAAGCGCAGACCTGCCGAGAACAACGCGGAAGCCGAGAAAGCGCAGGTCGCAAAATATACCGAAAAGCAACTCACAACCCCTGTCGAGGAACTCGGGTTTTCACCTGCGACGCTCGAACTCCTTCAAAAGAACCGCGTGAAGATAGCGGCGGATCTTGCAAAGCGCAGCGAAAAGGATTTGTACAAGATCCAAGGTCTCAACAAAAAGATTTTGCTCGAAGTCAAATCCGCTCTTAAAGCGCAGGGCATGGAGATAAGAGTAGACGACGCCGCAAAATCCGACGCAAACGGCGCAAAACCGCAAAAGGGCGACGGAGCGACGAGACAAAAGCAGGACGAAAATGCTCAAAAGGCGAAATCCGCAAAGCAGGACAAACCGTCAAAAGGCTCGTCAAAACCCGAAAAGTTCGATGAGTCAAAGAAAGAAAGAAAAGCAAGATTCGGACTTGCCGACAGAGACGAAGGAGAGGCTCGCGCATCTCAGCATTTATCTCAACAAACGGTCGGGAAAAGAAATACGGCAAAACAAAAACCTGAAAGGTCTGAAAAAACAAAGCCCGAAAGACCTGAGAGACCCGAAAAACTCACCGAACCTCTTCCTATCGAGGAGTGGAGAAAGGTGCTAAAAGGCGGAAAGTGGGGCTATTCAAACGGCTTTACCATCGTGATCCCGACAATGTACGACGAGATCTTTGCCTTCAAAGAGGGACTTGCATCCGTTGAAATCGCGGAAAAATGCGGATATATCGACAGCGAAAACAACCTTGTCATTCCGCTCATGTACGATACCGCTATGAGTTTTTCCGAGGGGCTCGCCATGGTTTGTGTCGGCGAGAAATGCGGGTATATCAACAAAGAAAACGTCATGGTGATAGAACCGCAGTTTGACGCCGCAACCGCTTTTGAGGGCGGAGAAGCAAAGGTCAAAAAGGACGGAAAGTGGGCGACGATCGTGCCCGACGGGACGCTTACCTGGATTTGATTTGTTATGAAACTGAAAATGAGGACACCGGCAATAGTTTTTACACTGACGCTGTGTGTCCTTTTTGCGTTTTTAGGCACTTTTTTCTCGCCGACGTACGCTGTATTGCCTGACGGCTACGAGACGGAAGTAGACGGCGGAGACTGGTACTTCGGCGAGGATTTTTTGAATCTTTCCACGCTCAAACAGACAGTAAAGGCTTGGTTTTCGGACGAAAGAACGTATGACTTTGAGGAGTTAGAGGCTCATCCTATCGTTGTTGCCGTGATAGACTCGGGAGTGAATTTTGCTCACGAACTTTTTGACGGTTGCTATGACGAAGACGGAAACCCCGTGGCGGATACGGAAGGCGTCGGAAACTACGATATATTTTTGCGCGACGAAAACGGAGATATAGTCGGCACAAACACCGTCACGGAAAAGTCTCATATATCGAGCAGTATTTTGGACGATTCGCCCGACAAGCACGGCACGCACGTGACGGGCATAGTCGCAACGCTCATTCACGCGCTCGACCTTGAAAAGTACATCAAGATTTTGCCGATAAAAGCGGCATACCCTAAGGGCAAAAATTCCTCCTTTTCTTTGGAAGCGATAGATGCCGCTCTTGAATTCGCGATGGAACACGGCGCGGACGTCATCAATATGTCGCTCTCGTCCACGGCTGTCGCATACGGCACGGCTGTTACGAACGAGATAGCGGACGAGGCTGTCGTAGTCGCCGCGGCAGGCAACGAGAGTAAGGCGAGCGAAGGCACAAAGTATTACCCTGCGGCAAGCGGAAACGTCATCGGAGTCATGAATTTGCAACAGGACGGAAAGGTGTACAGGCTGTATTCGAGTTCAAACTTCGGCAACGCATACGATTTGGGTGCGCCCGGCTATGCCGTTTGGTCGGCGGACGGCGATACGATAGACGGCTACAAAAAACTCAACGGCACGAGTATGGCAAGCCCGATAGTCGCGTTCGGCGCGGCGCTTGCCACATTGAAATACAGAGCGATAGCAAGCGCAACCGGCGCGGAAGACAAGTCCGCGAGGGAGATCGCGCAGATCATCCGCTCGGCGCATACGAAAACCGTTTTGCACAAACTCAAACTCATAAACGTCTTCGATATGAACGCGTTTGCGGAGGACGACGGAGTATATTCGATATTTGTCAACTGTGACGAAACAAATCTCGTGCAAGAACTCGGGCAGGTGAAAGCGGTGGAATTTTCCGCGTCGCTCCTGCCGATAAACGACGAAAACGAGGAACTCTCAAAAGCCGTCACGTGGTACGTTTCAAAAGACGGCGGAGAGAGGGAAGAACTGGCAACGGGAAAAACCCTTTTGTTTGAGCCGACAAACGAAGTCGGAAGCTATGAAATCACCGCCGAATATCAAATCGAAGACGATATATTAAGCGCGAAAAAACAGATTGAAGTGGAGTATGCGACTCCGTCCGAGCAGGACACAAAGATAGACGCCACAAGCGAGCAGGCGGAATACGTCCGTGGCGAAGCGTATACGTTTGAAATCAAAAACTACGATGATTACAACCCGACGAGCACGGTCATTTGGTATGTAAACGGGGAGTATGCGGGCAACGGTTGGACGTTTGAGTTCGCAACTGAAGAGGTCGGAGAGTTTGTCATCACCGCAAAAATCAACGGCATATTGCTCGACGACGCCGTGACAATATCCGTCAAAGAGGAGTCGGAAGAGCAAAAGACGAACGCCGTGTTTGCCTACACGTCCATAGGCGTAGCCGCAGGCGTCGTGTTTGTGGGGGTTGTGTGTGTGGCTCTCAGCCTTGCAAGGGCAAAGAAATCAAAAGGTAAGTCGGAAGAATAAGCTCAAAAGGGCTTGATATTTGCAAATTTATATAACGAAAAAAAGACTGTTCACGCGAACAGTCTTTTGAATTGACTGAAAAACTTGTTATTTGTTTGCTTTTGCTTTGTCGAGTGCGCGGCAGAGAGTTGCTTTCTTTCTCGCGACCGTGTTCTTCTTGTAGATGCCGTCAGAGTATGCTCTGTCGATGATGGAAACAGTTTCCGGAAGAAGTTGTTCCGCAAGAGCGATATCGCCTGCCTCTAAGGCTGCGTTGTATTTCTTTATAGCGGTTTTAACACGGCTCTTCTTGGCTGTGTTGATTTCGTTTTTCTTTTGAGACGTAAGAACTCTCTTTTTTGCTGACTTAATATTTGGCATATTTTTCTCCTTGTACAACTTGTACTGACTAAATATCTTTGACATCTTAACATAAACGACAAAAACTTGCAACCGTTTTGCATTGATTTTTTCAGTTTTGCAATAATAATCTTATGATAAACGAAAATTTTGTCACGGATATAGCCGTAGAGAGTGCTGAGAGCGCGAATTTGATGCGGCATTGCGAGCAGGAAATTTTGTCGTTCGGGATATCGAAAAAGCGGCTCAACATAAGGACTAAGGAGATGTCGGAGAGGACAAACAAACCGCTCGGCGTATACGTGAGTTTTGACTGTGACAGGCGCATATACTCCTCACCGCGCGTGGCGCAGGCGATAGAGTCGCACCTTTGCGACGCTTTGCTGCAACTCGTCGGTGTGAGACCTCAGTCAAAGCCCGTGCTTATCGCTTGTCTCGGCAACGGCAATATCACCTCGGATTCGCTTGGCGACAGAGTGTTTGACAAACTGTCAATTCAAGCGGACAAAAGTGCGGAAAAGGGAGATAAACCACCGCTTTTGGCGATTTCAACGAGCGTTTTCGGTAAAACGGGGATAGAATCCGCAAGGCTCGTTCACGCCGTTTGCAAAGAACTTGCCCCCTCTCACGTCGTAATCGTTGACAGCCTTGCGACAAGCACGCCCAAAAGAGTCGGGCTTTCTTTCCAACTCTCCACGGCGGGTATAACGCCGGGGAGCGGGGTGTACGGCGGAAAGGAACGAATTGATAAGAGCGTACTCGGAGTGCCGACCGTGTCCGTCGGAGTGCCTACGCTTTTGTCGCTCGGAACGATGATGCACGGGGTTTTTGCCGACTATATGCAAACGGTAGGCGGAGAGCTCGACGAATACAAATACCGCGAAGTTTTGTCCGAAAAAATGCTCTCAGGCATGGTTGTCGCACCAAAGGATGTCGACGTGTACGTGGAAAATGCGTCCGTCATCATCGCAAACGCGATAAACTCCGCATTCGGAGTCAAATAGAGCCCTCACGCTCGAGCAGTGCGAGAATAGAAGAATATTTGCGACTTTCGTCGTCTGCGGTGAAATCGAAGAAGACTTTTCCCGCGCCTTTTTCTTTGACGAGTAGTTCGTTCAGCGTATTTACTATCTCGCCGTTGCCGTCGAAAAAGTTTACTGAGCCGAGGATCTTTGAAATCTCGTTTTTGAGATACAAATAGTGCGAGCAACCGAGTACGACGTTGTTTGCTCCTTTGAACTTAAAGAGTTTGCTTGCAAGGTACGGCAAAAGTTCTCGCATGTTCAAACAGTTTTTGCGCGCTCCGACGGCGGTGTAGACCTCAACGAGAGTGGCGAGTTCCGACGTGTCCGCAAAGACGGCGTCGCAACCGTTATCGTTGCCGTCAAACGAAGTGCAAATCGACGGACTTTCAATGCGCAAACGTTCAACGAGTTTGTTTGTCGTTAGCGGAGTGGCAAGATAGAGCGTCTTGCCGCCTTTTACTATCGGAGGCAAAAGTTTTATGACGTCCGAGTCTTCCGTATAACTTGAAGCCGTGTTGCAGGCGATGACTTGAATTTCGCTGTGCGCTTTCAGTTTTTTCAAAAGGCGAGAGAACACGTCGGACAGCTCTTCCGGCGACTTTGTGCCGTAGGGCATGTTTTTGTTGTCCGCAAGGTAGTAAAAGTCCGCAAAAGGGAAGTGTCTTCTCAAAATATTTAACGTGGTAAGTCCGCCCACGCCGCTGTCACAAATGCCGATAGTAGTCATACGCGCAGTATATGAAAGTCGCGCGTTTTGCGTGCAAAAAGCGCAAAAAAAGCAAAAATTTTTTTGCAACGCTTTATGAACGGTTTTAAAAACAGGCATTCTAATCGCTCGCTTTGAAACATAGAAAGACAAAACTGCATTTTTGCAAGTGACAAATTAAGCGTTCTAAGCCTGTGTTTTTTTGTTTTTTCGAGGCATAACCGCACGCGTGAAAAAAACTGTCATTTTTTAATAAATTTTTATTGAAATTTATATCAAATTATTATACAATATTACAAGTTAGTAAAAAATCCCAAAGAGGTAGTTATGAGAAATTTCAAAACCGATTTTATTCGCAACGTTGCTCTCATCGGTCACTCCGGTGAAGGCAAAACAACGCTCGCTGAAGCATTGATGTTTGAAACAAAGTGCATCGACCGCTTCGGTAAGGTTGACGACGGCACGTCCACAATGGACTATGACGACGAAGAAATCAAGCGTAAGATTTCGATTTCGATGTCACTTGGCTATGCGCTCTATCGTGACTGCAAGATCAACATCTTGGACGTTCCGGGATTCTTCGACTTTGAAGGCGAAATGGTCGCGGCACTTCACGCGGCGGACAGCGCAGTCGTAGTCACTTCCGCAACGGGAACTCTCACGGTCGGCACCGAGAAAGCACTAGATATGTGCGCGGAAAAGAAGACGGCGGCACTCATCTTCGTCAATGCGGTTGACAAAGAGAACTCCGATTTCTTTGGCACGGTCGACGCAATCATGGGCAAGTATAAGAGCGTCGTTCCTATTGAACTTCCGATTATGGAGGGCGGAAAGATGGTCGGCTCCGTCGATGTCCTTTCAAGCAAGGCTTTCGATTTGAACGGAAAAGAGATTGCAACTCCTGCAAACCTCACCTCAAAACTCGAAGAGTACAACGGCAAACTCATGGAAATGATAGCGGAGACGGACGAAGAACTTATGATGAAGTTCTTTGACGGCGAAGCGTTTACGGAAGAGGAGATTCAAAAGGGCTTGCACGTCGCAATCGCGGACGATATCTTCATCCCGCTCGTCGCAGGCAACGCACAAACGTCCAAGGGCGTGAAGCGTCTCCTTGACAAACTCGTCGACCTTATGCCTCATCCCGAGCGCGCGCACAAGACTCCCGCAACGCTTAACGGCGAGCATATCGAAGTCGCAGTCGACGCGTCCAAGCCGTTCAGCGCACAAGTCATCAAGTCGGTCGTAGACCCGTACGTCGGAAAACTCCTTATCTTCAAGGTCATCACCGGCAAACTCACGTCAGGTGATACGGTCAACAACAACACGGTTGATAAACCTGAAAAAATCGGTTCTATATACGTTTTGAAGGGCAAAAAGCAAGAGACAGTCGACTCGCTCGAAGCAGGCGATATCGGCGCACTTGCAAAACTCTCCTATACAAACACCAACGATACGTTAGCCAGCCCGGACAACAAAGTCGTCTACGATACGATCGAGTTCCCGGCACCTGTCATCTCCTATGCTGTTAAGGCGGCAAAGGACGAAGAAAAAGCCATTCAAGGTCTTATCAAGATGCAAGAAGAAGACGC
>ONYW01000054.1 GCA_900322215.1 uncultured Eubacteriales bacterium | reverse complement strand
GGTAGCGAAGAGCCTTATACATTTACTCGTGGAGACCAAGATGGTATTGTGTTTTCCGGCACTACGTTCTATAAAGCTACAGCAGACTCAACAAATGCTACAGATAACATGTATAGACCAACAGGATATGATGATAACCAAGAGCCAACTGGTTATGAACATGCTATCAATTTAACAAACTATTTCTATTTGCCAATTAGAATACGCCCTACAATGCAAGTTAGACAAATCTTTTATCGCGTCTTGATTTCGCCACAAATGAATGCTGTAAAGACCGACTTCTATCCAGGTATGGCCGCAGCTTCTAGACTTGTGATTTCTGGCGCAGATTCAAAAACTGCAACACCGTTTAATGCCGCACATATCAGCGGTTCAGCTATGTTGAATGGTTCTGAGGTAAAATACGCAGGTACTGAAACATATTCATGGGATGGTTTTATTTTGAATAATGCAACCGCTCAGGCAGCGTATTCTGAATATGAGTTCAACTTGCAACTTTGGGTTGAGGGTGAAGATCCACAATGCGTCAACAAAACTGCAGGTTCTGGTTTCACAGTTCAAATTGTCTTTGGATATGTTGGTGCAACTGGTGAAATGGTAACACTTACTGATGGCGTTTGCTCTGCCACATTCAAGAATGCTGCTGGCGAGACAGTTCCAGTTGGTACAGTTCATGCGTAATCAACACAACTAATAAACAAAAAGACGGTCTTCGGATCGTCTTTTTTGTTGAGTAAGAAAAAAGTTGGCAGGAAATATTGATTTTGAGGGGTGGCGTGGTGTAGAATGAAAATAACAAAGTGTGTACCAACACTATTTTCCTACAGGGGATGCGCTTTTCCTCCACATAAGCCGCCCTTTTACAAATCATTTTTCCACAAAAAAGAGAGCCTTTCGACTCTCTTTTTTTCTTATTCTATTCGTGATGTTGAATTAGGGGTTACTGTTATTGGAAGAATCAGGATTCAAGCTAAAGTTAATTGTTACAAGAGCTCCACCACCTGCAAATTCTTGTGTACAAGCTTTTGATTCGCCGTCAAACCAAACTACAAGTCTGCAGTACATAATATCGTTTGCAGCCATATGAGCTAGTTCTGCGACTGACTCATTGCTCAAATTCTTAATTGCTGTTCTTGCAGCTTCTACTGTTGTATTTGCTGTTTGATTTCCTACTGCCTGAAGTTGTTTTGTTGTTGTAGCTGTTGAAGTACCATACACAACTTTGCTATCAGTCCACAATGCTTGCAACGTTGATGCTCCAGTTGTTTTTGTGCCGATGTTCCCATCTGATCCAGCTGCCGTATAATAATTTGTTCCTTCAGCTTCTGCTTTAAACAAAGATCCAGTATAAGTCAAACCGCCATATGGTTCATACAATATCTTTCCATCACTCGCTACGGTCCAAGTTTTTGTTCCTGTTGTAGCATTTGCTTGAGGAGCCTTTGTGAACAATGCAACTCTCATGGAACCAGCCATACCAGATTTTGTTAAATATGAAGTTGGATCGACATAGATTTGGTTAATATATGGTGTGCCGGCAGATGTAGCCAAAAGTGCAAAATCTAATGCAAGATAATTGACGTTTTCAACGGCTCTTACCATATAATTTGTGTTGCTTGGTAATGCATTATTCTCTTTTTGAGAGAACATTGTAACACCGTCACCTGATGCGCCGAGCATATTTTGAATCAAAACAGGATTTGCTGTACTACTTCCTGAAATTGTGAGATTCAACTGTGAGCCAAACGAATTTTCGTCTGCTGCTACCCAGTGGTGCTGTTCGTTAAGTGTTAAATCTCCACTATATACCGCTGGTACTGCGGACTCACTATAAACAACTGAACCAATTTGCAAACCTTCAGATGCAATTGTTTGAATGTTCATAGGAGAAATTGTGGCAGAAGCACTTGTTGAGAACCATGCGTATGTAGCGATCAGCACAACTACCATCACGATGGTTGAAATAATCAAACCTTTCTTTTTCATTTTTTTCTCCTTATCGGAACAATTTGTTCCTTATTTTTTATTGTTTCTTTTTATTTATCTCAATCCCGGTGGGGAATGAAATCAAGTTTTTGACAAAGGGCTATTTTTCGCAGAGATTTTTGAGATTCTTCAAAAATCTCTGGAGCACTCGCTTGGTGAGAGATTCTTCAAAAACCTCTGGAACACTCGCTTGGTGGAGAGATTCTTCAAAATCTCCGGAGCACTTCCCTATTGTCTTTCTTTATCAAGGTTCGTTTGTTGTAATATATGCACTCGTATACGTGTATGTGCGTGTGGGCGCACGGGCACATATTTACTTTTACATACAAATTATAGTAAGTCGCGCGCACTTTGTCAATACTTATTTCAAAAATATTGGGTATTTTTAATAAAAAATTTTTATTTTAATAATACTTATTTCTATTTGCGTGTAGTTATTTATATAAGTGTGTTATTATATTATGTTGCTATGCAACTTATCCACACCCCTAAACGTTATTGAAGTTATGATTTTGCCACCATATTCCGTCAGGTTCAGTTGTTTACATATTTAGACATCCGCAAAAGACTATACTCTTCCTCTCAAAATCCCATTCTTCCACAACTCCTCTCCCCTCATTCCTAACTCCACATTCATAAACCGCGATTATTTGGATGAGAGACAAGGAAGCAAAAAAAAATCACACTCTTTCACAACTCCACTCTCCTAACTCCTAACTCTTAAAAATCTCGTGAGTGAGATGAGATGCTAGGAAGGGCGATTTTTGTTGAAGGCGCGTACTTGCGTACGTAACTGAAAACAAAAAAGCGACCTGACAACGCAGGTCGCTCTCTCACGAGATTTTTTAATGGGCTGTAAAGTTGATGCTCATCTTAACATATCCACCAAGTGCACTATCCACACAGTCGAAGTCACTACCCTCAAGCCAAATGACTACATAGCAGTACATGATGTCATTGCCTTCAAGCATGTCCTCATAGTTGAACACATAATCTTCATTGAAGAAAGGCGTAGTTGCAAAATAACCATTGAGATATTGATCGTTATACTCACCTGTTTCGTGCATTTGGCGTTCTCTTTCAACCATATCGACTGACGGATCGTCCGAGCCAACCGGATAAGCAACGTACTCTATATATTTATCCTCAGGATTTCTTGAGAGGTTAATAGCCGTACCAAATAGTCTATCGTTGTCGCTTAATGCAGCATAGATGTCTACGTTTGTACGCTCAGGATGGTTTCTTGTCGAAGTGCCCCACATGACACGAACACAGTTTTGCAAATTGCGTACTTTGTCATATTCAAGAGTCATATCGCAAGTGATAGCGGCTGAATCCGTACCATCGTTGCGTAGCAAGAATGCAAAACTTATATAATGCTCTTTTGATTTTATACCTGGTTGGAAGTTTTCACCGTCAAGCAAAACCTGTCTGACATCTGCAACCGTTATGCCAAGTTGGTCATTGATGTTGTAGCCAAGTTTTGAATATGACAGATCTTCCATGTTGTCCGGACCTTTGCCGTTCAAGTACGGAGACCAAACGTCGTTGTCCATAGAAAGAGAAATCGTTTTGCCCTTGGTTGAACTTGCAGTTATGCGGACGTTGTTCTCGTCAAGGAAAAGAAGCATAATGTAGACAACGGACGTGATAATCAGCGCGACGACAAGCATAAAGAGCATCGCACGCTTGAGCTTACGACGTCTCTCCTCTCTCTTCACGCGCTTGGACGTGATGATAGAATTCTCCCACTCCTTTTGGAGTTGAGCCTTCTCCTTCTTTGCGTCCTTCGCCGCTTTCTTGTCCGCTTTGGACTCCTTCGGGGCTTTTTCTTTCTTGCCTTTTTGCTTCGGCTCTTCTGCCGGAGTCTCAGGAGTTTCCGCCTCGGCGGTATTTAAGTTCTTTTCTTCTTCTGCCATAGTCACTTACTTTTGATCGTTTATTGCAGTTTGCCTTTTGGTAAACTGCATAGGTCGACCAAAAGTGCGTTTCTGCTACCGCGCAAATGATTTTTCACTAAACTTTCAAAAATATTTATTGTCAAGCCGGTATTTCGTGAAAATTTTTTGCTTGGTACAAGTGGCTTACGCCACATTTTATTTTTTTGGTTTTATCCACAATGGAGCGGGCTCGTCCGCGATAATTCACGGAAGAATGCTTGCATTGTGAGAATTCATTGAGCGGAGCGACAATTCATGATGGCTTGCCATCAATTCATGCACAAACTTCTTGAAAGCTTGTGGTATCACAACTTGTGATATGCTTGGAATTTCGCGATTTTTACAAAATCGGAAGCCGTTGGGCTTCAGATCCCATTATCACAACTGTGCATCACAGTTTGTGATATGTGCCGTCTTCATCGAAGTAGCCGAACGGGATCCACTTGCCGATCTTGTCGTCGAAATAACCGTTGTCGATAGTCTCGCCGTTTGCGTCGGAATAGGTGTAGTCGATCCATCTGCCCTCTTCGTCGAAGTAGCCGTCATATACCGTACCGTCCGGAGCAACCCATTGAGCCTTGTCGTTGTAGTAGCCCTCGTTTTTGCGGTCGAACATCTCGTATTCAACCCAGTTGCCCTCGACGTCGAAGTAGCCGTTGTAGGTGTTGCCGTCTTCGTCAACCCATTGACCGCGCTCGTTGTATTTGCCGATGAGTTCTTTCGGCTCCGTATCCTCTTTGTTCGGAATATGCAAGGTGACGCCGAAGCCGCGCATACCAGTTTGCATGCCGAGCCCCATATCACCGAACATACTGTCGTTTCTATATTCGTTGAAGAGTTTCTCTTCCGAGTCGAAGTCGGGACGAATCTTCTTCCTTTCTTTTCGCTCGGACGGATCGACATAGGTCGGGCGAGCAGGAGCGACAACTCCGCTCTCCTCCGCTGTCATTGTATTCTTCTCTTCGACTTCTTGTTGCGCCTTTCTTTCTTTTGCGTGTTCTTCCGCTTGGGCTATCTCTTCCTTGCTGCCCTCGCGCTCAAAACCGAGTTCCGACTTCTTGTCGGAAGCAAAAGTGAGTGCAAGCGCGCTTTGTACGTCGCCCTGGAAACGGATCGGAGACATCTCGTCAATGAGTTTCTTGTCGGCAAGAGGGTCTTTCTTGTTCACGACGAGTTTCGCCTCTTGTTGAGCGAGTCTCTCCTCCGCCGCTTTCTTTGCGGAGAGTTTTTGTTGTTCGAGTCTTACTTGATAAGGCGACTTCGCAAGTTCCGGACGAGGAGCAAGCGGCATAATCCTGCCGTTTGCGTCTTGCGCCATAATACGCTCGATAGCCTCTTTGCGCATTGCGTCAAGTTCCGCCCTCTCCTCGCGCTCTTTTGCGTCGAGGTCCTTTTGGAGTCTCTTTTCGTATGCGGACTTCTTTTCTTCCGAAAGTTCGGGGAGTTTCAAAAACTCGTTTGTAACCCAACGGGAAAGTTTGCTGACAGCCTTGCCTGTGACGTACTTCACGCCCTCGCGTTTGAAACGAGCGTATTGCGCCGGAGTGTCAACGCCTTCCATGATGAGTCCCATCTTGTTTGCGGAGCAATACTTGACGAGCATTTGAAGCACGCGCTTTTTGTTCGGACTTGCGTCAAAGTATTGAGCCTCGCAGCGGAGATAGTCAAAATTGAAATCCGCAAACACGTCCAAAGAATTGTACTCTTCGCCATACGCGGAAACGCAAATCTTATACCCGCTGCGTCTGAGACGTGCATAGCGCTTTCTTCCCTCTTCGTCAAGACGAATAAGAGTGTTTGCAAAGAAAGAAATAATAAGCCCGTCACGTTTGTATTCGTTGTCCTTGAGCGTTTCGAGCAAAATGTCGAAATCCTTGTCGTTCTCAAGAAAACGCACCGAGACGGGTACGGAATATACGAGTTTTTCGGGAATGTAGAAATTCTCGCGCATAACGAGGTGATAGTTTTTGAGTTCTTCAAGAGCAATCACGTTGAGCTCGTTGATACGCACAGAGTTTTCCGCTATGACAAAATAGTTGGCAACGCTCATACGGCCGAGATAGCGGTCGTTAAGAATTTGGAACGCGTCGACAAATGCAACCTTCTTATTCTTCGACTTGGCATCGACTATGCCACGGAAGAAAAAGTCGATTGGTTTGTATTGAGTCCTTTTTGCGTAAGCGGTAGAATTCATATTTTCCCCTGCGCTACCTTATGCGCATAGTTATAGTATTATACTTTATATAAGTATAACATCATTCGCGAGCGAATGCAATATGTTTTTCAAAAAAAATATTTGTTTAGAGCGTACGCAAAAACTGACGCGAATAGTGCAAAAAAAAATTAAAATTATTCGGAAGAATACGATTTGTTTTTTTAAATATTTAAGCGAAGCGTCAACCAAGCGAGAGATTGTGCGAAATACTATGTTTATGAGTAGCAATGATATACAGCAGTTGCCGTATGATATACCGCGCTTACTCACGGCATGATATATTGCTCCTTTGTCGCAATATGATATAATATCCGTTCCTCCTCAATACGCAAAACGTATATCATCCGCGTCGGCGGATATCATATGCAAAGCATATATCATTCGTTCCGACACGGAACGGATATCATTGAAAGAAGCCCGATTTATCCGATAGACAAATCAGGCTTCTTTCATGGTGCCGAGAATCGGGGTCGAACCGATACGAAGTTTCCTTCGAGGGATTTTAAGTCCCTTGCGTCTGCCTATTCCGCCATCCCGGCTAAAAAATCAGGCGACACATACGTGCCGCCTTTGGAGGCACCACCCAGATTTGAACTGGGGCATATAGGTTTTGCAGACCTTTGCCTTACCACTTGGCCATGGTGCCATATTGCGCCCTTTTGGACGACTGTTTAGGAGTATATCATGCGGAAGAATTTTTGTCAATAATTTTCAACCGCTAAAAAAACATTTTGCGCTCAAATGACAAAATCGTATCCCTCTTCCCTTTGCACGTAGTCTGAGAGTTTTTTGTCATTCAAAAAGCCCTCGACAAGCGCGCCGAGTTCTTGCCAAAGCGCCGTCGTCCTACACGTAGACGCGCGCGGACAGGCTATGCCCTGCGGATTGCAGTCGACAATCGTAAGTTCTCCCTCCGTCACTTTAAGTATCTCCAAGACAGTATATTCATCTGCCGGGCGTTTCAGTCTGTATCCTCCGCCCTTTCCGTGAGTCGCGTCAACGAGACCGCTTTTTGAGAGTTCTATCATAATGCTCTCGGCATACTTCTTTGAAATCTCCTGTCTCTCGACTACGTCCTTGAGCGGAATATATTCTCCCCCGCCGTGTTCGGCAAGGTCTATCATAATGCGAAGCGCATATCTTCCTCTTGTAGAAATTCTCATATTTCTCCCTCGTGCCACAAAATGGCGATAAAGAATTTGCCCACTTATTAAGTAGGCAAATCAAATATATCATTCGTTTTCGGTTTTGTCAACCTGCTTTTCTTGCTCTCGCTCGTATTTATCATCATACTTCTTCGGCGAGAGTTTGCCCCATTCCACGTCTATAAACACTTTGCGTTTTGAGAGGATTTTGTAAAGCACAAATCCCACTGCGGCGCCGAACACCGCCTGCACAATCTCAAACGGCAACTTGATGAGCGACGTCTTCATATCCGCATATACGAACGCTCTGCCAAATGTATACCCCGCCACCATAACGATTGCGCCGATCGAAAGTCCCAAAATGTCAAAGAGCTTCAGACCTTTACGTTTTGCGAGATATGAAAAGAGCGAGATTATTACCGCTTGTATACCATGGGTTACAAGAGATACGAACATCGGCGCGGGGTAAAACAACATATCCCCCAAAAACGAGCCTATGCCTCCCACTATAAATGCGGAGATCGGGTCAAGCACAAGTGACGCAAGACATATCACGACGTCGCAAAGATACAGATGTCCGCCCGGAACCGGTATGCTGAAAACACTCATGCTTAAAATAACCGTCAATGCCATAAAAACAGCATCGACGGCAATTATTTTTGTGGTGAATATTGCTTTTTTCATTTAATCTGCAAAAAGCGGAGTGGACAAATATCTGTCGCCCGTGTCAGGCAAAAGCACGACTATCGTCTTTCCTGCGTTTTCTTCTCTCTTTGCGAGGTCAACAGCCGCTTTGAGCGCCGCGCCGGAAGAAATTCCTACTAGCACGCCTTCTTTCTTGCCGACAAGTTTGCCGTACTCAAAAGCGTCATCGTTTGCAACCGGAATGATTTCGTCATAGACAGCGGTGTTGAGAACGTCGGGCACAAAACCTGCGCCTATACCTTGAATCTTGTGCGGACCCGCAACACCCGTGGACAGCACCGCCGAAGTTTGCGGCTCAACCGCCACGACATTTACGCTCGGCTTTTTGGATTTGAGATATTCGCCGACGCCGGTTATCGTTCCGCCCGTACCTACGCCTGCGACAAAGATATCCACCGTCCCGTCCGTATCTTCAAAGATTTCGGGACCTGTCGTTTCTCTATGCGCCTGCGGGTTGGCGGGATTCACAAATTGCCCCGGTACGAATGCGTTCGGGATCTCGCGAGACAGTTCGTCCGCTTTTGCTATCGCACCTTTCATTCCCTTTGTTCCGTCCGTGAGCACAAGTTCCGCGCCGTACGCCTTCATAAGTTGACGACGTTCGACCGACATAGTCTCGGGCATAACGATGATAATTCTGTATCCTCGCGCCGCCGCAACCGAGCAAAGCCCTATGCCCGTATTACCTGAAGTCGGTTCAATGATGACCGAGCCGGGTTTGAGTCTTCCGCTCTTCTCTGCGTCGTCTATCATGGCCTTTGCGATTCTGTCTTTGACTGAGCCGGCGGGATTGAAATATTCGAGTTTCGCAAGGAGCTTTGCTTTCAGTCCAAACTCCTTTTCGATATTCGTAAGTTCAAGAAGCGGTGTCCTGCCAATAAGTTGATCTGCCGATGTAAATACCTTCATAAAAATCTCCTTTGACCTTTTCGGCTATTTGCCTACTTGTTCGGTATGTTGGTAGTATTATATGTCAAGCGAACACAATATGTCAATAATAATCTGCAAATTTTGGAAAATAGTTTTCTGATATTTTTTGATCGGCTCAAAAAAATTACTAACCATTATGAACGGCGAGCTTTAATGATGTTTGCAATGCAAGTGATGTTGTTTGTTTGACAAACAATGATATTTGCTCCTCTGCCGCAAAATGATGTGATATGTTCCGCAACGTGCAAAGCACACATCACTCGCATTTGCGTACATCATTTGCGAAGCATACATCACGTTCCGCGTTATGCGGAACACATCGTTC
>ONYW01000036.1 GCA_900322215.1 uncultured Eubacteriales bacterium | reverse complement strand
GCTCGATGGGCTTTGTCAAAGCGATATTGAACTTCAAAGACGAGTACGGAGTGAGGTTTTCCACCTACGCCGTTCCGCTCATCAGCGGAGAGATCAAGAGATTTTTGCGCGACGACGGACAAGTCAAAGTTTCGCGCTGGGCAAAGACTTTGTCCTGCAAGATCTCGCAGTATATAGACGAAAAACAAAAACTCGGAGAACCCGAGCCGACCGTCGACGAACTCGCCGAAGTTTTGAATTGCGAAAAGCAGGATATAGTTTTCGCGATGGAAACAAGCAGGTTTTTGCTCTCACTAAGTGAGAGTATCGACGACGACGGTTCTCCCCTCGAAGACAGAATATCCGGCGGAAAATCCCCTGACGACAGCCTCGACGAATTTATGCTGAAGGACTCGATTGCCGAACTCCCCGAAAGAGATAGAAAAATCGTAATTCTCAGGTACTTCCGCGATAAAACGCAGAGCGAGGTCGCAAAAGAACTCGGTATATCTCAGGTGCAGGTCAGCCGTATCGAGACAAAAATCCTCCAAAAACTCAAAGAAGTCATGAAAGCATAAATCTTGCGCTCTCTCCTCCGCTCATATACAACCGATTGATAGGAAGATTTTGACGACGGTTAGTATTGACATTTTGCGAATAGTTTTATAAAATGTAATAGTTAAAACTTTTTCTTACAAAGGAGAAAACATGGCTTCAAACTATTTTAAGGAACGAGACAAAAACATTGCAAAACGACTCAGAACCATCCGCGACGAACTCCCTGAATTTTGCGAGGAGTTTTTTGTGGGTATAGAACCGCAAACAAGCGCGCTTACAAGGCTCAATTATGCCTACGATTTGAGGATTTTCTTCGATTATCTTCTAAAAAACGTGCGCGCTTTCAAAGACTATAAAGACGTATACGATTTTCAAGTGGAAGACCTGAGCAAAATCACGCTCGGCAACTTGGAAGCATATATGGAATACCTCTCTTTCTACGAATTTGACGGCAAGGAAGCCACAAATCACGAAAAAGGCAAAGCGAGAAAGATATCTACCGTCCGAACCTTTTTCAAATACTATTTCAACCACGACAGGATCCCGTCCAACGTATCCGCAAAACTGCAAATGCCAAAACAGCACGACAAGGATATCATCCGTCTTGAAGGACGCGAGGTAGAACGCATTTTGGACGCTGCGGAAACGGCGGATTTTATGAGCGAACACCAGCGCAAAATACAAGCCAACACTCGTGCGCGCGACGTGGCGATTCTCACGTTGCTTCTCGGCACGGGTATCCGTGTCAGCGAGTGCGTGGGGCTCAGCCTTGGCGACATAGACTTTGAAACGAACGCTTTCACAGTCACGAGAAAAGGCGGAAATCAAGCCATATTGTACTTTGGCGAGGAAGTCAGAGACGCGCTTCTCTACTACGTTGAGGGCGAAAGACAACGCCTTATCGACCGCTGTCAAAAGGTTGACGTTCAAGAGACCGACCGCGACGCGCTTTTCCTCTCCCTTCAAGTCAAGCGCATATCCGTGCGCGCGGTTGAAAACATAGTCAAAAAGTACGCTCAAGAGGCTGCTCCTCTCAAAAAAATCTCACCGCACAAGCTTCGCAGTACGTTCGGCACGAACCTATATCGTGCAACGGGAGACATCTATATGGTTGCGGATGTGCTCGGTCATAGAGACGTCAATACGACAAAGAAACACTATGCCGCAATCGAGGAAGATCATAGGAAAATCGCCGCGCAAGTTGTAAAACTTCGCGAGTCAAAAAAGCGTGACTGACAAGATTTTATAATATAAGTATTATAATATATTGACTTTATTGTAATAGTTTGCTAAACTTATATTATCGAATTTAGGAGAAAAAAAGTGGACATTTCATCTGTCAACAGCGACCTCATACGTGGCAACGTCACAACGATAATCCTCGGTTCTTTGCAGGACCAGGACCGCTACGGATATGAGATTCTCAAAGAGATCGAGGACAAAAGCAACGGGCACTACGTGCTCAAACAGGCTACCCTCTACAACCAACTCAAGCGCCTTGAAAAACAGGGGCTTGTTTCCTCTTACGACGGCGATCCCGACGATACCGGCGGTGGAAAACGTCGCTACTACTCGCTAACAAAGGAAGGCAAGGCGTATCTTGACAAGGAGACAAGCGAATACGAGTATTCGCGCACTATTCTTGACAACCTTCTCTCCTCTAACGAATTTGACTTTACTAAGCAAATTCCTTTTGATGCGTCCGAACTTCGTCCGTATGCAAAGCGCGATCCCGAAGACAAACCGAAAGTCGTCTACAAAGACAAAATCGTAGAAGTCGAAAAGGTAGTGGAAGTTGAAAAACCCGTAGAAGTCGAAAAGCCTGTCGAGACAAAGATTTATCTTGATAGATTCGGTCAACAAATCACGGAAGAAGAGGCAAAAGAACTTGCCTTAAAGGCTCATATCGAGGACGAACAAGCAAAAGAACTCGAGCGCAAACACGCTCAAGAACTCGACGAAAAGGATGAAGAAATCCGTAGATATGACAGACAACTTCGTCAGCGCGAAGACGAACTACGTCAAGCGGACGAAGAGATTCGCGAGGCAAAAAAACAAATCAGCAACTACGAAGAGCAACAACGCATTCGCGACAACGCGCGTCGTCAAGCCGAAGAAGAGGCAAAACTCGTGCAGGAACGCGAAGCGCAACGCAGGCTCGAACTTCTCCGTCGCCCTGCCGTAAATCTCGAAGAGATTTTTGCAAAACTCGACGCGGAGAGCGAATATTCAAAGGAAACGGAATACTCGAAGCCTGTCATGCAAGAGTTTTCCGCTCCCGAGCCACAAGAACATACATATCTCAACGCATACAGCGGAGAAATGGAAACTTCTTCCCGTTCACAGTCCACTCTCAAAGACATCTTCAAAGTGCTTGACGAGAAAGAGGCGGAAATCGACGATAAAAACGCGCAAGAGCAACAACGCCGTGATGAATTTGAACGCACTACACTTGAACAACAGCGCAATTACCTCAACGAGCGCGAACAGGAAAAGACCGCTCAAGACGCCGAATATGCTCAAGCGGAACTTGAAAATTCAAATCAAAACTACGCGCGTGACAACACCTTCGCCCCGTCGGCAGTCGTCGAGCGTGCGGAAAACGGATTTGATTATGAAAAGTCCAACGTCAACTATCGCGAGTTCTTCACCGCTATCGCCGACCAAGAAGAAGTCCGTCCTCAAAAACAGCAACCCGCTCCGCCTGCGGACGGTGATATAAAGACGAGACTTTATGCGAAAGGATTTAAGATCCGCCCGTATGACAGAGGCAACACGTCAGAGTTCTACTCTTTCAATTTCCTACAATCTAACCGCATAAGACGAGATACTTTCCTCATAATTCTTGCGTTCTTTGTACTTGAAATCGTGGTGATGTGGGCGTCTCTTTATAAGACCGTATCCTATGCCTACTTCCTGCCTATACTCTTGGTGGGCGCGGCGCTTTGCCTTGTTCCGACCGTGATATACCTCGTAAATCCGACAAAACGCACGCGTGCGAACTTCAACTTTAAGCTGTCGATACTCAACCGCACTATGTTGTTTATCGAACTCACGGTCGTATGTATCCTCATCGGATTCTTCGGACTCGGCGCAACGGTAAACGACAGCAAGATGATAATATGCGCAATAATCCTTCCTATGGTGCTTCTCACCAACCTACCGCTCTCATCACTCATCTATTGGCTGCTCTACCGCACAAGAAAATACCACATTGCATAATAAAAAATGACTTGCGTTTGCAAGTCATTTTTTGTGATATCCACTTTGTGGATGATATCTTGATGTTCAAGATGATATCCGCAAGCGGATGATATCTAAAACTTTCGTTTTAGGTTGCGGAAAAATTCAATAAATGTTTGACTATTGTTTCATTGCTTGTTATAATAACAAAGCAATATCACTTAGGGGAGTGGCTCAACGGTAGAGCAACGGTCTCCAAAACCGTTGGTTGCGTGTTCGAATCGCGTCTCCCCTGCCAAAAAGGCACCTATATGGTGTCTTTTTTTTGTGGAGGCGCGTGTGCTTTTAGCACATTGTTTTCAACAATTATTCGAACACTCAACTCGCATACTTGCGCTTGCGGTTGCGTCTATCGTATTTAACTAAACTTGTAAAAACCGCGTGAGTAAGATGAGATGCGAGGAAACTGCGTACGCGAACTGCGAGCGTACTAAATCGTACGTGACAGTGAGCACCCGTAAAGTTGACAAAGCAGGTCGCTTACTCACACGGTTTTTGAAAAACTAATTGCAATTATTCAAATAATCATTTACAATATAGATATGATTAAGAAACAAGTAGAAATCTATACGGACGGAGCATGCTCCGGAAATCCCGGTGCCGGCGGTTGGGCGGCAGTTTTGCTCTACAAAGATTTCAAACGCGAAATTTCCGGCGCGGAGGAACAAACGACAAACAACCGCATGGAATTGACCGCCATAATAAAAGGACTTCAAATGCTCAAGGAGCCTTGCAAAGTGACTGTGTACAGAGACAGTGCCTACTCCGTCGAACCCTTCTTAAAAAACTGGATAGAAGGCTGGATCATGCGCGGTTGGCGCACAGCCTCAAAGGATGACGTCAAAAACGTGGACCTTTGGAAAGAACTTCTCTCCCTCATGCAAATTCATGAAGTGTCGTTTGTAAAAGTCAAAGGACACGCCGACAACGAGCTCAACAACCGTTGCGACAAATTGGCTGTTGCGGCATATAAGGAACTGCAAAAAAAGCAAGCGACGTCTATTCCCCTTTCGGACGCTTCACGAACTGCAGACAATGACTGACAACAAAAAATATATTGTTATGTATTATATATAATAATCAACAAAAAATGCGGAAAATTCTTTCCGCATTTATTTTGTATTTTTTCAAAAAGTAAGTCAAATCTTATTAAAAGAAAAAACACAAAAATCCGCTCGAGGAGCGGATTTATTGTTTTATATTCAATGTGAAACTCAAATTAGTCCTTGTTTTCGTCGTCAAGGTTCAAGTTGAGGCTGCCGAGCAAATCGCCAAGCGTTGCATTGCTGCTGCCGGAAACCCATTCCTTTGGTTCGGAAGAAGCTTCCTTCTTTGCGCCGCGACGTTCTCTCTTGCCTTCGCCTTCTTGAACTTTTTGTTCAAACTTCTTAACGCGAGAGGATCTCTTTGCTTGTTTCTCTTCGTCGGTTGCTTCAACCGCTTGTTCTGCGCCTTCTTGAGCAGGTGCTTCTTCAGGAGCAGGAAGCAATTCCTTGATAGAGAGTGTGATGCGGTTGTCATCGAAACCGATAATCTTCGCTTCGACTTCTTGACCGACTGTAAGCGCTTCGTTTGCGTCCTTGATCCAGTTGTGAGAAATTTGTGAAACGTGGACGAGTCCGTCAACGCCGTCGTCGATAGAAACGAATGCGCCGTATGGGAAGATTCTTTCAACTTTGCCCTTGATGACCGTGCCGACCGGGAACTTCTCTGCCGCTACTTCATAAGGTTTCTTTTGGAGTTGCTTGTAGCCGAGGGAAATCTTGCCTGTCTCTCTATCCATCTTGAGGACGACGAAGTCATAGTTTTCACCGATCTTCAAAACTTTGGACGGATCCGTAATCTTGTTCCAGCTGAGTTCGGAGATGTGAGCGAGGCAGTCAAAACCGCGAACGCTGACGAATGCACCGAATGCCGTAAATCTCTTGACCTTGCCCGTGACGATGTCATGGACGTGAATATTGTTCCAGAAAAGATCTTCTTTCTCTTTCTTTTCTCTCTCGAGGATAATTCTTTGAGATGCGAAGAGGTATCTTGATCTCTTTTGAGGTTTCTCTTCTTGTGCTTCTTGGACTTCACCCTCAGGTTGTTCCTTTTCCTTTTGCGGCATAAGCGTCAAGCGGAGAGTCTTGCCCTTGTAGTCTTCGAGGTTGCCGACATAGCCGATTCTGATTTGGCTTGCAGGAACAAACACCGTGTATTTGCCGAGTTTGCCGCGAAGACCGCCCTTGACGACTTCCGTCATCGTGAGAGAAAATTCGCCTGCTGCGAGAGCCTTCTCTGCTTCTTCCTCTTGAGCAACGACTTCGTCGATTTGCTTCTTTGAAAGGAGAACGTTGTCTTTGCCGACGGAAAGGATGATTGCTTGGATTTCGTCCTCAGGCTTGAAGTCTGCAGGATTGTAGTTGCCGTCAAGCGATGCTTCGTCCTTGTCGATAAAGCCGTCTTTCTTGCCGCCGATAGCGACGTGGATACCGTTTTCGTCTGCGAAGATAACTTTGCCCGTAACGCGTTTGCCCGGCTTGTAGTTGACAAAGCCTGCGTTTGGCGTGGACTTCATAAGTTCGTCCATTGTTTGCGGTTCTGCTTCTTGAAGTGTTGCCTCTTGTTTCACTTCAGTTTCTTGTGCGTTTTGTTGAGTTTCACTCATATACTTTGTAACCTCCCGTATCAACCATGGCGGAGTTGAGGCTCCTGCTGCGATTGATACACATTGAATATCCTTGAATTGTTTTTTGAGGAGTTTTGCTTCCTCTATGTTGTGAACGAAATAGGTGCGAGGATTGACTTCCTTTCCGACCTGTACAAGGCGACGTGTGTTCGCGCTGGATTCGCTTCCGAGCACTATGAGAGCGTCCGTCACGCTTGCGAGAGCGCGCGCCTCGTCTTGCCGTTCCTTAGTAGTATAACAAATAGTATTAAAAATGCCAAACGATTTTCCGTTATTTTTTTCAAAAATATCAATATTTTCTGCAATTTTTTGATATTTTTCCGCTAAAACGGTGGTTTGAAAGAGAACGGAGACCTTTTTTGACGGATTTGACTTGACTTTCTCCGCGAATTTTTGAAGTGCTTCAACATTGTACGCGTGCGCACAACCTGCGGCTGTCACATCGACTTCGTTTGACAAAAGGTTCAAAAAGGTATCGAAGTCACCGTCGGCAATGACAATGGAGTCTTCTCCCGCATAACTCTTTACGCCTATCACTTCGTCGTGCTTTTCGTCGCCTATGATTATGACAAAATCCCCTGTCTTCGCTCTCTCCTCGGCAATCCTTTGGTTTCTCTTTACGACGGGACAAGTTGCGTCGAACAAGACGACTCCTTTGTCTCTCATTGCCTGCTCTTTTTCCTTTTCTATGCCATGAGCACGAATGAGCGCGACGTCTCCTTCAGACAGCGTGTCAGTCTCTTCGGGAGCAAGACAAAAAACACCGTTAGATATCAGTTTTTCGGTCACAAGTTCGTTGTGAACGAGTTCTCCGACGGTCACGATTTTGCCATACTTTTCGGCAAGTTCAAACGCCTTTTTTACAGCGGAATCCACTCCGCCGCAAAAGCCTGCGTGTTTTGCGAGAATAACTTTCACTTGTCTTCCTTTTCAGACGTTTTGTCTGCCTTGGATTTTTTCTTGTGCAAACTCTCGACGTATGCGTTTACGCCCGCACGCGCTTCGTCGAAGTGCTGACGAATGACTTCGGTCGCCGCATGATATTCTTCACTCGTCTTTGCGCCGTAAAACTCTTCGAGAGTGAACGGCTCGCCGACGTAGAGATAGTTTTTGTGGCAAGTCTTCGTCGGTTTGTAATACACCATCGGCACGATCGGCTTTTTCATTTTTATTGCAAAGCGAGCGGCGCCCGTCTTGAGTTCCGCCATATCCTGCGTACCTTCCCTGTTTCTTGTGCCCTCCGGGTACATGAGGAGTTTTTTGTCCGCTTTAAGCACTCTGAAAACTGCTTTTACCGAGTCGGTGTCCGCCTCTCCTCTGCGAACGGGTATAGCGCCCATTTTGTAAAGAATTGAGCCTGCAAGCGGATTGAAAAAGAGTTCGTACTTTGCAAGAATATGCGCTTCCTTCTTGAACATCGTGAATATCGGAATGAGAGAGTCGAAGGTAGTATAGTGATTGCAAAGATACAGTCCGCCGTCGATTTTGAAAGCGTTTTCCTTGTTGATCACCTTTGTCGGCCAAAGAATACATTGGAGCGGACGAAGTATGACGCGCAAAAAACGATACAGCACAAAACTCTTTTGCGGTTGATAGTAGGTTTTTATGCGCTTCAATGTCTTTTCGGGCACTTCACTGCTCGCCTTGCCGAACGCTTTGAGTTCGCCCGGCTTGTCGTCCTTCTCTTTGTTTGCGTCCTCATTTTGAGGAGCGTTTTTTGCCGCTTCGCTCGGAGCGGAGACCTTTTCTTCAACCACTTTTTTGACTGCGGCGATGACTTCTTCTATCGTCATGTTCGTCGTATCGAGCAAAAGTGCGTCGTCGGCTTGCTTGAGCGGCGCAACTTCTCTATGCGAGTCGTTGTAGTCGCGCTGAATAATGTCTTTCAGCAGCGTGTCATAGTCGACATCTTGTCCCTTTTCTTGGAGTTCTTTGAAACGGCGATTTGCTCTCTCCTCGGGAGTCGCAGTCATAAAGAACTTGCAATTTGCGTCAGGTAGCACGAAAGTTCCTATATCTCTACCGTCGAGAACGACGTCGTGTGTCTTTGCAAATTCGCGCTGCAAGTCCACCATTTTGTATCTTACGACTGGAAGCGCGGAGATGTCGCTTGCAGCTTTTGACATATAATGCTCGCGAAGATACGGAGTCGTGTTTATTCCGTTGACGAGAATTTGCTGTGCGCCGTCTTCATAGACGATATCCATGTTGAAGTTTTCAAACATTTTTGCTACGGCTTGCTCGTCTTTTACGTCAATATTATTTTGCAGAGCAAAATAAGCCGTTGCCCTGTACATCGCGCCTGTGTCAAGATATATGATTTTCAGACTCTTCGCGACTGCTTTTGCTATCGTACTTTTGCCTGCGCCGGCAGGTCCGTCTATTGCTATGTTAATCATGTTCACTCCCTCCAAAGAGTTTACAATTTCTCTCTCAAATATTTATTTTTTCGCCGTACGGCGTCAAATTTCTTTCAAAATGTCTCTTGCGGCGCATACGCCCGTCGCGTATGCGAGTTGGAGATTAAATCCGCCCGTCAAGGCGTCAACGTCTATAGTCTCTCCGACAAAGTATAATCCGCTTTGAAGCCTGCTCTCGCCCGTCGGTTTGAGGTTTTTGAGCGAAATTCCGCCCGACGTCACGACCGCCTCCGTAAACGGCGCGAGCGATACGAAGGTGAACGGCAAGTTCTTTATCGCGGACACGAGTCGCTTGCGCTCTTCTTTCGTGACTTCGTTGACCTTTTTCGCTTCTTTCAAGCCCGCTACTTTCAAAACGTACGAATTGAGTCGCTCGGGAAGCAGCGCTCGCGTTACGTTTTTCAAATTTACCAGATAGCTGTAATGAGATTGAACAAAATAGTCATAACCCGCAAGATGTTTCTTCCAATAATCAAAAGGCTGTTTTGTTAATATCTTTTCGCCATTTGTGACGATACAAGCTTTTCTATTGTCTATCGTTACATACAAAATATCTCTTGTAAATACATTAAAACATTCATCATAAGTCTCAATGAATATCCTTTGTGTACTCTTTTGAAATAAATCAATGGCAACATTCATATTCTTGATAAACCTGTTTTTATCTATCGGTTTAGAAAGATATCTAAAAACATTTAACGCCATAGCGTCATCCAAATAAGATTGAAACGAAGTAACGATAAAGATGATTGCATTAGGATTTACTTTTTTTACATATTTTGTTACTGATAATCCGTTAATACCCGGCATTTCAATATCGATAAACGCAATATCATATTTATTCTTATCTTTACAAACCTTATCTCCTAAATTATAGGTAGTAATATCAAATATTAATTTTCGCTCGTTGGAAATATGTTTTAATATTGTATTGATTCGATTAACGATATTCTGATCGTCATCACAAACTAATATTTTCAAATATGTTGCCTCCTACCGAAAGCATTATAACTCTAATTTTTTGTTTTGTCACTATTTTCTCTCTGATAATTTAGAATAATTTCAACAATTTGAGAAATTAACGCTAATGATTTCTCATTACACAGCAATAGATTATCATAAATATTCTTAGGAATATTTTTTGTTCGTAAATTTCCTAATAAAAGGTAATCAGGCGTAATCTCAAGGGCTTCGCAAATTTTCACGAAAGTTTCAAGACTTGGAATAGAATGTCCGTTTTCTATATTTGACATATGATTACTGGAAACGCTAATAATTTTTGATAGGTGTTTTTGTCGTAACTATTCAGAACGATAAAAATTTGTATACCTGCACAAAAGAAATTTTGAAGTATCGAATAGCGGGCTTACGAATGAAAAAAGTATAAATTTGTCATACGCTATGCTCTCCAGAGACTCTAAAAACGTTTCTTAAAAATCGGGTTCGTCAAAATTCACAACTGCAAAAATGCGATAGTATAGCCAAATTTCGTTAATTCTGGTATAATATCAGTAACGAAAGGCGGTGGAGCAAATGCCGGTTACACAAGAGTTTATCGAGTCTTTGATGAAGCAAAATCAAATGCTGTTAGAGCAAAACAACACTTTAATTGAGCAGGTCGATTCATTGAGCAAAACCATTGATGAACTCAACGCAACAATAAAAGAACTGCGTGAGCAGCTTAACAAAAACTCCGGCAACAGCTCCAAACCGCCGTCATCTGATGGCTTTAAGAAAGTACCCAAAAGTCTGCGCGAAAAAAGCGGTAAGAAGCGCGGCGGACAAAAAGGGCATCAAGGAACGCATCTCGCTGTTCTTTCCAAGCCTGATGAAGTCAAGCAGTATATGCACGCAGACTGTACCTCCTGTCCTTATCGGGATAAGTGCGCGGCAAAGGCTTGCGTTAAGGAAACGCGCAACGTCATTGACGCGGTCGTTGAAATGAATATCACCGCTCATGAAAAACTCTGTGTTGAAGTCTGTCCTCTTTGCGGTGAATCCAAAACAGGAGTGTTTCCTAAGGATGTAAAAGCAAATGTACAATACGGCAAGAACCTGCAAGCACTTGTTGTTGCATTTAATACGGTAGGCGCGGTCAGCGTTAACAGATTACATGAAATATTAGGCGGCGTATTCAATATACCGCTTTCCACAGGCACGATCAAGAATATCGTCAGCCGCTGTGCCGAAAAGATAAAGCCTTCGCTTGATACAATACGACGGAAGCTGTCTGAAAGTCCGTTGGTTCACTGTGACGAAACAGGGACAAACATAGACGGCAAGCTGCATTGGGTTCACAATGTATCAAACGGAAGCTACACTTATATGACTGTCAGCAAGAAGCGCGGTTATGAAGGCATAAAATCCGTGGGAGTCCTTCCCGATTATCACGGCATCATTGTCCACGATTGCTGGGCTTCCTATTGGAAGTTTGACGGTGTGACGCATTCCGTATGCTGCGCGCATCTTTTGAGAGAACTGAACGGGATAATAGAGAATCATCCGGAGCAAGTTTGGGCAGGCAAGTTCAAAAAGCTGCTTTTGCGAATGAAAAAAGCAAAAGATAAGGCGGTAGCAGCGGGAAAAGAAGCGCTCAGCATGTTCACGATTCAAAATTATAAGCGTGAATATAACAACATCATAAAAGACGCTTATGGTGAGAATCCCGAACCTGTTAAGCCCAAGAAAAAGCGCGGCAGAGTGAAACGCGGTAAAATTCTCGCGCTCATCGATAGGCTTCAAAAATACAAGGGAGCAGTCTGCCTGTTTTTAGAAAAACTCGGTGTTCCGTTCGACAACAATCAAGCTGAGCGCGACATCAGAAACATCAAAACCAAGACCAAGGTCTGCGGTTGTTTCAGAAGCAGAACCGGCGCAGAGGAATATTTGGGCTTAATGTCATTCATCAGCACCGCCCGCAAAAACGGACTCGATTCCTATCATGCGGTTAAGATGGCTTTGTCATGTCAAACCGATCAGATCTTTGTGGGGTGGCTCTGAATAGTTACATAAAAATAATGAAGAATCTGTAAGAAAAAAATTATCAAATAGTGAGCCGTATCTTGTGTCAACTTTTTATAAAGACAATATATCGTTATGTTGCCATGTATTAATTGCAGAAACAAACAATATAGTTTTCCCATTGGGAGTCCAACTAATAAGTCCTGAAAATAATCGCATGTCCTATACCGGAACAGATTATACATTTTTTGATAATTTGGATCATATTAGCAAACAAAACTGTTATATAATGATCAACGAAATATCTACGATTTTATCCAGAAATGGTTATCGTGGAATTTGTGGGTATGATTTTTTATTAGTTAATCATAAACCGATACTAATTGAGATCAATCCAAGATATATGGGATCTTCGTATCTGATTAATCATGTTTTATTAAAAGCTATAAACTTGTCGGCGTTTCGTAAGCTCGTTCCTACTGATTTTATCGATCAGCGTTTTCGGCTGTAGGCTCGTACTAAGTCAAATGTCTATTCATTTTAAATATCTATTGCCACAAATGATTTACAAATATGGCAGCGTGTTTCTGTTGTATGAGTTCCGGAT
>ONYW01000009.1 GCA_900322215.1 uncultured Eubacteriales bacterium | reverse complement strand
GACTCCTCCGTTATCTGCTTTTGCGCCTCGAGCGCATATTCCGCCACCGTGCCGAACGAGTGCGGTTTTACGATAACTCTGATAAACGTCACGAAGTTGCGAAGGGATACCGACTCGAACAAATTGCGAAGGTTTACGGGCACCATGATGACGTAGTTGCGGTCGCCTTTTTGGTTCACAGCCTTGTCCATAGCGTACGCGATAACGCCGACGACGTAGGACGTAAAACTCACCCCGACAGCCTTTGCCCTTTTCAGCAGTTCTCCCGAAGCCACGACGAGCCTGTCCGTTTCAAAGCCCTCTTTCGCAGGCGTACCCTCTATCCTTACGGGAGTGTTGCCGAGCAACTTTTTGAGGTCGACGTCTCCGAGTTTTATCGGCGCGTAGTGCGATACGAAACTGTCCTCGAGTTCAAACGGATCGAAGTCGTCCTCGTGATCGAGTATGCCCGTCGTATCCTCTATCTTCGCGCCCATAAGTCGTTTGTAGGCAAGGATTATCGTCTTCAAAAACTCGATTGCGCCGTTGCCGTCGCAAAGTCCGTGGAAGATTATCATCTCGACGCGGTTATCTCCGCACGTGAGTTTGAACATATAACCGCCGAGTTCCTTGCGACTGAGCGGACATGGCACGTGCTTTTCAAGCGGAAAGACCTTTATCGGATTGCGATTTTCAACGAGGTAGTGCCAAGCATAGCCCCTCTTTTGTCTCACTTTGAACGCGGGAAAACGCACGACGCAGTCGTTGACCGCCTGCTCCAAAACCTTAGCGTTCACCTCTTCGTCAAGCACAGCGCCAACAACGAAATTGCTTTGAGATCTTTTTGAATTGAGAATCGGATAAAACCTTGACGCGTGATCGTATTCGAGGCGGACGATGCCATGGCGCTTGAAAAAATTCTCCTTCGGCTCTTTCTTCCTCGGTTCTTTCGCGCCTTTCGTCGGTCTTACGACCCTTGAATCTTCGGATTTTTCCGCGACTGTTTTCTCGTCAAAATTCGTGTTCATACACACATCTCCCGTCCGATTTTCAAAATTTGCTCATATATTTTAATATTTTTAAATATTATTGTCAATGAAATAAGCCTATAACTCACGGGCAAAATGACGCAATTCCGCGACGAAAAGGAGAAAATATGTTGGAAAAAACAGAAAAAACACAGCAAATCCCAAAAAACACCTCTCACAAGCTCGAACTCGATCACTTGCACGGCGTGAGCATGACGGGAGTTTTTGCCGTTCCGACCTTTACGGACAAGACAGCTACCGTCCGCCTGAAAGACGAGACGCTCTTGATTTGCGGGAGCGATCTTGAAATCAAAACTCTCGATATAGAAAACGGCAAGTTGGTGCTTGCGGGCACGGTCACGGAACTCAAATACAAACAGTCCTCCGCTCCGACCTCGTTTGTCAAGAGGATTTTCAAATAACCGTGCATCTAACCGCATTTTTCCTGTCCGCAGAACAGGCGATAGCCCTCGGCGCAAACACTCGGGCGCAACTTGTAAACTTTGCCGTGTGCCTTGCGGTCGGGTGTGCCGCCGGCATCGTCGCGCTTTTATATTTCAGGCGGTCGAGCGTGGCGGAGAGATTTGTCACCGACCTCTTTGCGACGCTCGTCACGGGCGGGGGCTATATTGCCATAGTCATGTTTGTCTTTGACGGAAAGTTCGAATTTTACGGGCTTGTCTCCTACGCCCTCGGCGTATGCGCTCTTCCCGCCGTATTCCTCGCCGTCAAAAGGCTCCGCGCAAAGAAAAGTGCGTCAAAGGACAAGTCCTCTCGCGGGGCGGAAGACGCGTGACGCATTTGCACTTTTTGTGTCGAATATAGACGAGTTTTGGCGCGCCTGTTCTTTTGCGCTTGCATTGTGCTAAACTCCAAACGACAAACGACCTTTGGAGAGAATATGAGCAACGTAAAACACCCTAAATGCGCAATAAGATCTATGGCAAACGAGGCAAAGTCAAGACTCGCCGCAAACAACTACTTGGAAAAGTCCACGCCCAAAAATATAACGGCGTCTCAAAAGGAAATATATTTCAAACTCCAAAAAATGAAAAAGGACGGGGTGGAACTCACCTCTCCCGTCGCACAACTCGGAGACGCAAGACTTATCTCCACCCTCTCCCACGAAGAAAAACAACGCTACATAATCCGCCTTTGCGAGGATTATATCAAAGTCAAACAAATATTAGAACAAACTTCATAGACTTCGTCTATTTGATATTTGATGTCTTAAATAAAATTTTTGTCGCAACACACTCATATAGAAATGGAGTTATTTTGTTTGTTTTTCCGTATTTACATCAAGAGGAACGACAAACGCTTCTTCGCTCTCTTCTTGTTCTTCTTTGACTTCTATTGCTCGTTCATACTCGCCTGCGAGTTTTGACAACTTTTTGAATTTCCCGCTGACAATAGAACACGCGTCGGGTGCAAGTCTTCGCACAAGCAAGGTAAGCGGAGCAAACAGTACGCCCACGATTATTCCGTTTGAAATCATGTGTACTACGTCAAAATACACGCCCCGCAAATAGTACGCCACCCAGTATTTTCTCAAATCCTCGGGAGACAAATTGCCGACGCAAAACAGCGTGTCCACGCATGCGGACAAAAGTCCGAAGAGGAACGAGCCAAAGACTGCGATGATGACTGCAAACACGGTCGTCTTGAAAACGTTTGAACGCCTGAGCGCAAGAGACGATACGATTGCCAGCGCGGGCCAATAGATATAGTACAGCACAACCCAGGTGTGCGGAGGCCAAATCGCCATCTCCACCGTGCAAAAGATGAGTGTCGCGGTGAGCGCGTAAGGAAGCCCCAAGGTCGCTCCGTAAACTATGATAAGCACTGTCACGACCTCGACGTTCGGTATGGCGGCAAAGGCCATTTTGCCAACGGTAAGCAGTGCCGCGATAAGCGCCACTCGCGCGACGAAAATCGTCGCCAACTTCCCATTGATTTTCAAGCCTTTGCCGACCATTTCTATATCATAATTTTGCAAAAACAGACGTTTATTCGTCTATTTTATGCCTTTTAACCGCCTAATTAGGCGTATGAACCCACATTGAACAAATAACTTGCCCCGTCTCTTACAGGCAAAGAACTTACGCCGAGAGACGCGTTGACATAGTATCTTCCGTCATAGATGACAGGCTCCGTCCAAAAACCGACAAGGCTTGCGTCGTTGATGTCGTGGAAGACAAAAATGTATTCGCCTTTTGAAGAATCAGGGGACATAGTCCCGAGTTTGTCAATAAACGCTCCGTACTCCGTGTTGTGGAAGTCGTATACAAACTTCTCTGCGTTCTTCAATTCTACAAGCACGTCTTGTACGTATTCTTTTTCTGTCGTTGCGACGTACTTGTCATATTTGTCGCCGTTTTGCAAAAGGATCGTGACTGTCTTCGTGCCGACTTCCGCTTCAGGCTTGCCTGCGTCTTTGAGCTTGTTGCAGCCCACGAATACCATGCTCATCGCGAGCACAAGGATTGCTACTATCGCCAAAATTTTGACGATGTTCATTGATCTTTTGGTCATAAAAAAACCTCCGTTTATTCAAGGAGGAAGAATAGCAAAACAAGCACACCGTTGTGTGCTAAAATTTTGCGGACACTTCCCTCCGAGTTATCCTTTTCTTTTTTCTGCTTCCGCATTTGCGCGAAGTGGGCAAATGTGCGTGCGCTTGGCGCATATCAAGCAAAAGATTTTGCAAAACACCGATTTGAGTCATTTCTCTCTTGTAAAGTTCAGCAAAAATCTTTTGCGCGAAGCAGCGAAAAAATTGCGACTTTTCCGCTCGCTTTTACACCTAAAAGCGACAGATTGGCACAATTTTTTCGCTTAGCCGGTCTCCTGGCTTGTGACCTCTTGTCAAAGACAAGCGGCGGGCGTCTTCCCTTGCGGTGACGTTTGTCCCTTTGACACTCACAGTAGCGGGGGCTGTGACGGATTTGCACCGTCTTCCCGATTATCCCGACCTTCGTCGGGCACTAAGCGTCTTGATTATAACATATATTCAAAAAAATGCAAGGACTTAGCGCGGACTAACCGCATATTTTGCACGTATTTGCGCGCGTGAAAACGGCACGCGCAAAAAAAGATTTAAATTTTTAGTTTTCTAATCATTGACTTTGCGCGACTATAATATTATAATATTAAAGAATAAACTTAGAAGGAGTTTACTATGTACACCAGATGTCCTAGTTGCAGAGCGCAAATAAGTTTTGAACTTCCGCAATCTGCCGATAGTTTTCCTGAAGGATACAAACACAAAATCAAATGTCCAAGTTGTGGCGTGACGATTGGCGTCAAGATTCCGAGAATCGATACGACGGCAACCGTTCAACCAACATACACTCCGGCAAATCCTGCCGCTTCAACACAAGAGCCAACATACGCCGTCGCTCCACCGGTCCCTGCGGACACAAGAGCGGACAAGAAGGCGGAAAAGAGAGCAAGAGCAGCCGAAAAGAAGTCAGGTCTTGGCAGAAATATCTGCATGATGATCTTCTCTCTCCTCTTCGTTGCGCTTTCCGTCGTCGGATACCTCACACAAGAAGGCGGAGCGCTCGCGGGCAAACTGCCTGAATGGATGGGTGGCGTCGCGTCATTCAACGGTATCGGATTTATCGAGAACCTCATCAAAGACTTCGAAGCAGTCAAAGCCCTTGACGTCAAACTTCTTGTCGGCGCGATCATTCCGTCCGCACTCTTCGTGCTTGCCGGTATCAACTTTATTGTTGCACTCATTTCCGCAATCGGCAAGAAATACGGCAGAGCCTGGAACCTTATCGTGAGCCTCCTCATTGCAGTCCTTGCAGTGTTCGTGCTCCTCGGACCTGTCATCTTGGGTGGCGCACAATTTGTCGACTACCTCATGAACACGGTCATCGGCGGACAACAATACTTCTTGTTCGTCGGCGCAGGACTTGGAATTTTGCAACTTATATTTGCACTTATATTCCTTGCTTCTCTCAAAAAGAAAGTCAAATAAAAAACCGCACAGTTTAGCGCCTAACTTCAAGTCGCTTTTTATTGAAACCGAGCAACCACACATTACGTGTGGTTGTTTTCATTCACGTGATAATGACGTCATTTCGACCAAACGAAGTGCACGGAGAAATCCCCTAAACAGGAATGTGCGGTTGCTCTCAAAGGCTACCGTCAGAAAACCATAAATGCAATACCCATTCCTGCGTGACACTAGCTGTACGGGTAAAACCCTAAATAAAGTTTTCCCATCTCCTTCGTATGGTTCTTCCCACCGCGCCTGTACCGAACACAAGTCAAAATGCTTAGTTTATGGAAAAAAATATGGTCGCATTTTGACCTTGCTATTCTCTACAATACTGTATACCCGCTCCGGGAAGCACCGTCGGTGCCCTCAAAAGTATCGCTCACTCATTATGCCACGCCTCTTTGGGCGAAAAAGAACGGAGCCTCGCCGTCGAGGCGTACTGCGTATCAGTCGGGACACACTCACGCGGTCGTCGCCGTTGCGACTCCAATTCCGTCTTCGAAAGAGTGAGTAGGTTGACCTGCTCCGCTTCGAACAGGCTGGCGTGAAAAATAGCGTTTTCCCAAATTCCTCATTCCTCACTCAAAAACCGCGTGATTTAGATGAGATGCAAGGCATCGTGCTTTGCCAAGGCAACCCAATGTACATAAGCGTACATGGTTGACTTGGCAAAGTGCGATAACAAAGCAGGTCTCTAAATCACGCGGTTTTTTGACCTACATTTTCGTCTGAAATTACATACAAAATATTTGCCTCGCGACCTGTTAGTGCGTCGATATAGACAAAATAGGTTCCGTCCTTTTCGCATTCAAACTCGTAGGTCAAGACTTCCCTGTTTCCGCGAAGCGGTATGAGCGCAAGACGTCCTTCCGTCACCTTCGGGAGAGACAATACACTCTCCGCCTCTTGTTCGGATATGGCGGGAGACTTTATATCGCGCGGTTTGTGGTTGAAAGCATAGTGCGTGCTGTCAACGCCTATCACCTTACTGTCCCGCTCGCGGATTTTGACTTTTACAAGGTCGGGATAGAGGATCACTCCGTCCTGCATAGGGGCGAGGTTTACGACGCATTCGCCGTGCGCGGAGGACGACCACACCACCTGCATATCTTCAAAGCCGAGCGTCTTTGCAAAAGCAAGCGCGGAGGCTTGGCAGGTCTCACCCGCCTCCCTGTGCGCGCTCGGGACAACCGCGTCGCTTGTCGTCACCGTGTTCAAAAGCACGAGCGAACCGCCCTTTTTGCTGACCTGCGCAAACGCGCTGTCGCCGTCAAGCGTGAACGAGAAGTTGAAAGTCTCGATTTCTCCGCTCGCCTCACCAAGGCTCTCGACGTTTTGAACGTCTCTTCCTTTGAGATATAGGAGGAGTTGCATTCTTGCCTGCTCCGCCGTCATTTCCTCGCCTTTAAGCGCAATAGGCTCACGAGTCTCCAAAGCGTCGCTGAAAGGTCCGTCATAGATCATCTCGGGATATTCGATGCTCGGCTCGGTAAAGTCGTTAAAGGCGGAAGCAAAGTCTTCAAGCACGCTGTTTTCGCCCGCGAACGTACCGCCGTCTCTAAGGCTCGTGCTTACTCTGCCGATCGCGTCCTTGTAGACGTCGGCAAGGTCACCCATCTTGCGGAGTTTGTCACGGTCGTCCGCGGACAAAGCCTCGCCGTCCGCGACTTTGAGCGCGAGCGTGTGGGAGAAGTCTCCGAGTTGGTTGACAAACTTCTGCGCCGCCATCATACCCTCGTCTCCGCTCTCGAAGACGTTCAGGTTGTTCTCGGCAAGCGACGCGGCACTCCACACCTCATAGAGCAAGGATTGTTGCATAGTCGGAGTTGTGGATATGCTGAGTTTTCGCAGGTTGTTGCCAAGGTCGCTCGCTCCGCTGAGCAGGTCGTAATAGGCGCGGGAATACACCGCCTCCATTTGGCGCTGGTAGGTCTCGTGCATATCGTTCTCCTTCGTTGAATAGAAGAGCGCAACGGACAGTCCTACGACCGCGCTTGCAAAGAGTCCCATCGTTGCCCCTGCGATCCACTTGCCCGCAGTCGCCTTTTTTGTTTTCTTTTGTGGTTTTATTTGTTGTGTGTTTTGCATAATTCACCTGTTTGTTTTTAATGTAATTTGTATTGAGTTTTGTTTTTCCGCTTTAACTAAAACTCAGTTTGTAAAACTGCGCGAGTGGGATGAGATGCAAGGCATCGTTCATTGGGCGACGAACCCAGTGTACATAAGCGTACACGGTCCGGCGAACAATGGGCGATAACACAGCAGGTCGCCCACTCGCGCAGTTTTAGCAAAAGTTATGATTGCCGATGGCAAGCTTCACGGTCCGAGACAACATCCATTTGCTGGTTGCAGTCCTCGGGTTGTAATAGAAGAGGCAGCCGTAAGTCGGATCCCAACCGTTCAAGGCGTCGCGTGCGGCGTTTATTGCACTTTGATTTGGAGTGTAGTTGATTTGCCCGTCCGCGACGCAGTCGAATGCTCCCGCTTGATAGACGACGCCTGCAACCGTGTTTGGAAAACTCGAACTGCGCACGCGGTTGAGCACGACCGCCGCGACGGCGACTTGCCCCGTGTACGGTTCTCCGCGCGCCTCGCCGTATACGACGTGTGCGAGCAAGTTCAACTCTGCCGACGACGAAGAAGCCCCGCCGCTCGTGGAAGAACTGCCCGAGAGCGAGATACCCATTGCCTGCGCCGTCTTCGTGCCGACGATACCGTCAGCCACAAGCCCGTTACGCCTTTGGAAGAGTATGACTGCGGCCTTTGTCTTTGCGCCGAAAATTCCGTCCGCGCTGCCTTTGAGATACCCCCACTTGATGAGTTTTGTTTGCATCGTCTTGACGAGCGTGCCTGAAGAGCCCTGCTTAAGCACCGCCGCGTCCGCTACGGACGAGGACGACGGCAAAAAGACGAGCGAGAGCGTAAGCACGAACACAAAGATTGCAAGCACGGCAAAAATCTTTGTGCCGACTCTCCTTGTGTCTGTTTCAAAAAACGTGATATAGTCTTGTTTCATACAAGTAGTTTGCGCCGCCATCAAAGTTTTATGCCGAAAAAATTTGTATAAAACACAAAGGAGGAGGCAATACTCTTGGCATGAAACGAAACACATACCTTTCAATCGTCTTGCTACTCTTTCTCGCGCTGTCAATATCCTTTCTCTCCGCGTGCGGAGAAATGAGGAGCGGAACGCTCGAAAACCTGAGCGCAAACTGCATAAGAATACATATAAGAGCCAACTCTAACAGCGAGGAAGATCAGGCGGTAAAACTGAAAGTCCGCGACGCCGTAACCGCGTACCTTAGCGGTGCGCTCAGCGGTTGCAAAACAAAACAGCAAGCGTACGGCACGCTTGACAAAAACAAGCAGGAAATCGTCAAAATCGCAAATTCGACACTTAAACAGCACGGATTTGCATATAAAACCTCTATTCGGTTAAATAACGAGCATTTCCCCGAGAGAGTGTACGACGGATACGACTTCCCGGAGGGCGACTATGACGCACTCGTCTTGGAACTCGGCACGGGCAAAGGCGACAACTGGTGGTGCGTGGCGTTCCCTCCGCTGTGCTTTGTCCCGAGTGGAAATAGCGGCGAAAAAATCGTCTATAAATCCTGGATAAAGGAGATGCTCGACAAACTGTTCGGCTAAATATTTCACTAAAACTTGTTACTCACGGTATGAAAGAAACCGCACTAGGCGGCACACTAATACATAAAAGAAACCTCGCTATTGAGATGCATGACAAGGAAGGTGCGCACGCGAGCCACCCAGTGTACAAAAGCGTACTCGGTGTGCGAGTGCACGCAAAGCTGACAAAGTCAGGCGCTCAATAGCGCGGTTGAAGGAGAATTGGAATGAAAATATTTAGAGAAATAGTCCGCAACACCGCCATGGGCGCACAGTCTATCGACAACATTTTTGAGCATGTTGACAGCGAAAGACTAAAGAACGTACTGCTTGAACAAAAGGAAGTTATGGAAGACTTCTATGAGAAGGCGGCGAATGAACTGGGAGAAAAAGAACTCGAAGACGCAAAGTCCAACCCTATGCAACAATTTATGCTGAAAGCGGGAGTCAAGATGAACGTCGGGCTGAACAACAGTTCCTCGCATATCGCAAGCATGATGATAGACGGCTACAACATGGGCATCGAGTCCGTGCAAAAGTGCATAAACGAACTCGAGCGCGACGGCGTGGAGGTGCCTCCCCTTGCCCGCGACCTCATGAAAACGTATGACAAAAACATCAAGACTCTTAGAGAGTATTTATAAGGTTTATTATTTATATTATATATAATATATAAAATAAAAAAGGAACGCGAGACGCGTTCCTTTTTTTGATGAGATTTCGTTACGCTTGCGCAGGGGCTTCAGGTGCGTCTTGCGGAGCGTCCGCCGTTTCATTGGCGGCAGGAGCGACGCTTTGCTCTCCGCCCGTTAAGTCCGTTTCCTCGCCTTGTGCCGCCTTCATCCTGTTGAGGCGGTCGATGGAGATATAGCCGCGTTCTCTGATCTTCTTGCCGCAGTCACGGAGTGCGCCTGCCGCAATGACGAGAACTACGCCGATAGCACCGAAGAGTGCGAACCAGTTTCTGACGGACACGACGTTGTAGACTGCCATGAGGAGGTTGTCTTGAGACACCCACGTCGCTTGCATGTAGCCGAGCATGCCGTACTTGACGTTGTTTGAAATGATGTTGATTTCGAGTTGCGCGCTGTCGTTGAGTCTGAGGCCGATGCCGAGGCTTGCGCCGTTTGTCGCATACTCAATGACCTTTGGAAGGTCGTGGTTTAAGAGTGCGCCAACCGTATCGGTGACCGCAGGAATGAACAAGCTTGACACAGGAAGCAAGTCTGCGATGACGATGTTTGCAACGTCGAGAGTCGCAAGAGACATACCCTCGCCGAGCATATCGAGGACAACCCACTTCATCGGGCGATGCACCATGCCATCCTTATAGACTTTCCAGCCCTTTGACGTATAGCCGAACTTTGTGCCGTCGGGATCCGTGTGGTCATAAGTGCCGCCGTTCGCCTCGTAGGCGTCTCTCTCTTCCGGCATATAGAGTTTGTAGAGGTAGTTGCCTTCCTCTTGGTACATAATGTTGCCATCGCTGTCCCAAGACGGTTGAGTGTATTGATAGATATCGTCAAGAATCAAGTGTACGACGACAGGAATTGTCATACGCCCTTCAATTTGCGCGAGGAGCAAATGCTCGTCGTCGAACGGGAGATAACCGTCGTGGTTGAAGTTGTTGTAATTCCTGTTGAAGATAGCGTTGAGTTCGGGATCCGGGTTTGTAGCGTTGTTGGTGAAACCGCGCTTTATGATCTCTTCGTATCTTGAATGGTTGTATTCATAGTCGACAATTGAGAGCGCGAGAGCCTTTCTCTCTCTTGCGTCCTTAGTGTTGGAGTCGATGAGGAAACCGTACTCAGGATCGTTCAAAACGTATTGTTCGTACACAAACTTGTACATCTCGTACTTTCTCGGGTTGTTTTTCTCGAGGGTTGAGATTATTGCGTTGAGGTTTGCGATGTTTGCTTGACGTCTTGCATTGTAGCCGGAGTCTTTCTTGCCGTCCGTGCCGATGTACGCCCTTACGCTCGTCTCGATTTCGGCGGTCTTATATTTGAGGATAGCGCCCGTCGAAGATCTCTCGTGAGCGGACAAATCGTGGTAGCTGTATTCTCCGCCGAGGTTGCCGTTGAGCAGGTTGTACATGACGTATTCGCGCTCGAGCGTGGCGTTTTGTTCGACCATCTGCTCGCCGTTGTAGAGAACGTCTTCACCGTAGATCGTGTTTTGCGTAGCGACCGCGATAGCGTCAGGGAACGCATAGGTGATGGCGAGCGAGAAGATGGTTGTAAGAAGCGTATAGACGATAGCGAGTATCATCGTTTGCGACATAATCGTTCTCTTTGTGTTCTTTCTTGCTACCAAAATAAGCACGAGGTAGAACACCATTGCGAGCACGCCGATAACGATGACGCCGAAGAACGGCCAAAAACTGTAATACGGCATGAGGGAGCGCGTCTTCATTGCGAGTACGAGCGTTACGCCCGCGATCGGCAAGAATGTGAGCACGTAGAGAATAACCGCAAACACCGTGTAGCCGGTTGAAGTTTGAAGAACTTTCTTTTTGGTCTTTTGTTCGTCTACTTCAAACGCCGGGACTTGATTTCCGTCTTTATCTTGCATGATATAATCGTTTTTGTTAGGATTAGACTTTTTCATACTCAGCGCACCTCCTTGTCAGATTGTTCTTGAACAGGCACGTCGGTACCCTCCCCACCGTCTTCGACGGTTTGATTCTGCTGGGAGTCTTCGCTCAAGCTATTGGTGTTGCCGTCTTCGACGGTTTGATTTTGCTGTGCGTCTTCTTTCAAACTGCCGTCTTCGCCAACTTCGTTGGTTTGATTTTGCTGTGCGTCTTCGTTCAAATTTTCTTCGAGGTCACCCTTCTTGTTCTTCTTGCTCTTTCTTTCCTTCGGAACGAGTTGACCTGTCGCATAGAGGTATTCCTTTTCGGCAGCATAGTAGCTGAGGAAGACCATAAGCACGACGAAGCCTGAGAAGAGCGCTATCATATCGCGGAGACCGTAGATCGGGAAGCACTCCGGCATATAGCTGAGATCTATCTTCATTTGTTGTACGCTCGCAAGGTCTGTAAGTCCGTATTTCGAGTCATACGCAACGCCGCCGGACATAGCCATGTTCGCGCCGAGTTGCTTGCCGATAAGCGTGGAACCGATGAGTGAACCGTATTTCGTACCCGTAAATTCCGCTCTGTCAAGATCCGCAAATTGCTGTGCGATATAGGTCTTGTTCGGATTTGTCTCGTCAGGGTTGACGTAGAAGTTCCAAAGCGGTTGAATTGCGGAAGACTCATAATAGTAGAGTCCGTCGAGGAGCGTGAGCAAAATCTCGTCGATGTCGAGCGCAAACTTCATATCCTTGTCGAGGAGTTGAATGTGTACGTTCGAGCCGAGGAGTGCGATGTTGAGCGCAACGCCGTTCGACGTATCGAGCGCACTGATGAGTCCGCCGGCGAGTCCGAGCACCGTGTTGAGCGTGTCTTTCATGCCGGAAAGGTCGATGACCTGGTTGAGCGTATTGTTGAGGAATGCGCTGAGGTGGTCGAGGTCGAATGCGAAATCGGGGTTTTCCTCTTTATATTCGAGAAGAGCGTTCGAGAAGTCAATATCGAGCACTACGTCACCGCTTGCGTCGTTCTTGTTGATAGTGAGCGTAAAGTGACCTTCTTCCTCCGCAGACGGATAGAAGAGTTTGATATACACGTCCGTGAGCGTATCGTCGCCCGTGATCTTTTGGAAGATACCGACAACCGTATTGCACACGTCGTCGCTTACGCTGAATTGTCCTTTAAGGAAGTCCGTGAGTTTCGTGCCTGCGCGGAGAGGTTTAAGAATCGGTTGAATGAGAGAACCGATGACTGCGTCCGGCGAGAAGAGGTAGTCGAAGAGGGAGTTTCTTCCGAGCATATTGCCCACTTCCGCGAGGAGTGCGTCAAGACGGTAATGAGTAAAGGAGAATTTGTTTTTGTTGTAAACTTCTTGTTTGTAAAGCGCCTTTTCCCACGCGCTTGCAGCGCCCGTCGTATAATATTCTTCGCGACGAACGGCAGCGTCCGCTATTATTTGACCGCGGAGTGCGTCGTAGGAGCCGAGTTTCGTCTCTTGGATGCGCTTGTTGATGTTGACGGGTGCGCCGTAGTAGTCTTCGAGGATTTCAAGCACGTTTGCAAAGCTGAAAATCCAACCGTCGGCGATATTGCCGTTGTTGTTGTAGATGGCTTTGCCGTATATGCCGTCCGTGATGACGCCCTTTTTCTTTTCAAAATCATAGTTTGCCGGGAACAACGCCTTTGCGTACCAAACGTAATTCTCGTTGTTGGAAAGATCCGTTCGCATGACCGCGACGTAGTTGTGATACACTTTTCCGTTGATAACGAGTTCTCCGTTTGCGTTCGGGCAAAGTCTTACGACTTGATTTGCTTCCTTGCAGACTTCCCCGTTTCTGCCGAGGTATCTCGGATTTGCGGGATCCCAATAGTCTGGAAGCACGGTGTTGTTCGGATTATATTCCTTCTCTGAAGACAAGCCCCAATGCCAGTTCTTGCTCGGAACGGTCTGGTTGTCGTCGCCCTTTATCACGTTGTCGTCGACGACTGCGCCGACGGAACCGCCGAGGAGAGCCTTGTGTTCGACCGAGCGCTTGTTCACTTCGGTGAGAGCAAGAGCGCCGTCCTTAAAGCTGATGTCCACGCCCATTTGTCCGTCGTCCGAGATGATCGTCGCATAAGTGATAGGATCGTTGGAGACGTTGCCCGCCGTGCCGATCTTGTCCTTGCCCTCCATCTCTACGTTGTAGACGTTTTTGAGAAGATTGACCTTGTTGATGAGATTTTGAGTCATGTTCTTCTTGGCGGCTTCGGTCGAAATCGTCCTGTAATAACTGAGTTGAGTTCTATAACTCTCAACCGTAACGCCGTCAGGCAAATTGTCGCGGAGGCCGTCCGTATGTTCGCCGTTTATCGGGTTGGTAAAACCGTCGATCTTTCTTGCATAGACCGTGTCGATGACAAGAAGCGCGCCGAGCATCATAACAAGCGTGATCGCGACTGTCGCAAGCATGCGCGCCCTGTGGTTTTTGATCGTCTTCGCAAAGATGATTTGGAAGATTGCGATGACGCCCCAAAGGCCGAACGCGCACCATACGCCGGTGAGTGACGAGCCTAAGAGCGTGCGCTCATAGGACTGCATCATGCCCAGCGAATCCGTAAACGTCGCATTCCCATTGAACGGATCGTGCCCGATGAACTTTACTGCCGTGCAATATACGGCAAAAATGAACAACGGGAGGCCACAACAATAGAATAGAACCTTTAGGATTCTATAAAGTTTGACCCTCTTGTACTGTTTAGGACTCATAATATTCTCCTTACCTTAGCGTCCCCAAACGGAACACTTTTCATAATATTCTAATATATATTAACATATAAAAATTTAGATTTCAATATGTAAACCGAAAGTTTTTTTGTCAACAACATCTTGCGCCCGCAAAAAACCGCCCGAGCCCTATATAGATGTTTTTGAAACACTTTCGCAAAAAGAGTCAATAATCATACATATTTTTCAATATGTTCAAAATGTCCGTCTTGATTTTGAAAACCAACGGTTGTATGATTAAGTTAACAAAAAATTCGCAGTATTCTGCGTTGTAGGGGGCAAAATAATGTCTTATATTCAAGAAGTAATTGAGCAAACCGAACAAAAAAACCCGGGGCAACCTCAGTTTATGCAGACAGTAAAGGAAGTCCTCACTTCCCTTGCTCCTGCCGTCGAACAAAACGAGGCGAAACTCAGAAAAAACGTCATCTTGGAACGCATGGTAGAACCTGACAGACAGATCATCTTCCGCGTGCCGTGGATGGACGACAAGGGCGTATACCACGTAAACCGCGGTTTCCGCATCCAATTCAACAACGCGATCGGTCCGTACAAGGGCGGTCTCCGCTTCCAAAAGGACGTCAACCTCGACACAATGAAATTCCTTGCTTTCGAGCAGACTTTCAAAAACTCCCTCACCTCTCTCCCTATGGGCGGCGGTAAGGGCGGCAGCGACTTCGACCCCGTCGGCAAATCGGACGACGAAGTCATGCGCTTTTGCCAAAGCTTTATGACGGAACTCTATCGCCACATCGGCAAAGATATGGACGTTCCGGCAGGCGATATGGGCGTCGGCGGCAGAGAAATCGGCTATCTATTCGGCTGGTACAAAAAAATCGTCGGCGACTATTCAAACGGCGTTCTCACAGGCAAAGGTCTCTCCTACGGCGGTTCTCTCATTCGTCCGGAGGCAACGGGCTTCGGCGCGACCTACTTCCTCGAAGAAGTCTTGAAACACGAGGGCGAAAACATCAAGGGCAAGACGTTCGCTCTCTCGGGATTCGGCAACGTCGCTTGGGGCGCGGCAAAGAAAATCAGCGAACTCGGTGGCAAAGTTCTCACTCTCTCCGGTCCTGACGGATATATCTACGATCCGGACGGCGTGAGCGGAGAAAAAGTGGATTACATGCTCGAAATGCGCGCTTCCAACCGCAACAAAGTCAAAGACTATGCGGACAAATTCGGCGTTCAATTCGTCGAAGGCAAGAAGCCTTGGGGCAACGTCAAAGCGGACATCTATATGCCGTGCGCAAGACAAAACGAGATACTTCTCGAAGACGCGGAGGCTATGGTGAAACTCGGCGTTCCTGTCCTCAACGAAGTCTCCAACATGCCGACGACAAACGAGGCTATCGCATTCCTGCAATCTCACGGCGTGCTCGTCGCTCCGTCCAAGGCAGTCAACGCAGGCGGCGTCGCGACGTCAGGTCTTGAAATGTCCCAAAACTCCGAGCGTCTCTCCTGGTCCGCCGCGGAAGTCGACGAAAAACTCAAAGGCATCATGGCAGGCATTCACAACCAAATCTGCGACGCTCTCCACACCTACGGCATGGACTACAACCTGGTCGCGGGCGCAAACCTCGCAGGATTTAAGAAAGTTGCGGACGCTATGCTCGCCCAAGGTCTTTATTAAAAAACCGTGTGATTTAGCGACCTGCATTGTCAGCTACAACAAACACACCCCGTCTTGTGCCTTGCACATCGTCCGCTTCATAGTTCGCAATCCTTGCAAGCAAGTTGTTCACTAATCGCGGTCATGTACGTCAGTACATTAGGCGGGGTGATTTATTTTGCTTCCGCGCATCTCATATAAATCGCACGGTTTTTTGCGCTTTAATACAGTCACTGCCTTTTACATCTTGCAGATTTTGATTTGCGGTGTGCTTTTTTGTTTTATCCATAATTGCAAACTTTGTTTGCAACATCATTGACGGCAATGCCGTCTACATCATTGTGCGCAACGCGCACAACATCATGTTGAACAAAGTGAAGCACATCATTATTTTCAATATTGACTTAGCAAATCAAAGAGTTTATAATAAATTTATAAAATCTATTTTATAGGGAGATTATTATGACCTATCAAGAAAGTTTCAATGAATGGCTGAATTCAGACGAACTCACAGCCGAAGACAAAGCGCGCCTTCAAGAACTCAGCGACGCGGAAAAGAAAGAGATGTTCTTTGGTCCGCTCGAGTTTGGTACTGCCGGTATGCGCGGAGTCTTGGACCTCGGCACGAACCGCATGAACGTTTGGACGGTAAAACGCGCGACGAAAGGGCTTGCAGACTATGTTTGCACGCTTGGCGAAGAGGCAAAAAAACGCGGGGTCATCATCTCATACGACACACGCAGATGTTCAAGCGAATTTGCTATCCGCGTTGCAAAGGTGCTGTCCGCAAACGGCGTAAACTCATATCTTTTTGAAGACGTCCGCCCCGTCCCGATGTGCTCGTTTGCTATTCGTCATCTCGGTGCAGTCGCGGCTGTCATGATCACCGCTTCTCACAACCCGAAAATCTACAACGGCTACAAAGTGTATGGAGACGACGGAGCGCAGATGTCGCCCGAATCGACAGATAAAGTGGTCGAATTTATTGCAAAAACCCCCTATTTCGGCATTTCGGAGGCTGACGTCAAGGTGTGCGCAAAGTGCATAAAGGGCATGGACAACGAGAAACTCGACGACCATATCACAGTCATCGGCAAGAGCGTTGACGACGCCTACTTTGCGGCTATCGAAAAACTCTCCCTCTCTCCGGACGCAGTCAAGAAGTTCGGCAAGGACATCAAGATCGTCTACACGCCTATCCACGGAAGCGGCTATATGCCCGTCACTACGATTTTGAAGAGAATGGGCATCACGGTAAACGTCGTTGAAGAACAGGCAAAACCCGACACCGAGTTTTCAACCGTCCGTGTTCCGAACCCCGAAGAAGCGGACACACTCAAAATGGGCGTTGAACTCGCGGACAAGATCGGCAGCGATATCGTCATCGGCACGGATCCGGACAGCGACCGTATGGGCATAGCCGTCAGAAACAACGAAGGCAAATTCGTCCTCCTCAACGGCAACCAAATCGGCGTACTCCTCGCAAACTACATTCTTCTCCGCAAGAAAGAGGACGGCGTTTTGCCAAAGAACGGCGCGATAGTCAAGACTATCGTCACCACCGAAATGGCAAGAAAACTCGCGGACAGCTACGGCGTCACCACCTTCGACGTCCTCACGGGCTTCAAGTTTATCGGCGAAAAAATCGCGGACTGGGAAAAGACAGGCGAATACGTCTACCTCTTCGGCTTTGAAGAGAGTTACGGCTCTCTCGTCGGCACTCACGCAAGAGACAAAGACGCCGTCGTCGCGTCAATGATGTTTGCGGAAATGGTTTGCTACTTCGAGTCCAAGGGTGAGCGCATCTACAACGTCCTCCAAGACCTCTTCAAACGCTTCGGCTATTTCGTCGAAAAGTCCAAGGCGGTCACCTTCGGCGGCTTAGACGGTATGGAAAAGATGAAGAATATCATGCTCCGCATGAGACAGGCAAAATATACCGAAATCGAGGGCACAAAAGTCCTCTCCGTCAGCGACCTCGTAGACCGCAAGCAAACCTTTGCGGACGGGCACGTCGAGCCTGTCGCCCTTCCAAAGACGAACGCTCTCAAACTTCACCTTGAAAACGGCGACTGGATTTGCGTCCGCCCGAGCGGTACGGAGCCAAAACTCAAATTCTACGTCGCGACAAGCAAACCGTCCCAAGAAGAAGCGACCGCCCTTGCCAACAAGTATCTTGAGCATATGGAAAAACTTGTCCTCTCTTTGTAAAACTTCAACCCATACAAAAAGAACTCTCAATCGAGAGTTCTTTTTTTGTCTTTTCGACCGCAGGTTCATCACTCAAATCTTTGCAACGTCTCCGTCAGTACAATGAACCACATAGCTGTTGTCTCCTCCCGTCTCATCCCAATGGTCGTTCTTTTCGATTGCGAACCATTGTTCTTTTGTACCACCAAAATAAATGTTGATATACTGACCAAAAGCATAGGAACCTATTTTTACAATTTTTTTCACTGAACTCGGAATGCGAACTTCTTCAATCGCTCCACCTGACAGATTGTTAATAATCTCTGCACCATCTTTGATTGTAACGGTTTTTAATGATTGCAATGCATCAAATCCACCCACTTGCAAAATTCCGGATCCGATTGTGAGGGTTTCCATTTTTTGACATGCATAAAATGCTCCACAAATGATAACGCTGTCCGAAATATCAACCGCTGTCAAACCTGTCCAAGCAAACGCGTCTGATCCCAAATATAAAACGCTATTAGGAATTACAATTGAATGCAACTCTTCACATTGATAAAATGCGTCCATGTCAATTCTGACAACACCATTCCCAAACGTAACACCCTTTAAACTTGTGCATTCTCTAAATGCCGATTCGCAAATTTGCACAACACCGTTTGGCATTGCAATAGACGTCAAATTGGCGCAATTTTGGAATGCTGAATCATAAATTATTTTACAATTCTCATTTATCATACAACTTGTTATGTCTTTACTTGTCGCCTCTATAAGCACAACATACGGATTTGTTTCATTCCCCAAGTATTTGGCATTGTCATATTCGTTGTATTGCAAATTTGGACATTCAGAAAACGCGCTATCACAAATTTGTATGATACCGTCAGGAACAGAAATACTTTCAAGAGCACTGCACTCCGTAAAAGCCCAACCGCGTATGAACTTGCAGTCTTCATGCACAACGCAACTTGTTATATTCTTATCTTTGGCGCGCATAAGAACCAAGTATGGATTTGTGGCGCTGCCCAAATACGTAGCATTGTCATATTCGTTGTATTGCAAATTCGGGCATTGAAAGAAAGGTTGAGAGCCTATGAATTGTAAATTGTTTGACAATACAACGTTTGTCAGATTTGAAAGCGAAGCAAATCCTTCAATTGACGTGATGCTCTCAGGTATAGTGATTGATCCTTCAAGCGCTCCCGGTATTTGCACAAAGGCTGTCTTATCCTTGTTGTACATTATGCCGTCTTGGCTTGAATAATTCGGATTGTCTTCATCAACAGCAAATGATTTTATATAGCCGCAAAAGCTAAATGCCAAATCGCTCATATCGACGAGGGAACTCGGGATTGATACCACCTCGAGTTTTGATCCATTAAACGCATCATCACCTATCTGCAAAACAGTATTTGGTATAGTCACAGACGTCAACTGAGAGCACCCTGCAAAAGCAAGTTTGCATATAATCCTACACCCGTCTGCAATCTCACACGTTTCGATGTCCTTGCCGATTGCTTGTACCAAGACAAGATACGGATGTTCCGTATTGCCTAAATATTTCGCATTGTCGTATATGTTATATTGCAGATTGCTAAATCCACTAAAAGTATAATTGCTGACCGATTCAATGTTATCGCTAAACGAAACGTTTTCTATCTCTGAACCAAATCCACAATTCAAAATCCTAACGCCATTTGGAATTGAAACCGACGTCAAGCCGCTTGGAATGCTTCCTATATACGTAAGAGACTCCGGGAAAACGATAGATTTCACATTGTCACAGCCACCAAATGCGGCGCTTTCTATTCTTTTCAACCCTTCTCCCAAAGAAACCTCAGCGAGATTTTCACATAATGAAAATGCCTCACGACCTATCACTTTCACACTATTAGGAATCGTGATTGACGTAAGCCCTCGGTTGTATTGAAAAGCTCCCATGCCTATAACTTCGACACCGTTTGGTATTAGGCTCGTCTTGCAGCCTGCAATAAGAGTATTTGAGTCGGAGTCTATGATGCAATTCCCGTCCGCAAAATATTTAACGTTGTCCTCGTCAACGGACAATTCGGTTATACCATAACAACCAAACAGCAAACCCGCACCAAGATATGTCAAGTTCTTTGGAACTGTCAAAGAAGTCAGCGCTATGCAATTTTCAAACACATAATCGCCCATAATAGTCAAACTGTCTGGCAAAGTTATTGTTTTGAGACCTTGGCAGAACTCAAAAGCGCCTTTGCTTATCCTTTCAACTTTTTCACCGACGACCAAACTTTGCAAATTCGCACAATATGCAAAAGCACCTGGCCCAATAACTTTGACGTTTGAAAACTGAACGTTTGTTATATTTGTTCCTTTGAATGCTTCTTTGCCGATTTCCGTCACAGGCAATCCGTGATACTTCGCAGGGATAAACGCTTCTTGTCCACCTATATAGTCATAATATTTTTCAACAATATACTCATTCCCATTTAGTGTCATTTTGATATCAGGGTATTCTTTCCACTCTCCGCAACGTCTGCACTTTTCGTTCTCATCAAAATCATGTCCAAGAGCAGGTGATGTCACTCCACCTTCAATATGGTAACACCTGCTACATTGCACCTGTCTTGAATAGCCGCCACTTGTACACGTCGCCTCGTGTCCCTCATTGAGAACAATATCAAAACTATGTCCTACACCGGGAACAGACCTACGTTCAACAAGAACTTCCCCACAACGAGAACAATGACTTCCCTCTGACCAGCCATTTTCTACACATCCATCTATCGCTTCATCAACAACCACTATGTGTCCTAACGCAACCGATGTCTCTTGATAGGTTGTGTAGTCACAACGTGAGCAAGTGTCGTAGGAATTATACCCAGGCTCCGTACAAGTTGCGCGCTGTCCGTTGTGATGAATCAAATCGTGCCCAAGTGCGTCAACAACTTCCTCGACCGTTTGGCCGCAAACAGAACAAGTTCCTCTGCGGACACCGTTTTCCGCACAAGTAGGCTCAGTGATAGTCTGCCAATTTTCAAAACTATGCCCAACAGCAAACAAAATTTCCGCAGCATGTAAAATTTCACCGCATGATGAGCAATACGTTTCATCCGTATAACCGTTTTCCGTACAAGTAGGCTTTTGACCAATGCGGACTTTCGGAGTGTGGGCGACGGCGTTCAAAATCTCTTCTTTGACATCTCCGCATAAACTGCAAGTGGCACGCCTAAGTCCTCGTTTTGTGCAAGTCGGAGAAGTCACAACCGTCCACGCGCCGTAAACGTGGTTGCACACTTCTATCTGTTCCTGTGGTTTTTGTTCCGCCTCAGGAGTTTCCCCGTTGCTACAAGCAACCATTGCAACTGCAAAAAACGCTACGATAAGCAGCAACAATAATACTCTTGCAAAACGCCTTGTTTGGTTTTTCATAATTCTCTCCGAGTAAATAGACAAAATTATTTAGGTTTACTATAAATAAATATTATACTTATTGTTACAACTTGTCAATATTGTCTATTACGCCGTTTTGCTGCTCGGATGTTGTTTTAATGAATTTTTAATATTGATATATTAAACTCACAGTAGTATAATGAATGAAACAAATATATAGGAGATGATTTTATGTCAGACTTTTTCGAGAAACTCAAAAACGGAAAAGACAAAGTGAAAAAATTCGGAGACGAACAAAGAAAGGCTCGACTTGCGACTCCTCTGCCGATTATGATGCTCAACGATGCGATGCCGCTGCTTGTCATCGTGACTTTTATCCTTCTCGGCGCGCTCGGCGGCTGGTGGCATCCGGCGTGGCTCGTGTTCTTTATCATTCCTATCTACTATATGACGATGGGCGCGATAATCCACAAATCGCCCGAACTCGTCCCTATCGTGCCGATAACCGTCGCGGTATACCTCTCTCTCGGTTGCATCGGAGGGCTTTGGCACCCGTACTGGGCGGTGTTTGTGGCAATCCCCGTCTACTACATGCTCGTCGCGGCGATAAAGGGCGCAAGTTGGTCGAAGATATTTGATATTCTCGTCCCTATCCTCACGGTCGGCATCTATCTCGTCCTCGGCTTTGTGTTGAAGGCTTGGCACCCGGGTTGGGTTGTCTTCTTTGCAATTCCTCTCTACTACACCTGGAAAGGCACGGTGCAAAAATACAAGCGCCTCCGCACGGCGTCGCCAGAAAAAGAGCCTGCTACGGAACACACGTTTGACAACGGCTTTGTGAGGGTGGAATTTGACGAAGACGATAAGGACGATACAGACGACCAACGCTAAAACGTGTAGTGTTTTAGTTTTTAAACAAGAGCGTCCAGTTGGGCGCTCTTGTTTATTAAATCCATAAAATCAAATACTAAAAACAGGTGATTTTGCGCTTTAATTGTGTTACAATTAAAAAGTTAGAGGTGCATTATGCTAAAGATTAACAATTTATCGTTCGGAGTTTCTTCGGACGTAGAAAAGAAAGAGATAGTAAAGGACATATCCCTTTCCGTGCCTGAGGGCAAACTCGTTGTCATAACAGGACCGAACGGAGGCGGAAAATCCACGCTTGCAAAACTCATTGCGGGCATAGAACAGCCTACGAGCGGAAGTATCGAGTTTTTGGGAGAGGACATCACAAAACTTTCTATCACCGAACGCGCAAGAAAAGGCATAGCCTTTGCCTTTCAACAACCCGTGAAGTTTAAGGGTATTCGCGTGTACGACCTGCTCAAAATGGCGGTTGGCAAAAACTTGTCCGTGAGCGAGGCGTGCGACTACCTCTCTCTTGTCGGGCTTTGCGCGAGAGAATATATCAACCGCGAAGTGACGAGCAGTCTCTCGGGCGGAGAATTAAAGCGTATAGAAATCGCAACCGTAATTGCAAGAAATGCAAAACTCTCCGTGTTTGACGAGCCGGAAGCAGGCATAGATCTGTGGAGTTTTCAAAATCTCATCAAGGTGTTCGAAAAGATGCGCAAGGACTCGCAGGAGCGTTCTATCATCATCATTTCGCACCAAGAGCGCATATTGAACATAGCGGACGAGATCGTCGTGCTCAAAAACGGCAGGATAGACAAACAAGGCACAAGAGACGAGATTTTGCCGTCGCTCATCGGCAATATGGCGATCTCCCCCGCCTGCCAATCCGACGATGAAGGAGGATGCGTATGCAAGGACTAAGCGATCTTCAAATGCAAATGCTCCGCGAAGTTGCGGATCTTCACAAGATTCCCGAGGGAGCATACAATATTCGTTCAAACAGCGAGTCGGCAGGTCGTCGCTCTACGGAAAATATCGAGATTATCTCAAAAACCGACGTGAGCGGGCTTGACATAAAAATCAAGCCGGGCACGAAAAACGAGAGCGTGCATATCCCCGTCATCATGACGAAGAGCGGACTCAAAGAGACCGTCTACAACGATTTCTACGTCGGCGAGGGCGCGGACGTGCTTATTGTCGCGGGTTGTGGTATCGACAACTGCGGAGGACAGGACTCCGAACACGACGGCATTCACCGCTTCTTTGTCGAAAAAGGCGCGCACGTCAGATACGTCGAAAAGCACTACGGCTCAGGCTCGGGCGCAGGCAAGCGTATTCTCAACCCGGTCACCGAGGTGTATCAGGACGAGGACTCCTCCGTCGAAATGGAGATGGTGCAAATAAAGGGCGTGGACGACACGGTCAGAAAGACCGTCGCCACCCTGAAAGCAGGAGCGAAACTCGTCGTTCGCGAAAGACTCATGACTCACGACAGTCAAAACGCCGTCAGCACCTACGTGGTAGAACTGAATGGCAACGGCTCGAGCGCAGACGTCGTGTCAAGGTCGGTCGCCAAGGACAACTCATATCAAAAGTTCGACGCCAAGATCATCGGCAACGCCGAGTGCAGCGGACACACGGAGTGCGACTCTATCATCATGGACAACGGCAAAATCCTCGCCGTCCCGGGGCTTGAAGCCAACAACGTTGACGCTTCCCTCGTCCACGAAGCGGCTATCGGCAAAATCGCCGGCGAACAACTTGTCAAACTCATGACTCTCGGTCTCACCGAACAAGAAGCCGAAGAACAAATCGTCAACGGTTTTTTGAGATAGATTAGCGTTTATAATCTTCCAAAAGGCGTTGCGTTGTGCAACCCTCAATGAAGTTGCCTTTCTCCTTCGTATGGTTCTTTCCAAAGTGATTACCCCGCAAGCGGGTCCCACCACCTTTGGACAGACCCGTCGGTGCTCTCAAAAGTATCGTGCCCTCATTATGCCACGCCTCTTTGTGCGAAAAGAAACGGAGCCTCGCAGTCGAGGCGTACTAAGTAGCATTCGAGACACACTCACGCGGTCGTCGCCGTTGCGACTCCAATTCCGTCTTCGAACTGCCATCGACTAAAACCGCTCAGTTTAGATGAAGAGCAAAAAAACAAAAAAATCACACCGCCTAATGTACTCATGTGCATGACGGTGTGTATTTTTTTAGTTGACGACGTTATTCGCCAAATAATGCGGTTTTAGTCCGCGGAGTCCATGGAGTCGAGGCGAATCTGCCGTTTCTCCTCTTTTGTCAGTTTGCGTCCCTTTGCGAGGATCACGCTGTCGCCGTGCTTGACGAATGCCATAAGCACTATTGCGATGACGATACACGCCGCGCTGTAGAGGAAGAGATATTTGTCTTGAACGTAGTCCATGACAAGACCTGCGATAAATGGTGTGATGGCTTGCGCGGACATCGTTGCAACGTAGTAGTAGCCGGTGTAGGCGCCGACGTTTTCCGCAGTCGAGAGTTCCGTAACCATCGGGAACGTGTTAACGTTTGCGATGATGAGTCCAAAGCCCGCTATGACGTAGAAGAGTGCAAAGAGGACGGATTTGAGCGTTGCGCCCTGCCCTTGCATGATAGCGAAGCAAATAAGCACAAAGGATATGACCGCGAGGAAGTAGCCGATGATAATTGACTTCTTTCTGCCTATCTTCGCCGCCATATAGCCGACAGGGATAAACGCTATTGCGCTGACGCCCATGCTGACGCCGGAGATGATAGAGGCGATACCCGCCGACAGGTTGAGCCCTTTTGTCGTGTACACGGACAAGTTGGATGAAACCGCGTTATAGCCCATAAACCACATAAATATTGACGAGAGAATGAGCCAGAATGAGACGAGTTTCGATCTCTCTTCCTTTGTCTTCCCGTTCCACCACTCCTTTGGAGTAGGACGCTTTTTCTTTGTGCCTTCGACGACTTCCTTTGCAAACTTGACGTGCTCGGGCATCTCGTCCATAAGTTCCGCCGCCTCGCCGTTCGGATAGCCGTCTTTGCCAAACTCGGCGTGTTCGGAGTCAATAGTCACATTGTCAGACGTTGCGGACTTGGATTCTTTGTTTTCGTTTTCGTAGTCTTCGATGAGTTCTTCGGCAAACTTCTCGGCGTGTTCGCTCTCGCCGTCCGCGAAGTCGTCGATGCCGTACTCTTTGCAAATCTCCTGACATTTTGCAACCATCTTACGCTCGCGAACGAAGGCAAGGAAGCCTGCAAGGAGCAGGAGCATACCCGCACCGACAGATGCAAAGATTATGATGTACGTGCTGAGAGTCGGCTTGAACAGTGCGACCGTGTAGATGAGGAATGCGATAGCACCGCCCACGCCTCCGCAAAGGTTGATGATAGCGTTGCCCTGCGACCTAAGCGGCTTTGGCGTAACGTCGGGCATAAGCGCGACAGCCGGGCTTCTGAACGTCGTCATTGCGACGAGGACGAGGAGAAGAATAACCATATAGATGACGAGGCTCGTTACGCCCTTGCTTGTCCGTGTGCAGTTGACGAATATCCAGTCGGATTTGTAGTTTTCGACGCCGTTCGCGGCAAACGCCTTGTAGTTGGCATTTGTGTCGACCATCTCCTGATAAGTGACGCCTGTATCCGAGCAAACCGCATTCAAATCCTCTACGACGTTGCCGTCATAGTAGTAGGTCGTGGCGCCGAGCATATTCAGCACCGCCTTTTTGGAAGTCATCTTCTTGTAGCCATCGGTTTCGGCTTTTGCAAGTCCCACAAAGAACTCTCTTTGCGTGAGTCCTTTGCTCTCGTATTTGTCCTTGTTTTGGTTGAGGTATTGAATATCGCAGTAGTTTGCGGCGGATTCGCCGTTGATCTTCTCCCCGTTTACTGCCGCGTCATACCACTCTCCAAGCGAGGCTTCCAAGTTGAACTCGTTTGTCATATGGTTTGCAAGCGCTTCGCTCGCCTTCTTTTGCTGACCGTACGTCGCGACGGGCACGAAGACCATAAGGAGTACGGACGCGACGGTGCCGACAACGATAAACGGCGTACGTCTTCCGAACTTCTTCGCTATCTTGCCGTGCGCCCTATCGCTGAGCTTGCCGAAAATCGGAAGCATAAACAGCGACAAAAGGTTGTCAAGTCCCATAATGAGACCTCTCGCCCAACTCGGCAAACCGAATGCGTTTTCCAAAAGGAGCGGAACGACAAAGTCGTAAGCCGTCCAAAATATCATTATGATTGCGAATGCAAAACCTACCTTAAAGGTCTGACCGTAGTCGAGTTTTAGCGGCGGTCTGCCGTTCTCGTCAAGCACAACCGCTTTTTCTTTCGTTTTTTTTGCCATAATTTCTCCCCCAGGCTTCGCCTGTTTATTATTGCTGTCTTGCAATACACAAGCTGTAACGCTTCGTGTGTTTATTATTGCTTTATGCACAACACCAACCGGTCGTGTGCTTCGTGTGTTTATTATTGCTTTTATACAAACACATCAAGCGAATATTGTTAAACCTTAACGTATATATTATAAAATATTATATTTACAAAGTAAATACCAAAAATAAAAAAAATAAAGCCCCTGCTTGAGAGGCTTTATATATTATATGTTGATTCCCGCATAATCACAAAGTCCAAAGACCAAGAGTCCAAGAAGCGCGGATATCACGACAAGCAAAATCGCGGGGAACTTTTTGCCCTTTATCTTGATGAAAGAAATCGGGAAGATGACGGCAAATAGTCCGAGGCTCAGCCAATCCGGGTTGACTGTTCCGACGACCTGATAGTTTGCGATGCTTATGCCGAAAATCATCGTGAGGAAGAGGCTTAGCCATACGGACGCAAGCAATCCCGTGACGGTTGAACCGACGCCGAGGAAGACCTGCTTGACAGCCTTTTTCTTCATAAACTCCGTGAAGACCTTTGCGATAAAGAGGATGATTATGACGGACGGAAGCACTACGCCGAGCGTCGCGCACATAGAGCCTATGACGCCGATAGCCCCGGCACCCTCCGCAGCCACCATACCCGAGTAGGTTGCGATGTTCACGGCAAACGGACCCGGCGTGCTTTCGCTGATCGCTATAAAGTCGACGAGCGAATTGTATTCCATCCACCCTTTGTCCACGACGTTTGTCATGATCATAGGGATCATCGCCTGCCCTCCGCCTATCGTGAAGAGTCCGATTTTGAAAAACGTCCAGAAGAGATCGAGGTATATCATTGCTCCACACCTCCTCTCTTCGCGGTCTTAGACCGCTTTGTATCTTTGGCAACTTCGTCAAAAACGGGGTTTAATGTCTCGGTTTTGACAGTTAAAACGCTGTTTTTCACCGCTTTGTCGCTGACGTACTCTTCCGCCTCCAGCGGTTTCCCGACGCGCTCGTTGTAATACTCCGCCGTGCCGAGCATGTGAAGTTTGTGATTTTTGTAATAACTTTGCCATGCCACTACAACCGAACATACGAGAATCGTGCCGAGTATAACGTATATCACGTCGACCTTTACAAGGAAGACGAGAATGAACGCCGTGATGCAAAGGAAGAATGAAAACACCGTCTTTTTCATGTTCTTGAAAAACGACAGTACCGCCTTTGCGATGAGAACAAGCACGCCGACTCTGATTCCGCGGAAGAGGAAGCCCACCCACTTGTTTTCCATGACGAGTTCGAGGACGTAGGAGAGCGCAACGATGATGGCAAATGACGGTAGCACCACGCCGAGCGTTGCGATTATACCTCCAAAGATGCCCAAGCGTTTTGCGCCGATAAAAGTCGCCGTGTTGATGGCGATAGGCCCCGGCGTACTCTCCGCAATAGCAAAGACTTCGTTAAGTTCCGCATGCGACAGCCACCCGCGCTTTTCGACAACTTCGTTTTCGATGAGCGCAAGCATAGCATATCCGCCGCCAAACGAAAAAAGCCCTATCTTGAAAAAGATAGCGAACATCGTAAACAGTTCTTTCAAATATTGCTTTGCGGATTTCTTTTGCATATATTTTATTATAGCAGTTTTATATTATTATGTAAAGAAATGTTTGAGTTTCCGACTTTTCTATGCTAAAATATCTTCACTATGATAGTATGTGGATTTGAAAAGTTTTCTATGGTGGATTTTGACGGCAAGATCGCTTGTACGGTGTTTACAGGCGGTTGCAATTTCCGTTGTCCGTTTTGTCACAACGGCGCGCTCGTCGTCGGTGACATAAAGAGTCATGAGATTTCCCTTGACGAAGTCTTTGACTACCTCACAAAGCGCAAAGGGCTTGTGGACGCCGTATGCGTGACGGGCGGCGAGGCGACTTTGCAAAAAGGACTTGCCGAGTTTTATGAGAAAGTGCGTGCGCTCGGTTATGCCACAAAACTTGACACGAACGGTCTCCGCCCCGACGTTTTGAAAGACCTGCTTGACCGCGGACTTCTCGACTACGTCGCAATGGACATCAAAAACAGCAAGGCGAAATACCCACTTACCACCGGCATAGAAAACGTGGATATGGACAAGATTTCCGAGAGCGTCGAGATGCTCAAAGCATCAAATATAGACTATGAGTTTCGCACCACCCTCATCAAGGAGTTCCATACTGCGGACGATATGCAAGAGATAGCCGAGTGGATATCGGGTGCAAAGAGATATTTCATGCAGCACTACAATGACACCGAGGGCTGTATCTCCCACGGCTTCACCGACTTCACAAAAGCCGAAACAGAGAGTTTTGTCCCATTCTTCAAAGATAAAGTCGGTATGGTCGGCATAAGAGGCTACAACTTTTAAAACCGCAATATTTAGATGAAGAGCACGGAAAAGCCCGTTTGTGAGAGATGAGCGTACAATACGTACGCGACCCTCGAACAAACGGGCTTTAACAATGCTATTCGCTAAATAGTGCGGTTTTACTCTATTTCTTTGAGTGCGTCAGGGAGATATTCCATTGCGTTCAAAGTTTCGACTTCGCCCGCGTCAACCGCCTTTGCGATTTCCGCGTCCATAGGCATACGTCCGAGGACTTTGAGGTTGAAGTCTTTTGCCACTTCGTTTATATTGCTCTTGCCAAAGAGGTTGATCTCTTTGCCGCAGTCCGGGCACTTGATATAACTCATGTTCTCGACAACGCCGTAGATTTTGATGTTCATCTTGTTTGCCATCTTGACTGCCTTTTCGACTATCATAGAGACGAGTTCTTGCGGAGAAGTGACGATGACGATACCGTCAAGTTTTATGGACTGGAAGACCGTGAGCGGTACGTCGCCCGTTCCCGGAGGCATGTCCACAAACATATAGTCTACGTTGTCCCAAACGACGTCCGTCCAGAACTGTTTGACCATACCCGCAATGACGGGACCACGCCAAATGACGGGATCCGTCTCGTCTTCCAAAAGAAGGTTGGAAGACACGACCTTTATGCCAAGGCGTGAGATGGCAGGATAGAGGCCCGTTTCGTCCCCTTCGAGTCCTGCGTGAATGCCGAACGCCTTCGGAATGGACGGACCTGTCACGTCGGCGTCAAGAATGCCGACGTCGTGTCCTTTCTTTGCCATACCGACGGCGAGCAAGGACGTCACGAGTGATTTTCCGACTCCGCCTTTGCCACTGACTACGCCAATGACCTTTTTGACGGATGAGAACTCGTTCAATTTTTCAAACTGAATACGGCTTGGGCAGTTTTCGCCGCAAGAACCGCAATCGTGTGTGCAATCGCTCATAATTGCTCCTTTTTTGTTTTTATTTTGTTCCTTATTATAATATCACAAAAACAAAGTTTTCAAAAGGTTTTATTGTATATTTTTCCCGCTATTTTGCAATAATCATAAAAACGAAAAGGAGAAACAACATGAAACTTTTGGAAAGTAAAACAATTCACAACCTCGCGCGCTCCTTTGCGGGCGAAACGCAAGCCTCCACGCGCTACAAATTCATCGAATACGGCGCGAGAAACGAGGGCTTCAACTACCTCGCCGAAGTCATCGACAAGATAGCCTTCAACGAGTTCAACCACGGACGTATGTTCTACACCTACATTCAAGAGGCAAGCCCGAAACTCATCGAGAATATCGACATCACCGCAGGCTACCCTTTCAGAGAAAAGTGGAACCTCGTAGAAAACTTGAAACTCGCCGCCGAAGACGAGGAACACGACAGACAACTCTATAAAGAATTTGAAAAGACAGCGAGAGAAGAAGGCTTTGAAGAGATAGCAAACCTCTTTGCCATGACCGCCTCCGTCGAGGAGTGCCACAAAAAACTCTTCCTCGACCTCTACAATCAATTCTCCACGGACACCGCCTACAAAAAGAACAAAAAAATCAAATGGAAATGCTCCACCTGCGGCTACGAAGCCGAACTGACAGAGGCTTGGGACAAGTGTCCTCTATGCCAAGCAGAGCAAGGCTTTGTAATGCTCGAACTGCGTGATTGAGCGAATAGCATTGTCAAAGCCCGCCTGCTCGGGAGTTACGTACGTGTCAGTACGCGCCTCCGTCGCAGACGGGCTTTTTCGCGCTCTTCATCTCAATCACACAGTTCTAAACAAAAATATAATTAAAATCCAAACAAGTCGTTTGGCGTTATATCCAAAAGATTGCATAGATAAACGATTTTTTGATAATCAAGTTCAATGATTCCGTTTTCATACTCGGAATAATCAGGTTGATACTTATTCAATTCTTTGGCCATTTGCGCCTGCGTAAAACCTTTTGCTTTTCTTGCGGCCTTCAAATTCTCACCTACAATCTTGGCAATATCATTCGTTTGCATATTCCACCTCCGATACGCCTACAATATAGGAAAAATCCATATTTAATCTTGACTTATAGGAATAATTACTATATAATCCTTTGTAGAAAACACAAATTTATACAAAGGAGAAAATTATGATTGGTTTTATTATGGCTGAATCAGCATATAATCCAAATGTAGATACAGCATTGAGTGCGGGAATAATTGCCGGTTATGTTATTGGCAGTATCGTTGGTGCTCTTGTTGTTGCTTGTATTTTTGGCGCAATTTGCCGTATGATAGCAGAAACGCGTGGCGTTTCAAAGAACACAGGCTTCATACTCGGATTTTTCCTAGGTGCTATTGGACTCATTATAATTTGTTTTATGTCACCCGACCAAAAGAGCGAGCAAACAAGCATACCACAAAACAGGGCATCTGAAAACCCGCAAATGAAGCACGTCGATTTAAGTGAAAATGAATATTGGATGTGTGAAAACTGCTACACTAAAAACCCATCTGACGCAAAATACTGTAAAAATTGTGGGGCTGCAAAAGAATATATTGACGATATAACAAAATAACCTATATTTTTGATTTAAAAACCGCTCAAGCGAGCGGTTTTTTGTTTGCGAAATTATGGGTTTTAGTTCCTATAAATCTGAACGGACAACGGCTCTATAACTGCCGATTCCAAAATACGGCCGGAGTCGCCGAGGGCGAAGATGTTGCGGCGGACGGGATATGGGTTGGCGTTGGCAAAGACTGTGAGGCGTTGCCCTTTTGCTCTGCGCTCGAAGACGACGAGTTCGTTGTCGGGCAGGAACACGGTTTCGCCTTTGAAGAAGTCGGCGTATTCACGGCGGAGTGCGCCGAGGGATTTGTAATGCTCGATGAGGTCTTCGTCCTCTCTTCCCCACGGGTAGGTGCCGCGGTTCATAGGATCTTCAAAGCCCTGCACGCCCGCCTCGTCGCCGTAGTAAAGGCAAGGCACGCCGGGGAGTGTATATTGCAGCGCGGAAGCAAACTTCAAGCGCTTTTTTGCAAGTTCGTATTTTTCTTGTGAGAGGCGGTAGTCCGCTCTTTCCTTTTTGTCGTCGGGAGCGACGACGCCGCTGAGTCTTGTGAGCGCGCGGACGGTGTCGTGACTGTCGATGAGGTTCATAAGGCAGTCAAGGCTCTCCTTCGGATAATTCTCGATTATTCTCGTGACGGACTCTACAAACGCGTGGCGGTTGCCGGTCGTGATAAAGCTTATTATTGCCTCTTTGAAAGGATAGTTCATGACGGAGTCGAGTTGCCCGCCCATAAAGTACGGTCTCCACTTGTCGTATGAGATTTTTGTCGTAGCGTCTTCCCACACTTCGCCGACGATGAGGACGTCCTGTCCGTTTTCTTTGACTTTTCCGCAGAGTGCGGTCGTGAAGTCTATAGGGAGTTCGTCCACGACGTCAAAGCGCCAGCCCGAAATGCCGAGCCTCGTCCACTTGTCTATGACTCCGCCGTCGCCGAGCACGAGACGCTGATAGCCCTTTGCCTTTTTGTTGACGGTGGGCACGACGGTGCTTCCCCACCAACAGTTGTATTTGTCAGGAAATTCTTCAAAGTCAAACCAGTCGTAATACGGGGATTCCTTGGACTGATACGCGCCGAGAGAGTCGTAGTTGCCCTCTCTGTTGAAATATATGCTGTCCGCACCCGTGTGGTTGAACACGCCGTCAAGCATAATCCGTATGCCGCGCTTCTTCGCCTCTTCGATGAGGGAGCGAAGTTCCTCTTCCGTACCGAAGAGTTCGTCCACCTGCATATAGTCGCCTGTGTCGTAGCGGTGATTAGAGCCCGACTTGAAAATCGGAGATAGATATATGAGCGAGACGTTCAGGCTCTTGAGGTAATCGAGTTTTGAGATTATGCCTCTCGCGTTGCCTCCAAAGAAGTCGTCCGCCTTGTAGTCCTTGCCAGGCTCCGCCACCTCGGGGCGTTCATACCAGTCTTTGTGGAGAGTGCCGTGTTTGTCAAATTTGACTTCTCCCGCCTTTGCAAAACGGTCGGCGAATATTTGATAGATAACACCTTGTTTTGCCCAATTCGGGGTTTTATAGTCCTCTTTTGACACGGTCAACTGCCATTCCGGCAACCATTCGCCGCTTATTGCGGTGCCGTCGAAGTTCCTGCCGAAGTATGCCGTGGTGCCGTCCTGCCTCTCGCCCTCAAAGCGGTAGTTGTACACGCCGTAGTCCTTGAGCGTGAACGTGCAAACAAAGAAGTCTTGTCCGTCCTCGCTGTGCGTGTGATTAAGTTCAAAGCGGAAAGTGGTCTCCACCGCTCCTACGTCTTCGTACTTTGACTCGAACGCTCCTCCGACTTCTCCGACGGAATAATTGTCCGCCCTCATACACTCGCACTTTTCACAACCGACTCCGAAGACCTTTCTTATTACAACAAAAACCCTCTTGATGCCAAGTCTTGAATCAAGCGGGAAAGTGATCGTCGTTTCTTTGCCGGCGACAGTCGCGCCGTATGGTCGTTTGTGAAGTAATGGATTGTACATATAGTTCGTGCAAGCACTCACAGTGAATTGATGGCGACGCCATCGTGAATTCTCGCTTCGCTCAAAAATATATTAAATAGGCTGTCGTTGTTCTACCTTAAATGCAACACCCTTTCCTACGTGACACCGGCTGTATGGGTAAAACCTTAAATAAAGTTTTCCCATCTCCTTCGTATGGTTCTTCCCACCGCGTCTGAACTGAACACAAGTCAAAATGCTTGGTTTATGGAAAATTGTATTATCGCATTTTGACCTTGCTATTCTCTACAATGCTTTATACCCGCTTCGGGAAGCACCGTCGGTGCCCTCAAATGTATCGTACTCTCATTATGCCACGCCTCTTTGGGCGAAAAAGAACGGAGCCTCGCCGTCGAGGCGTACTGTATATCAGTCGGGACACACTCACGCGGTCGTCGCCTCTGCGACTCCAATTCCGTCTTTGAACGAGTGAGTCGGAACTCCGGCGCGTCTTCGAACTGCTGAGTGTAAAACCGCGCGAGGGAGATGGATGACGAGGAAGGGTGCTTTGACAGGCAGACCCAATGTACATATGCGTACATGGTCTGACTGGCAAAGCGCGCTGACAAAGTCAGGCGCTTCCTCGTGCGGTTTTAGGTCGCTCAATCAGAGCACTGGCTTTAATGCCCAAATGCGTTGTGCATACTCCTCCACAGCCCTATCCGCCGCAAAGAAACCTGCTTTTGAGATGTTGACAAGGGACATTCTGTTCCATTGTTCGCGGTTCTTGTAGGTTGCGTCGACTCTGTCTTGCGCCTTGGAATAGCTGTCGAAGTCGGCAAGCACCATGTAGCCGTCGGGTTGTCCGCCGCGACCGAACGTGAGCGAGTCGGCGATTTCGCTGAACGATATGCCGCCGAGCCCGCGACGAAGTGCGTCGATAAGGTTCTTTATACGCGGATTTGTCTGATAATAGTGCGACGGGTTGTAGCCGTTTCTCCACATCTCTTCGACTTGTTCCGCGAGGAGACCGAAGAGGAACATATTCTCATCCCCGACGTTTTGATGGATCTCTACGTTCGCGCCGTCAAGCGTGCCGAGCGTGAGAGCGCCGTTTATCATAAATTTCATGTTGCCGGTACCGCTCGCCTCTTTGCCTGCGAGAGAAATTTGTTCGCTGACTTCGGATGCAGGCATAATCATTTCCGCAAGCGTGACGCGGTAGTTTTCGAGGAAGACGACCTTAATCTTGCCGTTTATATCGGGATCGTTGTTGATGACGTCGCCGAGCGTGCAAATAAAGCGGATGATTTGTTTTGCCATATAGTAGGCGCTTGCCGCCTTTGCCCCAAAGATGAACGTCCTTGGCGTAATGTCGAGGTTTGGATTCTCTTTCAAGCGGAAGTAAAGGTCAAGAATGTTGAGCGCGTTGAGAAGTTGTCTCTTATACTCGTGAAGTCTCTTGACTTGCACGTCGAAAATACTGTCGGGATCGACCTGAACTTTGTTTTGTTCGAGAATGAATTTTGCAAGGTCCTCTTTGTTTGCACGCTTGATCTTCTCCAAGCGTTCAAGCGCTTGCTTGTCCCCCATAAACTTTTGGAGTTCTTGGAGGTAGTCCGCGTCTTTGAGCCATCTGTCTCCGATGAGGTCGTTGATAAACTTTGCGAGGCGCGGGTTTGCCTGTTCGACCCAACGGCGGTGAGTGATACCGTTTGTGACGTTGGTGAACTTTTCGGGGTGCATACGGTAGTAATCCTTGAAGACGTCGTACTTCAAGATGTCGCTATGCAGCGCGGAGACGCCGTTTATCGTGTGAGCTGTCGCAAGGCAGAGGTTTGCCATCTTGATTTGTCCGTTTGAAAGGATCGCGTTGTAGGTGACTGTGTCCCAGTTGTTCGGATAGAACGCCCAAAGTTCGTCGCAAAAACGTTGGTTGATTTCGTGTACGATTTGGAATATACGCGGGAGAAGTCTTGCGAAGAGGTCTTGCGGCCACTTTTCGAGAGCCTCCGCCATAACCGTATGGTTGGTGTAGGAAATGACGTGTGTCGTAATGTCCCACGCCTTGTCCCAACTGTAGCCGTACTCGTCGAGAAGGAGACGCATAAGTTCGGGTATGCAGAGCGTCGGGTGCGTATCGTTGATGTGGATCGCGACGCAGTCCGCGAGGTTGTCAAGCGTCGGATTTGTCTTCAAGTGTCTGCGCAAGATGCTTTGAATGGACGCGGAGACGAAGAAGTATTGCTGTTTGAGTCTGAGTGACTTGCCCTCGATGTGGTCGTCCGCAGGATAAAGCACCTTGTTGATGGACTCCGCCATAGCCTTTGCGGCGGACGCTTTGACATATTCACCGCGGCTGAACATACCCATATCGAAGTCTTGCGGGGCTTCGGAGTGCCAAAGTCTTATACGGTTGACCGCCTGCGTGTCATAGCCCGAAATGTTCATATCGTACGGAACGGCGTTGACGATCGTGCAGTCGCGTTGGTTGACCGTGAGTTTGCCGTCTTCCCAATTTTGGTCCACGACGCCGCCGAATTTGACTTGATAGACTTCTTCGAGTCTCGGAGCGAGCCATACGTCGCCGCCTTTGAGCCAATAGTCGGGTTGTTCGAGTTGCCACCCGTCGACGATAACTTGCTTGAAAATGCCGTAATCGTAAAGAATGGAAAAACCGCTTGCCGCATATCCGCGAGACGTGAGAGCGTCCATATAGGCAGCCGCGAGTCTTCCAAGACCGCCGTTGCCAAGACCTGCGTCAGGCTCGAAGGCATAAATCTCTTCCATAGAGACGCCAAAACTCTCGACAGCCTTGGTGACTTCTTTGGTTATGCCCATATTGTGCAAGTGGTTTTTCAGAGATCTGCCAAGGAGGAACTCCATTGACATATAGTAAACCTGTTTTGCATTTTGTTCGTGGCAACGTTTTTTGAAGTTGACACGCGTCTGTGTGAGGATGTCTCTCACGCACATACAAGTCGCTCTGTAAATTTGATTTTTTGTAGCGTCTTCGGGTTTTACGCCGAAGTATCTTGCAAGCGTCGATGTGACTTGTGCTGTAAACTCTTTGGTTGTAACGTTATATTTCATATACCCTTTCCTTTCTTCCGTTTCCCCCGGACGAAAGATATATTTTTTACAAAATGTTATATTGCTACGCAGTTATATTCGCTGCGCGAGTTATATGTCGCAAGCGACGCGATATGCTTGCGTGACAAGCGTTGCGGATAAAATAAATTCTTCCACAACTCACGGCTCGCCGTGAATATCACCCGTCAAAGACGGATATCACTCATCGCAGATGAATATCGCTGCCGCATGGCAATATCACCTTGAAATTTACAGCGCTTTGTAAATTTCAAGATATTTCTTCGCGCTGATGTCCCAGCCAAGGTCGCTGTTCATGCCGTTTGTCACGACCTTGTTCCAGTTTTCTTTGTCGAAATAGCAAGCGTATGCGCGCCATATCGCGTCAAGCATATCGTATGCGTTGTAGGTCTTGAACGTGAAGCCCTTGCCCTCGCCTGTTTCCGGATTGTACGCGGGGACCGTGTCTTTGAGACCGCCCGTCTCCCTTACGATCGGAACCGAGCCGTACTTCATAGCGATGAGTTGCGAGAGACCGCACGGCTCGAATTTGCTCGGCATAAGGAACATATCGCTCGCCGCATAGAGTTTGCTTGCGATGTCCGCGGAGAACGCCAAGATACCTTTGAATTTGTTCGGATATCTCGATTCTACCGAGCGGAGCATATTCTCATATTTCCAGTCGCCCGTGCCGAGTATAACCACTTGAATATCCGCGCGCATGATGTCGTCGATGACTGCGGACACGAGGTCTATGCCCTTTTGCTCGGTAAGTCGCGTGACCATAGCGACGAGCGGACGCTCGCTCGAATACGGCATATCGACCATTTCGAGGAAGGCTTTTTTGTTTTCAGCCTTTTTGGCGGCGTAGTTCTTTACCGTGTACTTGGCAAAGAGTTTTTCGTCCGTCTTCGGGTTGTACAACGACTCGTCTATGCCGTTGACGACGCCGTGAAGTTTGTAACGGCGCTCGGAGAGTATGCTTTCAAGCCCGTAGGAATAGAACGGATCGAGAATCTCGTTCGCATACGTTTCGGAGACGGTCGTGACGGCGTTGGAAGACTCGATACCGCCCTTCATATAGTTGACGCAGTCGCCGTTCATGACGATAGACCTCGCCCACTCGGGGAGCCCCAAAATGTCGCCGATAAGGTTGTCGCCGTACTTGCCTTGGAACTCGATATTGTGAATCGTAAACACGGTCTTTATCTTCTTGTATTCGTCGCTGAAACGGTAGAATACGTCAAGGAAGACGGGACAAAGCGCCGTATGCCAGTCGTTTGCGTGAAGCACGTCGGGATAGAAGTCGATGAGAGGAAGGACTTCGAGCACCGCCTTCGAGAAGAACGCAAAGCGTTCGCCATCGTCAAAGTGACCGTATAAGCCCTTGCGATTGAAATAGTATTCGTTGTCGATGAAATAATATTTCACACCCTCATAAGTCGCCTCGTATACGCCGCAGTATTGTCTACGCCAACTGAGGTCTACAAAAGTGGAAGCGACAAAGCGGAATCCCTGTTTGAAGGCATCTTTGATCTCCTCCTTGTAGAAAGGAAGAATAACTCTGCAATCATTGCCGGCTTTGCACATTGCCTTTGGCAAAGCGCCGGCAACGTCGCCGAGACCACCCGAGCGCACAAACGGCGCCGCTTCTGATGTAACAAATAGTATTTTCATAATTTCTCCATTATTGTCTTGTTAATATTATTTTCGTTGTTTAACCTTAAATAAAGTTGCCTTTCTCCTTCGTATGGAGTGTCGTCGTTTAACCCTAAATAAAGCTTTCCCATCTCCTTCGTATGGAGTGACGTCGTTTAACCCTAAATGCAATACCCCTTCCTGCTCCGCCAGTTTTCCCCACCGCTCACTTTTAAGGAATAAACAAAACTGTCGTTCGCAACCTTGCTATTCCCTACAAGAGTGTATTACTCGCTCCGGGGACACCGAGTCGGCGCTCTAAAAGCCGGTTTCCTCTATTCTTTGCCACTTCGCATTTTGCACGCTTCGCAACGGATGTGCAAAATGCTCGTACTGAGTGCAGACCGAGGCACTCCGGGGACTCCGCCTTGCGGAGTCGGTTCCGTCTTCGAAAGAGAGAGTGGAGACTCCAATTCCGTCTTCGAACGGCTATCTGTCAAAACCGCTCAGTTTAGATGAGATGCTAGGAAGGGTGCTTTGACAGGCCAACCCAGTGTACAAAGACGTACACGGTTGGGCGGACAAAGTGCGCTGACAACGCAGGTCGCCAAGCCGCAGTATCACCCATTCAAAATCGCTCAGTTTAGATGAGATGCTAGGAAGGGTGCTTTGGACGACCAACCCAGTGTACAAAGACGTACACGGTTGGGCAGACAAAGTGCGCTGACAACGCAGGTCGCTAAACTGTGCGGTTTTAAATCACCTTGCCTTTAACGACCACCATAGGATAAGACTCATACCCGCTGAGCGTCCTGTTCGGTTGAATGATGACGTCCTTGTCCGTGATAGTATAGTCGAGAGTTGAATTTTCCATGATTATGGAGTCTTCCATGACGATGGAGTTTCTGATAACCGCACCCTTGCCGACCTTTACGCTACGGAAGAGAATCGAGTTTTCCACCGTACCCTCGATGACGCAGCCGTCCGCGATGATAGAGTTTTTGACGTTTGCGGTCTCCTTGTACTTTGCGGGAACTGAGTCCTTGACCTTTGTAAGGATTGTCGAGTGCTTGTAGAAGAGGGATTCTCTGACTTCGGGATTGAGAAGGTCCATACTGCGCTTGAAGTAGGTCGGAACGCGGTCGATAACCGCAACGTAATCCTTGACTTCATAGTTCATTATGTAGAGGTCGTTGAGGTGTTCTTGCAAGATATCCTTTTCAAAGTCGTATGCGCCGTGCGCGTATGCGTTGTCGACGAGAGTGATAAGGAGATCTTTCTTTATGAAGTAGATATTGAGGTTGCAAAGTTGCTTGCCGGTATCGCTGCCGACTTGCGCTCTCATATCCGTGATACGGTTGTTCTTATCCGCCTTTATCAAAATCTTTTGACCGTTGACTTCGTCGCGGTAGGTGAGCACCGTGATATCCGCGCCCTTCTCGTCATGGAAGTTTGCGACTTCTTCAAAGTCGAGGTTGAACGCTATGTTGGAATTTGCGATAACGACGTATTCTTCGGGAGAAGAAATGAGGAATCCGCGGAGTGTGTAGAGTGCCTCTATCTTTCCTTTGTAAACTTCGTGAGCGGAGTTGAATACGAACGGAGGGAACACCGTGATACCGCTGTTTTTTCTATTGAGGTCCCAGTCACGGCCCATACGAATGTGGTCCATGAGGGAGTTGTAGTTGCTCTTTGTGACGATGCCGATGTTGGTGATATTTGCATGCACGAGGTTGGAAAGAGCAAAGTCTATAAGCCTGTATCTGCCGCCGAAAGGAAGAGACGCCGTTGTACGGTGAATCGTAAGACTGTTGAGATGGCTTTCTGCGTCACTTGCAAACAAAACGCCCATTATATTGTTTTTCATATTCTTTCTCCTCCTTAACCGATCATTTCATTCGGACCGACAACTGCGTCAGCCGGCAAATTGTAGTTTGGCGCGACGACGGCTATCTTCCACTCGCCCGGCTTGCACGGCTCGAGCGTTTCGCCGACCATGGCGTTCTTGCCGATAGTCGCGTTCCATCCGATGATAGCGTATCTTATGTCCGCGCCGTCTTCGATGACCGCGCCCGGCATGATGATGGACTCCTCGATATATGCGCCCTCGCCTATCGTGACGGAGTTGGAAATGACGCTGTTCTTAACCGTGCCTTTGACAACGGTACCTTCGGAGATAAGGCAGTTGGACACTTTGCCCGTCGGTGCGATAAACTGCGGCGGTTCCGCGTTGTTTCTCGCATAGATCTTCCACTTGTCGTCGTCAAGGTTGAGTTCCTTGCCATAGAGAACGTCCATGTTCGCTTCCCAAAGGGAGGAGATTGTTCCGACGTCTTTCCAGTAGTCGTCGAATTGATATGCGAAGAGTCTTTGGTTGTCCGCGATCATCTTCGGAATGATGTTCTTGCCAAAGTCGTTTTCGCTCGTCTTGTCGTTCTCGTCGTCGATGAGGTATTGACGAAGTTTCGCCCAAGTGAAAATGTAGATGCCCATAGACGCCTTGGTAGACTTCGGATTCTTCGGTTTTTCCTCAAATTCTTCGATTTGCTTCGAGTTCTTTTTGAGGTTCAAGATACCGAAACGGCTTGCCTCTTGAATCGGCACTTCACGCACCGCGATAGTGCAGTCCGCATTGTTCTTTTTGTGTTCTTTGAGCATTGCGTGGTAGTCCATCTTGTAGATATGGTCACCGCTCAAAATCACAACGTATTCCGGATCGTAGTTGTCGATAAAGTCGATGTTTTGATAGATTGCGTTTGCCGTGCCCTTGTACCATTCGCCGGACTTTGCACCCATGTACGGTGGCAAAACGTAGATACCGCCGCTGAGTCTGTCAAGGTCCCACGGCTGTCCGTTGCCTATGTATTGGTGAAGTTCAAACGGACGGTATTGCGTAAGTACGCCGATTGTATCTATACCGCTGTTGATGCTGTTTGAAAGCGGAAAGTCGATGATACGATATTTCGCTCCAAACGGAACTGCAGGTTTTGCAACGTTGGAAGTGAGAACTCCCAGACGCGTGCCTTGCCCGCCTGCGAGCAACATTGCGATGCACTCTTTCTTTGAATTTTTGCCCATTATTTTCCCTCCTTCTTCTCAGGCTTCAAAAACATGACTGAGTTTTTAGGTATATTAACTTTGATAGAATACGGAAGTCCGTGAGACGGTTTCGCCGTCGCCTTAAAACTCGGACGTCTCTCCTCCTCTCCTCCGTATTTTTTGAGTGCGGAATAGAGATCCGCCCTGTATGTCACGCCCTCGGGGACGCCCATAACGTATTTGTTGCGCTCGACGGGCGAGAAGTTGACGACGCAAATGACGTATTCGCCGTCCGCCGCCTTTCTTTCAAACGCCAATATGTTTTGCGTATTGTCGTCCACGACAATCCACTTGAACCCGTCGTAGGTGCAGTCGAGTTGCCAAAGCGCCTTGTTTTCAAGATAGAACTCGTTGAGGTCTTTGATAAACTTTTGGAATGTCTTGTGCCTCGGGTAGTCAAGCAGGAACCAGTCGAGTTCTTGAGAATAATTCCATTCTATAAACTGCGCGAACTCGTTGCCCATAAAGTTGAGTTTTTTGCCCGGGTGCCCCATCATAAAGCCGTAAAACGCTTTGAGCCCCTCGAACTTTTGGTCGTAGTCGCCGGGAACTTTGTTTATCATACTGCATTTTCCGTGCACGACCTCGTCGTGAGAGATCGGAAGAATGTAGTTTTCGCTGTACGCATAGGTTATGGCAAACGTGAGTTTGTTGTGGTTGTCCTTTCTGAAGAACGGATCGAGCGAGAGATAGGACAAAGTGTCGTTCATCCAACCCATGTTCCATTTGAAGTTGAACCCGAGTCCTCCGTCATACGCGGGCTTCGTGACCATCGGATATGCCGTCGACTCCTCGGCTATCGTCATCGCGCCGTGATACTTCGAGAGTATCGCCGTGTTCATCTGCTTCAAAAAGTCCTTCGCCTCTAAGTTGTAGTTGCCGCCGAATTGATTCGGAGTCCACTCGCCGTCCTTTCTGCAATAGTCAAGGTAGAGCATGCTCGCAACGGCGTCGCAACGGATGCCGTCGATGTGATACATGTCAAACCAAAACATCGCGGCGGATATGAGGAAGGATCTCACTTCGTTCTTGCCGAAGTCGTAGACCTTCGTGCCCCACTCCTTGTGTTCGCCCTTTCGCGGATCGGCATACTCGTACAGCGGAGTGCCGTCAAAGTTGGAAAGTCCGTGTTCGTCCTTCGGGAAATGCGCGAGCACCCAGTCGAGTATAACGCCGATTCCCGCCCTGTGACAACGGTCAATAAGTTCCATAAGGTCTTTCGGAGTGCCATAGCGCGACGTCGGCGCAAACAGCCCCGTCGTCTGATAGCCCCAACTTCCCTCGTACGGGTATTCGGTGAGAGGCATGAACTCCACGTGCGTATAGCCCATCTTTTTGAGATACGGAATGAGTTCGTCAGCCATCGCCTTGTAGTTGATAAAGTTGCCGTCCGCATACCTTTTCCAAGAGCCGAAGTGAATCTCGTAGATGTTGATTGGCGAGCCGTACGGGTTGAAGTTCTCTCTCTCCCTCATCCACTTCCTGTCCTTCCAACGGTAGCCGGAAATGTCGTAGAGTTTTGAGGCGTTTGCGGGTGCGGTCTCAAAGTGCAAACCGTACGGATCGCATTTGAGCACGGTCTTGCCGTCCGCTCCGACAACAGCATATTTGTATGCGTCATACTGTTTGACTCCCGGAATGAACGCCGTCCAAATGCCGTCGTCAGTCGCCTGCATGGCGTTTGCGCCCTGCGCCCAACCGTTGAAATCGCCGACGACGGACACCGCCTTTGCGTTCGGTGCCCAGCAAGAAAAATACCACCCCTCTACGCCGTTTTCCGTGCCGGGTGCGGGGGATAGCAATTTGTAGGATTGATAGTTCGTGCCTTCATGGAAAAGATAGGAAGCATAACTGTCTTTTAGTCTTGTCATAAAACACCGTCTGTGCATATCGGCTTTCGCGCACATACGCACAATAATAGTATGATACATAAAGTATAGCAAAAATTTATAACAATAACAATACCCAAAACACAATTTTTTGCAAATTTTGGAATATTTTGAAATTTATTTTATTAAAAATGTGAAAAATTTTGAGAAACCGAGCAAATAGATGTTTGGTTTTTTAATATTTAAGTGTTTTTAATTTTTTATTATCTCAAAAAAATTTTATTGTTTTGCTCTCAAATAGTATCGTCGTCAAACCCTAAATGCAACACCCCCTTCCTGCTCCGCCAGGTTGCCGGTCTGCGTCGTTGCCGAGGGCAGCCACCTTGTCCGCTTGGGCTACCAACAGTTCACAGGACTGTTGGCTTAACGCGTCGCGCACCGCGGAACAAGCCGAACACAAGTTGCTCACTTTTAAGGAATAAACAAAACTGTCGTTCGCAACCTTGCTATTCCCTACAAGAGTGTATTACTCGCTCCGGGGACACCGAGT
>ONYW01000020.1 GCA_900322215.1 uncultured Eubacteriales bacterium | reverse complement strand
TACAAAATATTGATTATTTAGCACCCTGTCTACTGGAAAAAACTTGCCAAAGTCGAATCTGCCATTTCTAATTTCTACCCCATCCACAATGTAAACAAAATTAAAAGCCTGTTTTGATTTTATGGTCTCGTATGGTATTTTTATTAGAAACTCAAAATTATGAGACAATTCATTATCTTCAAATACCTTACAAGGCTGAACATTTGTAAATGCAATATCAAACTCATTTTCATCCGATTTGAAGCTTAATTTTTTGCATAATGATTCCTCTAAGGCCGACAATGTAAATCGACCATAAATGCTTATTTCCGTTTCATTCCAAGACAACAATTCAAACAATGTAGGTTGTTTAAATAAAGATGCCAATTTATAATCATCATAATATGCTATAACATTACGTCCTTCCAATTGTATTCTTAAGTTATCAATATCATACATTGATATCAATTCATACAGTTCAGCAAAAGAACATGTTTTATATTTTTCTTTAAGCACCCACAATTTGGTAGGAGATACAAATGTATACTTCCAAAAATATTTAGCTAATTGCCAATCCAAAGTTATAGAGTATTTCCATGGTTTTTCCCTCATAGCATAGTGAATAACAGATGGTTGCTCACGTGCTAATAAATAGTCTTCATAATATTTTGGTTCAATGTATTCAACAATTTTTTCGACAGTACGACCACCTAATGTCTCAGGTACCGTATTCCATTTACTATCAAGCATTATTGTTTTCCCTGCACATATAATATTTAATACGTCTTGATCTGGAAAACGCCATTGTTTTTTCTCAATATATTTTTTGATATATTCTTGGTTAAATTTATGCCTGAACTCTTTAAGATTTATAAGTAAGACACCCGAATTAAAATAATTGTTGATATTAATATTTTCTAGATAATCAGTAAAATAATCTCTTGGAAAATTATCATTAGGATTGTTTTTATGCAAAATCATTCCCAGGTCTCTAACAGCACCAAGAAGATTGTCCCCCATATCAATTGAGTACAATTTTGAGACATCGTCATTGAAAACTAAATCACAATCAAAATATAGAATTTTATCATATTTATTTAGTATCCATGGGGCAAATAAACGATAATAAATTGCTTCTGAATAATAACTAAACACTCTGAGTTTTAAATCTTTAATTTTAGGAGATACATCTATAAAACGCAAAGAAATATTCTTTTTATCCAACAAACATGCACGCAGTAATGCCTTATTTTCGGTTGTAATATCTTTTTGGAATAAAAGAATATCATAGTAATATTCATCTGAAACATTTTCTTTTAAAGATGTCAACAATACTGACGTGTATGGTACATACTTATTATCGCAGGCTAGAATAATTGGTATGTTCTTCTCTAACCTATATGGCATAATATCAAAGTTCTTTTCCATATTATCTCCTATTTGTATGTTAAACTGATTTAATTATAATATATATATAGAATTTTGCAACAACTTTTTAGTCTTGACTTCCTTAATTATTTATTATACTATTTATATTGATGAAAGCAATCTCAAATATTAAAATATCAATCATCATTCCAACATATAACGCCGAACAGTATATTGAATGGTGTTTATTTTCTGTTTGCAATCAAGCACTTAAAAATATTGAGATAATTGTTGTGGACGATGGATCAACAGACAACACATGCAAAATTGTTGAACGTTTTGGAGACAAGCGCATAAAACTTGTCAAAAACCAACATTTAGGGGTTTCAAATGCTCGAAACACTGGCATTAAGCATGCCACAGGAGAGTATATACAATTTGTTGACGTTGACGATACATTATCGCCTAATTGTTGCGAAATTGCGTTTTCAAATGCAGTTAATCATAATGCTGATTGCGTGTTTTTTGGCACGGATTTTATTTCTGAAGATGAAGTCCCTCAATGGATGATAGATTGTACAAACACTAAAAATAGGTTTTATAAAAAGTTCAAAAATGAAGTGATATTTGACATTCAAGGCACAAAACCTTTCATTTGGAATCAAATAATCAAGCGTTCGCTACTTTTAAAACACAATATACGTTTTGACACTTCTCTAAAACTTGGTGAAGATCAAGCATTTCAATTCGCATATTTGCCATATGCAAAAAACATAGTAATGATTGAATCGCCACTGTACAATCACTACGTGTATCCAACATCGGCGACATTTGCATCTTTTGACACTCTTGACGAAAAAGTTGCGCTCCATTTGGATGTGGTTGCTTCAGTTCTGAAAGCATCAAAACGACATGGCCTAAGTTTTCAATGTAAAACTTGTGCATGGGCGGTTAACTTCATTCATGGCGACTATATTCACATTAACAACACGGCTGTCTCACAAAAAGTTAACAATGTTTTCTCTAAATCAAATAAATTTTTGCACATATTGCCTCGTGCAGAGCAACAACGCGCCGTAGAAATGAATGTTATATCTAGAATTCATAATGGTTTTATGAATAAAGTTATTCGTAAGTTACTTTACAGATAAATTATTATCCCTACAAACAAAAACTGGCAAAATTGCCAGTTTTTTTATTGTCAGACATGTGCGTATTTAGATTTCGAAGCCGAGGCACCACTTGGGGAGATTGGCGCCGTGATAGAGATATCCAAGGAAGTTTTGAGGAGAAAATCGTAGTTAAATCGAGGAAATACCTGCAAAATGCTGGACAAATTGGGGCTAACATGGTTTAATTTTGATATAACATTCGTATTCTTAGAATACGATTAGGAGAACAAAATGCCACTTTTTGAAAACATTGAACAATTTAAGAACGTATCCCCTGCACTGCAATGGGCGATTTTTATTGTCGGTTGTCTTGTGATCGGAGTTGCGGCGGTGTCGGTTTGCATATCGATATGGCTGTCAATCAAATACTTCGTTTACAACCGCAGGACGAACTCGCGCGGTATCACCGGCAAGGACGCGGCAAGGCTTATTCTTGACCAGCACGGGCTTCAAAACATCAAAGTATCCGTTGTCGGCTCGCTGCTTTTCGGAAACAGTTATTCGCACTACTTCCACAAAGTACGTCTCCGCCGCCTTACGACGAACAAGCCGAGCATCACATCGCTTGCCATGGGCGCGGAAAAGGCATCTCTTGCCATCCTTGACAAAGAAGGCGACAAGGATATGAGGACGAGAGTCGTGCTCACTCCCCTTATGTACCTCGGTCCGTTTGCGTTCATACCGATTATGATTATCGGTGTGTTCATCGACTTTGCGTTCTTCAACTTCTCGGGCGTAGCGACAATTATCGCCGCCGCCGTAGGCCTTTTGCTCTATGTCATATCTTTCGTACTCTCGATTATGACGCTCAAGACGGAAGTCAAAGCGCAAAAGCGCGCCTGCCAAATCCTCCAACAGCAGAACCTCGCAAATGCGGAAGAGATCGAAATGATGCAAAACCTCTTCAAACTCTACAACATCCAATATATCAACGATATCATCCTTGAATTCTTGCAACTGATTTTGAAGATTTTGGAGATCGTCGCAAAGGTTCAACACAACTCATCCTCAAGCAACAACTAAAAAAAATATAAATAGGAGATAACACTATGAAAACAGCATCAAAAGTTATGTACACAATCGGGAGAATATTCAATATTATCGCTCTCATCATCGCATTGCTCATTTTGATCCTCGGTATCGTTTGCGCAGCGTCACCGGATTTCCAACAAAAACTCATTGAATCAAGCGAAGACGTCGCGGATCTCACAATGGCAAAAGCATACGGCATTACGCTGATTATCGTCGGCGCAGTCTTGATGGTCGTCTACTCCGTCCTCTTCGCGCTCGCGTCTCATGCAAGCAAATCGCTCAACAACTCCAAGAAAGAGAATGCTCCGCATATCATCATGATCATCATCGGTATCTTCGGCGACATTTTCTACCTTCTCGGCGGCATCTTCGGTCTTGTTGCAGAAAACAGTTCTGACAACTCACAAAACTAATCCGCTTTTTGAATGCAAAAGGCTCTACCCTCTCGGTAGAGCCTTTTTCTTTGCGGTTGTGAGCGATGATGATTTTTATAATTATTATTAATCTATTACATATATTGTTACCCTAATAAGATACAATTTCCTCCCGTATGGCACGTATTTGAACAACCGACGAGTTGCTTTGCAGGCGGTAGCGAAAGAAAAATTTTCAAAATAGCGAAATATGCTTGTCAAAACTCAAAAAGTAGTGTATCATAACTCTTGCTTTGGAGGCGTAGCCCAGTTGGTTAGAGCGCCACGTTGACATCGTGGAGGTCATAAGTTCGAGCCTTATCGTCTCCACCAAAGTTATAAATCGGACTCAAAACGAGTTCGATTTATTTTTTATGTATATGGAAAAAACGGCGCTTTCAAAAAAACAAAAAATTTGGGTGGGGATTTCCGTTGCGGTCGGAGTGGCACTTGTCATTGCGATTATTGTCGTGACGGCGATTTTCCCGTATTTGGGGCGTTATTTGTTCGATACGAAGAGGTTTGACGTGTCTCAAACTCCTATGGCGGACGAACTTACGATTATGAGTTTCAACGTGCGCGGATTCACGACGGACGACACGTACAAGCGCAGTTATTTTTATCGCGCCGCCCTACAACGCCAGGTGATTGAAGAAAACGCCCCCGACGTCATAGGTTTTCAAGAGGCGAACGACGTTCCCGTATATTATCTTAAACGCCATTTGAAAGGCTATACGTTTGTCATTCGCACCGTGGATTTTGAAGAAAAGGAGACGAGTATGTATCTTGCCTACCGCACGGATAGATTTGAAGAAGTGGCGCGCGGACATTTTTGGCTCTCCGAAACGCCGGACGTACCGAGCAGGAGTTGGGATACCGCTTGCGTGCGCTGTGCGGACTACGTGACGCTCCGCGACAAGCGGACGGGCAAGACGTTTACCGCCGTAAACACGCATTTAGACCACGTTTCGGAACTTGCAAGGCGCAACGGTATGCAGGTTATTCTCGACAAGATTTCGGCTCTTGGCGCGACGTCCTATGTGCTTATGGGCGATATGAACTGTCCTGCGGGTAGTGCGGCATACAACAAGGCGATAAACTTCGGCCTTAAAGACGCAAGCGCGGTCGCGGACGAGGCATACTACGGCGTCGGCGCGACATATCAGGGATACGGCGAATACCTATACTACCCCGCCATAGACTTCTTCTTTGTCACGCCTGACTTTGCCGTCAGCAAATACTGCGTGTTTGACAAACTCTACGACGGCGCATACCCGAGCGACCACTTTCCTATCGTCATGAAGGCGAGCCTTTGATTCATCGCTCCTCGGCGGTTTTCACCATATCGTATACAAATGTACGATATCAACAAAAACACAAAATTTTGCTTTCTTTGCATATAGACAAACAAAAACGCGTGTGCTATCATAATATAGAGGTGAGATTATGGCGGAATTTGAAATTGTCATCGACAATATCGCAGTGTTTGCTGACGGAGAAAACGACGTTCAGCCGTCTGCCATTGCACCGATTTCCTTTTCGATCGACGGCAAAAACTTGAAAGACTGCGATCCTGAGACCGTCTTGGAGGCTCGTAAAGCCGGCAAGCGCATTCGCACGCAAGTTGAACCGAAGGACACGACGCTCCTCTTGGAAGGCATTCTCAAGAGCGGAAAAGACGTGATTTTTATCAGCGTATCCTCCGCCCTCAGCGAGAGTTTCCACACGGCGGACTATATTGCGAAAGGACTTGCGATAAAGTTCCCCGAGCGCAAGATATTCGTCGTTGACTCGCTTGCCTGCGGAGGCAGCGAAGGGCTCCTCTTCTTGCACGCTAAAAAACTTCAAAACGCGGGGCTTGACATAGAGGAAGTTGCGGAAGAATTGGAGTATGCAAAGAACGTTCTTCACCACACGTTTATAACCGACGACACCTCCACGCTCGCGCACGACGGCATAATCGCTCAAACCTCGGTCGTAAATCTTGTGCCTATCTTTGAACTTTCAAAGGACGGGCAAATCGGCGTATTGCAAAAGGTTATGGGCAAAAAGAAGGTGCTCGCAGACGTCACGAAGTACGTTACGAACACGATTAACGACAACTTCTGTTCTACCGTCGTCATCACCTATGGCAACGAAGAGTGGGCAAAGAAAATCGCCGACGATTTAGCCGAGCAGGCTCCCGCTTTAAACATCAAATTTGCAAAAGCCAACGCCTACACGTCGTCATACATCGGCAGTCACGCCGTGAGCGTTTGCTTCTTCGGTGAAAACCGCAAGCGCGCATAGCCTCTCCCCTTTTGGCGCAAACGGCTTTTACGTGCCGTCGTTTTTATCTCAAAGTTTTGACAGGTGACAAAGTCGCCTGTTTTTTGTTGTTGGGGACAAATGAACGCAAAAAAATAAGCACGAAATCTCGTGCTTATTTTTGTTTGTTAAGATTTTGCTTAGTCGAGGTTTTTGTAGAGTGATTCGTACACTTTCTTGAAATACTCGATGTTGTTGTTTGCAACGACGTCGTTGACTTTTGCGTTGTATGCGTCGGATTGTCTTGACTCAAGGAGTGAATCGTAGATAGAATCGTACACCGTCTTTACGTCATCGAGATCCTGTGCATAAGTCATAACGTAGTTGAGCGGAAGCACTCCGTCCGTGCCCATGACGACAGGTTGTTCGTCGTCGAGTTTCACGCCGTTTTCGTCCTCGGTTGTATAGGTCGTTTCGTCCCAAACTCTGTTGCTTGCGAGGAGTACGAAGACGCCCGCGTATGCGTTTGAAGAACCGATGTTGTCCGCTACGACGTATGCCTTGAAGTTGCCTGCAAGTTCACCGTCAGCCGTTGCTCCTGCGAAGTCTGCGTCCGTAACTGTGCCGACTTCGAATGCACCCGTGCCCTCGGAGATGAGGTCTCTTGCATAAGTTGTGAAGTCTTCAAGGTAGTTGGATGTCTCTCCGGCAGGCGTGACGAGGTAGCCAAGACCGCCGTTGTTGGAATCGCTTGACACCGCACCGCTGTCGTCGCCGACGAGGTAGAGCCATGCGGTTGCGACTTCTCTAAGCCAGTAGACGCCCTCGATGTGAGAGATTTCGCCGTTTGCGACAGCCGCCGTGACTTGGTTCATAGAGTTGTTGATTTGATGGATAATACCTGTTTCGCCGTTCACGTCAAAGGCGTAAACCTTCTTTGTGAGGTATGCCATTGCCGGATGCTCGTGAGCGTTGTAGACGACGCCGTAGTTGCCGTCCGCGTCCTTTTCAAAGCTTACGATATTTGCATAATCGTTGTCTTTGTTATATTCCGTGCCTTCTGCGAGATACGGGTTGTTCGGATCCGTCATCGGGTCGCGGAGTTCGATTTCTTTGCCGTCCGCGTCCAAGACCTTCGCCTTTGCGTCATAATCCGGGTTGGAGACGTTTATTTGCATCTCGGAAACCGCTCTGTTGCGCTCGATGCGCACCATTTCTTTGTTTTGTTGATTCGTGTATCTGTCGCTGAGCGCCGCAACCGCTTCGTCGTCGAGCTTCAAGAGAATGTTGATGACAAAGCCGTAACTCGGATCGAGTGCCTTGTGGTAGTAGGTCGTTGCGAGTGCGCTTGTGAGAGCGGAGGAATATGCGGACGCGCTTGCGCCGAAGGCTTCCTTGTTCTTTTCGACTGCGAGAGCAAATTCCGCCTCTACTTCTTCCTTTGAAACGGACACGCTTTCGCCGATGACGCGCTCGAGTTTTTCAACGAGTAAAGTGTCCATTTGGTTTTCGAGGTAGTAGTCGTAGCAAGCGTTGAAGTCTGCCCTGTGTACGTTGCCGACAAGGTTCTTCTTGAGCGTTGCAAGACCTTCGTTTATATAAGTCTTGAGCGTATCTTCAAAGGTGCTTGTGTCGGGGACTTGCATATTTGCGATGGACTCGTCGTCCTTGATTTCGTCATAGAGCGTCGCTTGATATGCGTCGGCAAAGAAGTACGGAGCGAGTTCTCTCTCGGAATAATCGTCGGGATCGAAATCGTTTTCGTCATCCTCTTCCGTTGCTCTTACCGTTCTTGGAGCGAGGTATTTTTCCCACTTCGCATAGAGAGTCGTGTCTTCCGCAAGTTTTGTGTCAAAGTCAAACTCTTCACCGCTAAAGTCCTCGGCGAGGTACCAGCCATAGAAGACGTAGCCCGTTCTCGTCGGATCGGTCGGCTTCTTGGCGACGCTGCCCTTTTGAATCTCTTGGCTCGCGACTTCGCTGCCCTCGTTTGAGTTGAACGTGACCGTGATAGGATCCGTCACTTCAACCGTTTCGGAACTCGTTTGCTCGCTTGCGTTGTAGTTGTCCTCGCTGATAGCCGACTTGATGATCGACTTGAGAGAGGAGAGCATAGACTCATTTGTGTGCTCGATAGCGTGATCGATTTCGGCAGGAGAAAGCAAATCTTTTGAAGCGCCCGTCTCATAGGTGAGACCTGACTTGATATCGCTCGCATGCTCTTTCTTCATATAGTCAAGCACGACGTCCTTTGCATAGAGCGTGATGAGCCTTTGTTGAGCGAGGGACCTGAGGAGATACTCGGTCGCCGCTTCGTACGTGAGACCGTAGTAGTTCACGTAGACGTAGGCATAATTGTTGAAACTCGATTCAAGTTCAAATTTGTAGACGTTTGCCGTCACTCCCTTGTAACTGACGGAAGCGACAACTTGATTTGCGTCTCTCGTTTCGTTCTTCTTAAAGATTTCGTCACAGCCGACGAGCAAGGAAGTCAAAACGGCGACGACCAAGACAAGTGCGACTAAGACAATAAGTTTTTTCTTCATATTCTTACTCCTAAGAGAAAAAATCAATAGTACAAATATTATACACACTTGTGGGCAAGCGCGCAAGTAATTTTTATCATATAATAAAAAAGTTAAAAAATAAGAACCAAATGTTTGTTAGAACGGTGAAGTTGTTGAAGTGAAAAATGAGGAATGAAGAGTTGTGGCAAAATGAATTCTCGCTGCGCTCCGTGAATTCTCGTTTGCGCTCCATGAATTCTCACTACGTTCCATGAATTCTCGCGGTTCTACCGCTCCATTGAGGAAAAACAGGCATTTATCCGCAATTGAGCGGAGCGAAAATTCACTATAACGCCGTAGCGTGCATATCATCAGCCCTTGTGGCTGCATATCATCAATGCAAAGCATTGTATATCATCACGCTTGCGGTGTATATAATCAGCCCGCAGGGGTGTATCTATACGCTTGCAAAGAACTCGATAAGTCTTTGAAGTTTTTGTTCCGCAGTCGTATGGTTGACCTCGAATATGAGCGTCGGAGGAATCGTGCTCGTGAGTACGACGCTTCCCGAGTGGTCCGCAACGGCACGCATAAGCGCCTCGTTTTTGAACACTTCCGCGTCATAAAAGTTTGCGCCCGCGCCGTTCTTGTTGATGATGATACGCGACACGTCCTGCCGAGAGGCGAGGTTTTTGAGAAGTCCGACGTTTATGAGGTTTTCGAGCGGCAGGTCTATCTTGCCGTACACCTGTTCGAGTTCGGCGACAAGCGAGTCGCGCTCCGCAAACGAACTTATTTGCGCTATTCGTTTGTAGACTTTCAGTTTGTCTCTTCCCTCGATATATCCGTCCGAGATATACGCGGCGATGTCGACTTTCATCTCGCATTCGCGCTCAGGTCTTGCCACCACTCCCGTCTTTATCTCTTGAATCGCCTCGTCGAGGATTTCGAGGTACATTTCATAGCCGACTCTCTCGATATGACCGGACTGCTCCGCGCCGAGCAGGTTGCCCGCTCCGCGAATGGAGAGGTCCGCGAGCGCGACTTTGAATCCGCTGCCTATCTCCGTGTTTTCAAGGAGAGTATTCAGCCTCTTTTCCGCGTCGGGAGTGAGGCTGTCGTTGGCGGGAACGGTGAAATACGCGTGGGCAAGCACTCCGCGCCTGCCGACTCTGCCTCTGAGTTGGTACAATTGAGACAGCCCGAAGTGTCCGCTGTTTATGACGATGAGCGTGTTTGCGTCGGGCAAGTCTATGCCGTTTTCTATTATCGTCGTTGAGACGAGCACGTCGTATTCTTTGTCATAGAACGCGCTTATGCGCTTTTCAAGTTCGCCGGGAGCCATTTGTCCGTGCGCCGTGACGATCCGCACCTTATTCTCGGTAAGTTCGCGGAGTTTTGCGGCATAGGGTTCGAGAGCCTCTATATCGTTGAGGAGAATGAGCGTTTGCCCGCCCCTCGTAGTCTCGCGAGATACCGCATCTACGCACATGGCGTCGCTGTATTCGACGACGTACGTTTGCACGGGCAGTCTGCCCTGCGGCGCGGTTTCGAGCATAGAGATGTCGCGAACGCCCGTGAGAGACATGTTGAGCGTCCTCGGGATCGGCGTTGCGGACAAAGTCAGCACGTTGATGAGCGGATACTTCTCTTTGAGTTTTTCCTTATGATCCACGCCAAAGCGTTGCTCTTCGTCAAGGACGAGAAGTCCTAAGTCCTTAAATTCCACGTTTTTTGAAAGAACTTTGTGCGTCGCTACGACGAGGTAGGTCGTGCCGTCTTTCAGCTCTTGCAAGAGTTTTGCGTTTTCACCGCTCGATTGCAGTCTCGTGAGCAGTCCGCACTTTATGCCGAAGGGCTCGAGGCGGGGCGCGAGATTTTCATAGTGCTGTCTTGCAAGAATCGTGGTCGGCGCAAGAAGTACAGCCTGCTTTCCGTCGAGCGCGGTCTTGAACATAGCGCGAAACGCCACTTCCGTCTTTCCGAAGCCGACGTCTCCGACGAGAAGTCTGTCCATTATCTTGCCGCTCTCCATATCCTGCTTTATCTCGGATATGGCTTTCAGTTGGTCGGCGGTCTCCTCGTATTCGAAGTTGTCCTCGAACTCCTTTTGCCAAATTGTGTCCGTGCTATACTTATACCCTCTTTGTTTCTCGCGCTTGGCGTAGAGTTCAACCAAATTGACGGCGAGTTTGCGGACGGATTTTTTGACTTTCTCCTTCTCTTTTGCAAACTCTTTTCCGCCCATTTTGTTGAGGGTAGGATTTTCTTCACCGACGAATTTTTGCAGGTTGTTCATTTGGTCGGTCGCAACGTAGAGAGTGTCTCCGCCCCTATATTTGAGAACGATATATTCCTTCTCGAATTCGCCGACTTTCATGATGGTCGTACCTTCGCAAAGTCCTATGCCATGCACGCGATGCACCACATAATCCCCCGCTTTCGGTGCGATAAACTGCTGTTTGTGAGATTTGCTCTCTTCCGCGCGACGTTTGCCGACGCACTCCGCCGTGCCTATAAGACACACCTTTGACGCAGGATAAATGACGCCCGTCTCAACGGATAAAGGCGTGACGAGCACTTTGCCGTCGCCCTCTCCGTCAAAGGAAAATTCGGCAAAAATCTCGTTTTCTCTAAGGCTCTCCACAACCGTTCTCGCCTTTTCGACTCCGCCCGTTGCAAAGATGACCTTTGTGCCGTTTATAGAAAACGACTTTATGTCCTGAGTGAGACTTTCAAAGTCAAGATAATACTTTGTGACGGCACGGGTTTTCGGCTCTATCACGAGTTTCGGATCGAACAAATTGTTGGTGAGAGACAGCGCGGAAAAACTCATTTTGCGCGCGGTAAAAAGTTCGCGCTTCAGCTCGAACATATCGATGCAGACGCTCCTGTGTTCGTCCACTATCTCTCCGCCCTTCGTGAGCGACTGTATGCGCCCGTCAAACTCCTTTTTCAAAATGACGAGTTTGTCAAAGACGACTTTCGGCTCGTCAAAGATGACGACCGTCGGTTCTCCGTCATCCACAAATTCAAGCAACGGTTGAGTGCAGTTTTCCACAAACGGCAACGCCCAAACAAAGGAAGCGTCGTTTGCGCCGACGGAGAGTTTGTCAAAAATCTCCTGCGCGTTTTTGTTGCCGAGGTACCTCTTCATCTCCTCGCGAGCGGTGTCATAGCCCTTTTCGTCTATGAGAATGTCGCTCGTCGGAGAGAGCGTGACGGAGTCCACCTCGTTTGTGGAGAGCATACCGTCCACGTCAAGAATTTTTATGTTTTCGATGAGTTCGTCAAAAAAGTTGAAACGGTAGGCGTTGCCGCTCACGTCGTACACGTCGAGAATGTCTCCGCGCAGGGCGAAATCGCCGACGTCTTGGATCATGCTTTGACGGATATAGCCCATATCCGCAAGTTTGTCCGCGAGATCCTGAGGAGAAATGAGATCTTCCTTTTTGAGAGTGGCGGAGAATCTCTCTACAAGTCTTCGCGACGGAAACTTTTGCAGGAGTGCCTCCGCGCTCGTGACGATGACATCCACGTCGCCCGAGACTATGCTTGCAAGCGCGTCCACCCTCGCTCTCACGTTTTGCGTAGAAAAGCCTTTTCTCGGCAGGAGTACGTCGTCGCGCGGCGGCAAAAACTTGACTCTAAGCCCCCAAGAGGAGAGTTGCCTCGTCGCGCTCTTTGCCGCAAGGTTGTCGGAGACAACGAATATTCGCCTACACCCTATTTGCGAGATGATATGATATTTCGCGCCTTCCGAAACGCGCAAAACAGAGACGGCAGAAAGTCTGTCGTCAAGCAAACGCTTTTTCTTGAGCCCGTCAAGGAGCGCAAGTTTTTCGCCGAGGTTTAGGAGTTTTAAACAAGATGGTGTTGTCAATTTTTTGTATTGTGCTTTTGTTGCTATCAAATCAAACGAAGTTTGTTTATTTTTTCTTCAACGCGGGCGAAGTCCGCGCCCTTCAAAAGGTCGACAAGAAGTGCCGAGACTTCCGCCACGACGTTGTCAATAACCTGTTTCGTCTCATAATCGACTTTTGAAAGGACGAAGTCGATGAGTTCGACCTCTTTGTTTTTGAGAGCCTCCGTCTTTGTGCCTATGCGGAGACGCCTGAACTCTTGCGTGCCGAGTTCGGACACGATCGAGCGCATTCCGTTGTGCGTGCCCGCGCTTCCCGACTCTCTCACCCGCGCCGTGCCGACGGGCAAATCTATGTCGTCATAGACGACAATAAGTTCGCAAGTCTCGTCCACGCCGTAGTGCTTGACAAGTTTTTTGACAGCGACGCCGGAGAGATTCATATATGTTTGCGGTTTGGCAAGCACAAACTCCTCTCCGCCGATTTTTCCGTGCGCGGTCTTTGACTCGCACTCGGATTTGTCAAACTTGACTTTGAGCGTCTTTGCCAAACTGTCGACGACGTTGAAGCCGACGTTGTGATATGTGTTTTTGTACTTCATGCCCGGATTTCCGAGACCGACTATCAGCAACATATTTTTATCCTTTGTGCCAAAACAGGCATTTAATCTTGTTGTTTCGTGTTTATAAACTTCGTTTTTTGTTCAGCACGTGCGATCACAAACGAATCATTTGCGACGTCTTTCGTGACGGTTGTACCCGCCGCGATAAAGGCCCTGTCACCTATCTTTAAAGGGGCAATGAGATTTGTGTTCGCACCGACAAAGCAGTCGTTCCCTACGTTCGTTTTGTGCTTTTGCTTGCCGTCATAGTTGCAAAAGACCGTACCGCAACCTATGTTCGTGCGCTCGCCGACAGTGGCGTCTCCGATATAGGTGAGGTGCGCGGATTTTGTGCCGTTTCCGACAGTCGACTGCTTGACTTCCACAAAGTCCCCTATCCTGCACCCGTCGCCTATCTTCGCTCCCCTGAGCCGTGCGAACGGTCCGACCGTCGTGTGTTTGCCGATCTCGGAACCCGAGACATGCGAGCACTCGACCGTTGCGCCCTCTCCGACAAAACTGTCTATCAAAACGGAAGCGGACACTTCCGCGCCGCTGTCTATTCGAGTGCTTCCCTGTATACGGCAAAACGGCAGAATTTTTGCTCCTGCCACCACTTGAACCGTATCGTCAACGTGCGTATTTTCGCGGTCGAAGACAAGCACTCCGTTGGACAAATGACGGTCGATTATTTTGTTTCTTAGGATATTATACACCAAACAATAAGAATTTGCATCACTTATCTCAAAAAAAGCCGAGTTGTTGACAAAAATCCTCTCTCCGCTCCCTCTTCCTCTGCAAAATACGGCGGAGGAGGTGTAAAACTCCACCCTGCTTGCGCCTCTCAGCCTCATGGACTTTGCAAGGCGAAGCACGTCTTCTTCCGTCACAAGCGGACAGGCGAGGGGCAGGACTATATTCAAAATTCCTTCCTTGAACGCCTTTTCCGCCTCGTCTATGCTTTGCACGGTTTCGCTGTCAAATTTTGCCAAATTAAGCTGTGCATAGTCTTTTACCTTTCTTCCAAGCAGCGCCTCTTCCTGCCACTTGCTCTCCACATAATATACTTTGATTTTTTCCATACATACATTGTATGTTGCAAAAATCTTATAATGCCAAAAAAAGTTGGCACAAATTTTTGCAATCCGCGCTTCACGGGGTTATACTCCGAGTATCACAGAGGGCAAGGAATAGGGTCTTCGAAGTCAAACAAAAGTAGGAGGCTCTTATGGACAAAAATACTAAAAAAATCATTGTGGTAATCATCGTCGCAATCGTCTTCACTCTGTGCGCCGTACTCGGGATCTCCCTCGGCGTACCCATTGAGACTCTCATCCCCATCGGGACAGAGATTATCGGTGAACTTGCGGACACGGCAACTGCCGAACAATCAGCAAACAACAATATATCTCCTGAAGTTTTCTTTCTTCCGCCACAGCCCGACTCCTAAATCGTCAAAGCCCTCCGAGCCCTCTGTGTGTATGGTCGCTCTTTCTGCGAAAAAGCGACGGTTATATAAATCCTTGCAGATTTGTTATATTCGGCTTTTCGCCGAGTTATATTGCCTTCGGCAGTTATATTTGCCTTACGGCAAGTCGAGGATTTGCCTGATATAACTTTGAAAACGGTCAAAAAACAATTTGACTTGTATATTAAAAACCCACTATTCTCAATCTTGAAAATAGTGGGATTTTTTAGTTTTATGGTCTTCTTAATACAGTTTATAAAAACCGCCGGGTTGCTATACCGTGCGGTTTTTTCTTTTGTTCTTGAAAAAAGACGAGAGAAGTTCCGCGCACTCATCTTGCCTGTGTCCGCCCGAAACTTGTATATCGTGGTTGAAAAGTCCCGGCTCGAGAAGGTTCACTTTGCTGCCGCAGGCGCCCGTCTTCAAGTCGTATGCTCCGAAGTAGAGCGCACGTATGCGCGAACCTATCATCGCGCCCGCGCACATAGGACAGGGTTCGAGCGTGACGTACACGTCGCAGTCCTCGAGCCACCAGTTGTTCACCTGCTTCGTAGCCTTTTCAAGAGCCACCATCTCGGCGTGTTTTGTCGCGTCGTTTTTGCGTTCTTTGAGGTTTTCGCTTGTCGCAATCACCTGTCCGTCCTTGACGATGACGGCACCGACAGGCACTTCATCCGCTTCGGCAGCCGCCTTTGCAAGTTCGATTGCCATTTGCATATATTTGTCGTTATATTCCGATGACATAGTCAACCCCTTGTTGTCTATGAGTGAATTCTCGCTACAGCTCAGATAATTTCGGAGATTTCATCTCATCTATTATGAAAAATATTGTTCGTCCACAATTCCCAACTCTTTCAAAACCGCTCAGGATTGATGGATGACGAGAAAGGGTGCTTTGACAGGCAGACCCAATGTACATAAGCGTACATGGTCTGACGGGCAAAGTGCGCTGACAAAGTCAGGCGCAATCCTGTGCGGTTTTTATTTATGGTACGGCGTGCCGTTTATGATCGTAAAAGCCCTATAAATTTGCTCGCAGGTCATCACTCGGAAAAGTTGATGAGGAAAGGTCATTTTGCCGAAGGACAAGAGAAGGTCGGCTCTCGCGCGCAGTTCGTCCGTATGTCCGTGACTGCCACCGATAAGGAAGGAAAACTCGCTATACCCTTCGTTACACTTTGTTTCGATAAAATGAGCGAAGTCCTCGCTTGACAACTCTCTCCCGCGGAAGTCGAGGGCGATAACAAAGCCTTTTGCCTTTGCAAGCAACGCGTCGCTCTCGATTTTTCTTTGCTCTTCGGGAGACTTCCCGCTCGGTGCGTCGGGGAGTTCTATCACCTTGAAGTCCGCATATCTCGACATGCGCTTTGAATACTCGGCGATCGCATCCGTGAGGTATTTTTCTTTTATTTTGCCTATGGCAATGACGTTGATCTTCATCTGATAAGCCCCCAAACGAGAGAGAACACGGTTGCGACAATTCCGACGGCTACAGTGAGCCAAAACATTGCGTCACAAGAGAGCGGATAGGCATTTGTCTTGGCAAAAGGTCTGTCCGGGATTCTCCCGCACTTCACCGCGTCTTTGCGGAATGCGAACACCACAAGCGTTGCAAAGACGATCGCGAGCAACACCGCTACAACGCAAACGATGAGTCCGCCGATAGAGGAATAGAGCCAATTCTCTACCGTTATGACAAAACCGAACGCGCCGCCGACGTCCGCGACGTAGCCCAGGAACACCGACCAAAAGTTGTTGAGGAAGTGCATGAATATGCCCGGCCAAATAGAGCCCGTGTAGTACATGGCAAGCGCCATCGCGATTCCGTCCACAAACGTATAGCCCGTCTGCCTGATGTTTTGATGCATGAGAGAAAAGAAGAGCGCGGATATGAGGACGAACTTCCACCCGCTCTCCTTGTAGCCCGCAAAGAGTAGTCCTCTATGCGAAAACTCCTCAAAGAAGCCCGGCAACACCGCCACGAGCAGTATTTGCAAAAACAGGTCGCCGACTCCCGCGTAGTGCGTGTGCGAAGACGACGCGGTGTAGCCCATAAGCGACAAAATCATTTGCCAAAGCATGGACACCGCCGTGCCGATGATTATCATACACACGGCAAACACGACCGTGAGAAGCGAGTTTTTGAGAGATACTTTTTTGAATCCGAAACCACGTATAAACTCTCCAAAAGCCTGCTTTGCCTTGCCTGCTTTTGGCTCCTGCGCGGGAACAGCCTGCGCCTCATCCGCCTGTTTCGTCTCTTGTTCGATAGAAAGCGCGACGTCATCCGCGTCAAACTGCTCGGCGGAGTCAACTGCGCTGTCCTGCACGGGTTGCACTTCTTCTGTTTCGCGCGAATACTCGCTCTCCACGGCATAAGGCACGGCAGTCGTTTGAGTTTCGTCTCCGTCCTCTTCCGTCTCACGCCTCTTTTTGTCAGCCTTTGCAGGGAAATACGGCAAGAGCCTGTCCTCTTTGCCCGCGACGAAAACCATATACGAGACAAACGGCACTGCACCGAATATGACGATTTGCACGATGCACGTCCAAAAAGCGTCGTCATTCCGTATGCCGAGCGCGGAATAGATGTCGAGTGCGGACGCCACGCGGAAGAGCAGCGTGAGGAGCACGACGACAAAATATATTATGCTGACCTTAAACCGTTTGCTTGTCATATCAAATCATACCTTGAATAAACGCGATAACCCAGTAGATCGCAACGACGCCGACAGCGAGCCAAACGCCGAGAACGTTTTGTCCTTTGCCCGTAGTCTCTATGCCGTTTGACCTCGTGAGCGAACGGGTGACCGTCTGCCAACCGCCCTTTGTAAACAGCGAACCGACAAAGCGGAAAGTATCTTTGAAGACGTTTGTCTTCTTTTGCTCTTCGCTCTGCGCATAGATGGTGAATTCTTCGTATTCTATGCCGTTTGAAACGACGGTGAATTTTCTCTCTTCCTTGCTCTTGCCCGCGCGGTAAAAGAGGTAGAGCAACACGACGAGCAAAAAGAGCCCGACGATTACGCTTGCAAAGCCCGTAAGCCAATTCCAATATCCGAGAGATACGTAGAGCGCATCCACTTGCGGAATATAAATCGTGAGCGTAAGAGAAATGAAGTTGTTCAAAAAGTGAATGAGCACCGCGCCCCAAATACTGCCCGTAGACGCGACGACAATTGCAAGCACGACGCCGAGTCCGAATTGATGTACGAGTTGAAGCGGGCTTGCGTGCATAAGACTGAACAGCGCGGCGGAGACGAGGATTCCAAACCAAACGCTCCTCGTCGACGTGCCGTGCAAGACGAAACCGCGCATGAGGATTTCCTCTCCGAAAGCGGGCATAACAGCCATAATGAAGAGGGCGAAGAAATACGCCCACACTTCACCGCCCGCAGGCATCGCGACGCCTGAGCCGTGATAGTGAATGACGCCGAGGAATGCGTTCCAGGCGTTGGCTATCGGCAAGAAAACGAGAATGGTCGCAATGGCGACAAACGGAAGCAAGACGTATTGAACGGGGCGAAGTCCCCTGTTCATGCGAGTGACGACGGGGATATTGATTTTTCTCGCCGCGGCATAAATCATGCTTGAGGCGATGAACATACATTGAATGAGCGCATACGTCACCCAGGACATGATGTCCATACCCGCAAATTTGCCAAGACCGCGTATGGTCGTTGCAAGAATCGTCGCCAAAACGTTGCCGACGAGCAGGGCTATCATATATATCGTTGCACTTTCGTTTGCGTATATTGTTTTTTTCATTTTATTTCAAAAACCTCACTTCTTGCGTACTGATGCGCGAGATAAAGTTCCGTTTCGGTATTTTCGCACTTTTTGAGCATAGCGTTCACCGTGTCGAACGCGAGTTGCTCCGTATTGTTGTTTTCGCTTATATGACCAAGCACGACTTTCGTCACTCTCGACTCTCTGTCCTGCGACAAAAGGCCGACTATCTTTGCCGCAGCGTCGTTGGAAAGGTGTCCGTTGTTTGAGAGAATACGCTGTTTTAGCATATACGGATACTTTCCGTTTTTGAGCATATCGAGGTCGTGATTCGATTCAAGCAAGACGAGCGAACTGTCCTTTATGTTTCGCAAGACTCCGACCGTCGGGACGCCTATGTCCGTCGCCACACTACACCTTGCTCCCCCGCATTCAAACGAGTATGCGAGCGGGTATGCCGCGTCGTGCGGAATCCTGAACGGCTCGACGTCTATATCGCCTATCTTAAATCCGTTCTCGAAGTCGTCGACGTGCGCGATGTTTTTGACTGCCCCGTACCTTTCGCACATGGCGCGCGCGGTGAGCGGATGAATGTACATCTTCGTGTCCTCGCTCAGCCTCTGCGCCGAACGAATGTGGTCGCTATGCTCGTGAGTGATGACGACGCCGTCAAGTCTTGACGGGGTGAGTCCGAACTCGCGGAGCGCCGTAACGGTTGCGTTGTACGACAAACCCGCGTCAACGAGTATTGCCGTAGTTTCGGAAATTATTAGCGTGCTGTTTCCCTTGCTCCCGCTGGCAAGCGATACGAAAGTTAAACTCATAGTTGCTCTTATGTTGCTCTTTTTTTGCTAAATTCGTTGCCATACCTTGACGGTTGGCTTTTCAATAATATAAGCGGGTGCAAAAGCACCCGCAAGTATAGTGCGTCGGCACTTTAGATTTCTGACGTATATCTTTGTCTGTCCGCCTTGTCTTCCGCGTGATTTACGACGACTGAAAATACAATCGCAAGCAAGAAGTTGAGGATTGAGAGCGCAAGGAAGACGATAAGCGCGAGCCTGTCGTTTGCCACGAAGTTGTTGTTGACGACGTCAATGATGAGAACTGCAAGAGACGTGCCGAGCGGTACGAGTGAGAAAATGACCGTAAACGCACGCGGATATTTGCCCGCAAGCAGAGCGATAAGTTCGACGACGACGAGAATGGCAGTCGTGACAGCCGCGGCAATAAAGAGAATATCGCGGTAGAGGCCGTCGGTCGGGACCGATTTTGCGGATATCCACCCTGCGATCGTTCCGATGACGTTAAACTTGTCAAGTCCGCCGAATTTAAGCGCGCCGAGGCTCTCGTAGAAGTATGAGAGAATAAACGGCAACACAAGCACCGCCGAGACGAGGAAGGTCACAAGAACGAGCCAGCGCGCGCTGAATCTCTTCTTCCTCGATTTCTTGGCTTTTTCCGTTTGCGCTTGCGTAAACTCCGCCGCCTCCGCGTATTCCTCAGACTGTTGCTGTCCGCCTCTTGCGTCCGTCCTGAGTACGCCGCTGTCCTGCGTCATATAAGGTACGACTGCGAGAGGTACGACGATCGGTTGAAGTTGAATCGTATTGTGTTTTGGCGCGACGATAGGAACAGGTCCGCCGATGCCGACTTGTTTCATAACCGTGACGTCCGAGCCCGCCTCGGGTTGCGGAGAGCCGTATGCCTCCGCCTCGAAGAGAGTCGGTTCTTCTTCAAAGACGACAGGAGTGCTGTTTTCAGACTCTAATGCCACATCTTGTTTACGATTTTTCTTTGACATAAATCCTCCGATGCCAAAAAATATTGGGGTGGTTATCTTATATAACCGAGTTTATCTTTGTTTGCCAAAGTGCATACTGCCGAGGCGATAACGTTTATCACCGCAAAGACGACGAGACTGAACAGTTCGCTCGTAGCATACGCCTTGATAAAATCGTTGACGAAATCTATTTGTTCGATGCCGAACGCTTTGACTCCGATGAGGTAAAACACCAAAACCGTCAGCACGCACACAAGGTAGATGATTGAATTTGCGAGGTACCTGACGGGCTTTACCGCGCCGAAAAGCGCGCAAATCGACTTTATAAGATTGAACAGCAGAAACAAAATCCCGACGAGCAGTACAAGACTCGGCACCGCCTCAAGCCATACCGCCTTGACGACCGGTCCAGTCCATTCAAAGTCCGCTGACATTTGGAAGGTATAGACGAGTTTGCCGACCACGTTAAGATTCTCGGGCACGTACTTTATCGGCAGGCTGAGGTTTTGTCCCGCCGCCGCAAGCACGTACGCCAAAACGACAAGAAGCGTAAAGACAAGCATAATTGCGCCGAAGATTATGTTCTTTCCGCGCTTTTGCCTCTTCCACCTCTTGCTTCTGTCCTTGATCTTTGGCTGAAAATCGTCTTCCGTTGAAATGTCGCTCGTGTGAGCGTCCTTCGGCTCGTCTATATGCAAAGACGGCTCCAAAACGAATTCCTGCCTGATAGACGGCAATACGTGATAATCGCTGTGTTTTATCGGAGCGGGGGCAAGGCGTACGCCGTCCTCGTCCAAATTGCGATTTTTGTTCTTTGTTTTTTCGTCAGACATGTTGCTTGTTCGATTTCTTTGTTTGAGGAGCGGGTTCGGGCTGCTGTTGAACAGGTTGCGCCTTCTTCGGCTCTTCTATGATCGGTGAATATTGCATGAGCGGCTGCTCTTGCGTAACGTAAGGCACGAATGCCACGGGTTGAACGATAGGAGGCATTTGATAGGGTTCTCCGTTCGGACCGACAAAGGTCGCGGGTTGAACGGGTGCGCCCTGCGGTGGGTACGGATAGGCGTACGGCGGGTACGGGTAGTACGGGTAGCCTTGCGGATGCCCCGCGAAGTTTGCGGGTTTTTGCTTCTCCTCTTCCTTTTGTTCCTCCGCCTTCGGCTCTTCCTTTTTGTTCATCTTCTCTTCAAACTCTTTGAGAGTAGGAGTTTTTTCAAAGGTCAAATCCTCTTCGGGCGGGGCTATGATTTCAAGTTTTCTCTTTATAGGCGGAGACTGCTTGATTTTCCCCTTTGCAAGGAGGAGAGTCGCTCTCGCCTTGTTTCTTCCGCAATGAGAGCAAGCGGTCGCCGTGATAGTATTTATCGTACCGCACGCCGGGCAAACGTAGGTTTCGCCCTCTATATCGTCCTCGTCGATTTGAGAATACGGATCGGCGTAGTAGACCGAATAGTCTTTGAGTGCCGCGGACATCTTCTTGAGAAGGTTGACATCCTCGGAGCCGAGTTCGTTGAGTTTTTCGCGGTATGCCTCGAGTGTGTTTGCACGCTTATCAAGGTCTTCTTCCGTCTTTTTCTTGTAGTCTTCGACCTCTAAAAGCGCTTGTTCTCTCTCCTCTTGCGCCTTTGCGCGCTTTTCGGCGATTTCTTTGTCAACCGCCGCCATGCGCTCGCGCGCCATAGTGTCGAGTTTGTGCTTTGCGCGCCTTGCGTCAAGCATATCCGCTTCGCTGTGAGTCTCACCGCTGACGACTATCGGCGCACCGCAGGAGACGCAAAACTTTGCGCCCGGCAAATTCTTTGCTCCGCAAACGGCGCAAACGGGCTTTCTGAGTACGCTGAGAATCCCGCCGCACTTCGCGCAGTAGCGAGAACCGGCGTTATTCTTGCTTCCGCAAGCGGGACAGACCGTCTCGTAGTTTTCGACTACGTCGGCACCGCAGGTCGGGCAGAACGCTTGTCCGTTTTTAACTTCATTTCCGCAAATCTTACATACAAACATATACGTACCTATTGTTTTTGCACTCAGTCACGTCCGTGACGAGAAATTGTCATTTTGCTTCAAATTTAAAACTGTCTTTGAGACCGACTATGCTGTTGAACTCGTTTTGTTCGTTGCGCTTGATAAAGTAGCCCTCTCTAAGGAACTGGAATCTCGTGTGAACGGGAGCGTCCGCGACCAGTCTTTCCGCCTTGCCGTGAAGAACGGTCAAGGAGTTGCGGTTTACTCTGTCCATATAGTCGCCGTCTCCGTCCATGATGAGGTAGTCGAACATATTAAGCGTCACGTCCACGCAGTCGTTTGCGTTGACAAAGTGGATCGTGCCCTTGACTTTCATATTCGCGCCCTCTTCTCCCGACTTCGTGCCTTCGAGATAGTCGACGTGAACGGCTTTGACTTCGCCGTTTTCGTCCAAATCCACGCTGTTGTATTTGACAATATACGCGCCTTTAAGACGCACGATTCCGTCCGGTTTCAAACGGAAATATTTTGGCGGAGGATCGAGCGCAAAGTCGTCTCTTTCGATATAGAGTTCGCGAGAGAAAGTGGTCGTGTGCGTGCCCGCGCCCTCTTGTTGCGGGTTGTTTTCGATATACACTTCCTCGCTCTTGCCCTCGGGATAGTTGTCGACGATGAGTTTGAGAGGTTTTGTGACGACCATTGCGCGCTGCGCGTGAGCGTTCAAGTCCTCTCTCACGCAGTGTTCGAGCATGGAGATGTCCACCTCGCTGTCCGCCTTGCTGACGCCTATGCGGGAACAAAAGTCCTTTATTGCCTCCGGCGTATATCCGCGCTCCCTGATGCCCGAAAGCGTCGAGAGTCTCGGATCGTTCCAACCCCATACGACGCCCTCGTCCACAAGGCGCTTGATAAAGCGCTTTGACATAACCGTATGCGTGAGGTTGAGTCTCGCAAATTCCACCTGTCTCGGACGCGGATTAAACCCGCAGTTCTCCGTCACCCAGTCGTAGAGCGGACGGTGGTTTTCAAATTCGAGCGAGCAAAGGGAGTGCGTTATACCCTCGATAGCGTCCTCGATAGGATGAGCGAAGTCGTACATCGGGTATATCACCCATTGGTCGCCCGTGTGCGGATGCGTCGCGTGGCAAATGCGGTAGATGACGGGGTCTCTCATGTTGATGTTCGGAGACGCCATGTCTATCTTTGCTCTAAGCACCTTTTCGCCGTCCGCAAACTCGCCCGCTTTCATACGCTCGAAAAGTTCGAGGTTTTCCTCCACCGAGCGGTTTCTATACGGGCTTTCCTTGCCGGGCACGCCGAAACTTCCGCGCGTTGCGCTGATTTCGTCGGCGGAAAGGTCGCAAACGTACGCCTTGCCGTCCTTGATGAGTTTGACGGCGCATTCGTACATTTTGCCGAAGTAGTCGCTTGCGTTGTGGAGTTCGTCCCAATCAAAGCCGAGCCACTTTATGTCTTCTTTGATGCTCTCCATATATTCGACGTCCTCTTTTGCAGGGTTCGTGTCGTCAAAGCGGAGATTACATCTTCCGTGATACTTTTCTTTCATGCCGAAGTTGATGCACAGCGCCTTTGCGTGGCCGATATGCAAATAGCCGTTCGGCTCGGGCGGGAAACGAGTGATAATCTCGTCCACTTTGCCGCTTGCCAAATCTTCGTCGATGATTTCTTCAATAAAATTTCTTGATTTTTCTTCCATTGTTGCTACCTTATGCGTATGCGCAAGAGCGCACAAATATCTAGTATAGAACTATGATAAACTATAACAAATATTAAGTCAAGAGAGAAAACAAAAAAACCACACGGTTTAGCGAATAGCATTTCAGAGCCCTATTCTTAAAAAACGAGCAACCGCACATTTTATATGGTTGTTTCGTCATTTCAAGCGCAGTCAAAAAATCCACTAAATAGGAACGCTTGTGTGGTTGCTCTCAAATGGTGTCGTCTTTAACCCTAAATGCAATGCCCCTTCCTGCTCCGCCAGGTTTCCCGCACCGCGGAACCTACCGAACACAAGTTGCTCACTTTTAAGGAATAAACAACATTGTCGTTCGCAACGTTGCTATTCCCTACAAGAGTGTATTACTCGCTCCGGGGACACCGAGTCGGCGCTCTAAAATCCAGTTTTCTCTATTCTTTGCCACTTCGCCTTTGGGACGCTCCGCAACAAAATGTCCCAAAGTCTCGTACTGAGTGCAGACCGAGGCACTCCGGGGACTCCG
>ONYW01000026.1 GCA_900322215.1 uncultured Eubacteriales bacterium | reverse complement strand
GCCTTTGGGACGCTCCGCAACAGAATGTCCCAAAGTCTCGTACTGAGTGCAGACCGAGGCACTCCAGGGACTCCGCCTTGCGGAGTCGGTTCCGTCTTCGAATGAGTGCGTTGTTTAACCTGCCAAGCTTTGAATATGCTTACATTCTCCCACAATTCCTCATTCCTCATTCAAATAAAGCCTCGAAGTGTTAAGTCGTGGTATTCAGACATATATTGACAAAAGGTGGAATTTGTGTTATTGTTCAATAAACACAAGCAGGAGGACAAAATACTACTATGTGCAAGAAAAATAAATCGAAAAATGAAAAGCCTGAAAGCGCAAAGGCAACGATTTGGAAAAAGCGCAAAGCTTCCGATCCTGATTTAGGCGCATGGGAGAATTGTGAGGGTGATCCCCAAAAGGCCGGTTCGCTTGTCATAGGAAAACATGGAGGAACGATTGACCCTGTCGGACTTCAAGTTGGTTATACATACAAAAACGACAATAATAAGTACGATTAAAGCCAAAGCGGAAAAATATTTCGCATTGCCTATTTTGTTATAAAAAAGCCACTTCGTAGGAAGTGGCTTTCAAATTCATTTCATAAAACTTTGATTATTTTGATGAGTGACAAGGAAGGTGCGCACGCGAGCCGCGAGCGTACTGACGTACGTGACCGGTAAGCGCACGCAAAGCTGACACAGTCAATCGCAAAATAGCAAAGTTTTAACCCTCAAGGTATGCCTTGCAGGCGTCTTCCAGCGCTCGACAAATGCGGAAGGCGTCTTCGAGGTCTTTGCCGCGGGTGATTACGCCGTGGTGAGAGAGGATGCAGCATGGGGCTGAACCGATGGCTTCGCCGACGTTTTTGATGAGGGCTTTTGTGCCGGGGAGAGCCGCTTTTGCACATGGGATCTCGTCGCCGAGGATCTCGCGGTATTCTTCGGGAACAGGAAGTGCCTTGCCCATTGCGGCGAGGATACAACCGTAGACAGGGTGGGAGTGGATGACTGCGCCGACGTTTTCATCGCCTTTGAGGAGAAGTGCGTGCAAGCCTTTTTCGGACGTAGCCTTGTTGGAGCCTGTCCATTCGAGCGTTTCCATATCGACTTTTGCCATTTGGCTTGGCTCGAGCATGATATAGTCGAGGGCGGAAGGGGTGCAAAGCATGGTCTTTTCGTCGAGTTTGACGGAGATATTGCCCCAAGTGCCTTGGACGAGGTTCTCATCGAGCATACGAAGACCTGCGTTTTTGATGTCTTGAGCGATTTTCTTTTCTTCATCCGAGACGATCGCGGACGGCTTTTCTTCGGCTTTCTTTTCGGCGCCTTCCTCAGCCTCTTTTTGTTGAGCCTGATTTTTCTTTGAATATTTGATTTTGTACACTACGTGTTCGAGGATCGCGTTGCATGCGCCCATTGGGGAAGTGCCGCCCTTTGGCTCCGCAAGGATTTCCGCATTGCAGGCCTTGTCGAGGACGAGCGTTGCGGTGAAGACCTCTTCGAGCGTACGACCCGTGACGACTGCGCCCGCGTCAGGCAAGAAGCAAGCGTTTCTTTGTCCGGAGATAGCGGACACGACCTCTGCCGCGGTATTCTTTGCCGCGCACTTGATGGATACGCCGCACACCTGCGCCATATCGTCGAGGATAGGCTTCAAGGTCTTGCGCTTTGAAGAGAAGGCGAGGATCTTGTCGCTGTCCACAATAGCCGCCGCTTCCGCCTTTTTGTCTTGGCGGATAGCGCAGAAGAGTATGACCGCCGCGGCGCGGAAGTTGCCCTCCAAACTCTCGACGTTCTTGTCGTTGACGAACACGAGATTCTCGTCTTTGAGTGCCTCGAGATTTGAAGTCACCTTCGCGACGATAACGCCGTCTTCGTGGCGAGTGGCGATAAAGCCGGACTCGATATATTTCTTTTCTACGAGCAATTTTGCGTATTTGTTGAAGTTTGCAAGGATTCTTTCGTCCATAATCTGCTCCTAATAAGGATTATTATATATATAATATAACAAAGATTTATAAAAAATAAAAGTAAATTTTGAAAGTTTTATCACTATTCATATTTTGTTTTGTATGGGAAACTCGGGTTATCCGTTGCAAAATGGCAAAATTTGTTAGAGAAGTTTACAAGTAAACTTTTCCTCGGCGGGAAAAAGTTTACAAATTCGCACAAAAAACCCTGAAATCGCAGGGGAAAATTTACAAAAAAATACTATTAGTGTTTTCAAACTGAAAAAATTAAAATATTTTGTCGCAACTGCCGTTTTTTGTTTGACTTGATTTTTCAAAATAATTATAATTGGGGTATCAAATGTGATCAAACCAAGTTTTGCACAACCTAGTGGATAAATATGCCACGCAGACCACAAAATATGGTGGTGGAGGAAGTCAATATGCAACTTTTGGAAGAGCGTATTTTGAGAGATGGCAAGGTTTTGCCCGGAAACATCCTCAAAGTAGGCGGATTTTTGAATCATCTTATTGACAGCGATTTGCTTGATGAGATCGGTAAGGAAATTTCTGCGCTCTTTTCAGGCTCGGAGATCACAAAAATTTTGACTATTGAAGCATCGGGTATAGCGATAGCTTGCGCAGCCGCGCACTATTTGCATGCACCGGTGCTTTTTGCTAAAAAAGAGAAGACTTCAAACGTCAATACCGATTGCTACTCCGCAGAGGTCAAGTCCTATACGCACGGCAACGTAAACCACGTCATCGTCTCAAAGTCATACCTTGAAAAGGGCGACAAGGTGCTTATCGTCGACGATTTCCTCGCTCACGGCGAGGCGCTCCGCGGACTTATTTCCCTCGTCGAACAAGCGGGAGCCGAACTTGTCGGTTGCGCCATCGCGATCGAAAAGGGCTTTCAGGGCGGAGGAGACGAACTTAGAGCAAACGGCGTAAGAATTGAAAGTCTTGCAATAATCGAGAGTATGAGTGACACCTCACTCACTTTCAGAAAATAGTCCGAAAGGACGGGCGACTGTCGCCGTATCAACTTAGTTAACCTAAAAAAATAAACCCAAAACGGGCTAAAAGGAGAAACTATGAAAAAGAAAATCATCGCAATCGTACTTGCACTCGCACTCGTAGCTGCAATCGCTGTCGGTCTCGTTGCTTGCAACAAGAACGACAACAGTGCTCCACAAGAAGTCGAAATGCCAGCTTACAATGTTGTAGAACCAGATTATTCTGATCTTCAATTCCCGGCTGACTTCAAGGTTGGTCTTATCACACTTCATGACAAGAACTCAACTTATGACGCAAACTTCATCAACGCTCTTGAAGAGGTTAAGAAAGATTTTAACCTTGCAGACAACCAAGTCATCATTAGAAGCGGTATTGAAGAAAAAGAAGAATGCTACAACACGGCACTTGAACTTGCAGACGCAGGTTGCAAAATCGTCTTTGCAGACTCATTCGGTCATGAACCATTTTTGTTGAGAGCGGCAGCTGCACGTCCAACCGTTCAATTCTGCCATGCAACAGGTACGCAAGCTCATACATCAGAACTTAGCAACTATGCAAACGCATTCGCATCCATCTACGAAGGCAGATACCTTGCAGGTGTTGCAGCAGGTCTCAAGCTCCAAGCAATGGGCAAGACTGATGCTCCGAAGATCGGTTATATCGGTGCTTACACTTATGCAGAAGTTATCTCCGGTTACACCTCTTTCTTCCTCGGTGTACGTTCTATCGTTCCAAGCGCGACAATGGAAGTTACATTCACAGGTTCTTGGTATGATGAAACAATGGAAAACAATGCAGCAAAATCCTTGATCCAACGCGGTTGCGTCCTCATCAGCCAACACGCTGACTCTTGGGGTGCTCCAAATGCTTGCGAAGAAGCAGGTGTTCCAAACGTTTCTTACAACGGCTCCACATTTGAATCTTGCGAAGGCACGTTCATCATCTCCTCAAGAATTGACTGGGCTCCATACTACAAGTATGCAATTGCTCAAGTTGTGAGAGGCCAAGCAGTTGCAAAAGACTGGAACGGCACGATCGCAAACGGCGGTGTCAAACTCACAAACCTCGGTGCTGCAGCAGCAGAAGGCACTGTTCAAAAACTCGTTGACGTTCGCAACCAACTCGCAAACGGCACACTCAAAGTTTTCGATCTTTCCAAATTCACTGTCACACCTGCCGACAACCAATTCTTCAAAGGCACAGTAGATGCAGAAGGACACCTCCTCACATACCTTGCCGACGTTGATGATTACGGTGATTATGCAGGCGATACAGATGTCCTTAAGACAGCTGGCAATGTCAGATACTTCGCTGAATCTGACCTTGCATTCCGCTCAGCTCCATATTTTGATTTCAAGATTGACGGAATTACGCTTCTTAACACAAAGCTCTAATCTATAGTATAACCACATTACGTCTTGCCCGCTTGGGCAAGACGTAAATCAACTTTTTAAGCAAAAATCATCTACGGACTATCTCTAGTCCGTAAATGTGTTTATAAAGACACATAAAATTTCCATTAATTTCAAATGAAAGCAATAGAACTCGTAGGAATTACAAAGACTTTCGGCTCGATTCACGCCAACCAAGACGTCAACCTCGACGTCGAGCAAGGCGAGATTTTGTCGCTCCTTGGCGAGAACGGCAGCGGAAAGACGACTCTTATGAATATGCTCGCGGGCATCTATTTCCCGGACGCAGGGCATATCTTTGTCGATGGCAAAGAGGTCGTCATCAAGTCGCCGATCGATGCGTTCAAGCACAAAATCGGTATGGTTCACCAACATTTCAAACTCGTTGATTTGTTCACGGCAGCCGACAACATTATCCTTGGCGAAAAGATGCCAAAATTCAGTATCAAAGAAAAAGCCGGGGACTACAAGATGCAAGCCGCAAACGAGATTTCCGCACTCGGCGACAATCTCGACGAAAAGGCAAAGAAGAAAGCGATTTCAAAGATTAACAACAACAAAAATCTAAAAATTTGCGCTCTTCCTTTCGTAAAATTCGGCAAAATGGTCGCATTTAATCATCTTTCACGCGGACGTGCAAAGAAGATCCAAGCAATCGCAGACCAATACGGCTTTGACATCGACCTCAAAAAGAAAGTTTACGAAATGTCTGTTTCTGAAAAGCAGACTGTCGAAATCATAAAAGTTTTGTACCGCGGCGCAGACTATCTTATCCTTGACGAACCGACTGCGGTTCTCACGCCTCAAGAGATAGAAAAACTCTTTGCGGTCATGAGAAAGATGCGCGAAAACGGCAAGTCGATTATTATCATCACTCACAAACTCAACGAGGTTATGGAGATCTCCGACCGCGTTGCAGTTCTCCGTAAGGGCAAATTTATCGGCGCAGTCAAGACTTCCGAAACAAGCGAGAAAGAACTCACCGAAATGATGGTCGGCGAAAAAGTCGACTTAAACATTGAAAGAAAAGAACCGCTCGGGAACAATCCTCGCCTTGTCGTCGAAGGACTCACGGTCAAAAACAAGGACGGCGGACACGCTGTCGAGGACGTCACGTTCACAGTCAACGGCGGTGAAATTCTCGGCATTGCAGGTATCTCCGGCAACGGACAAAAGGAACTTCTTGAAGGTATCGCAGGACTTCAACCTGTGGAGAGCGGTACGATCATCTTCCACAATCCGAAGGAAAACAAACCCGTCACTTTCTTCCACAATGATTTGAAACAAATCAAGCATAAAGCCGAAATGGGTATGTTCCACTATCCGGACGGCACGAAGGTAGACCTCAAAGGCAAGTCCAACAAGGAAATCACAAGACTCGTCAACGAGGAGCAAATCCTCTATTACGAGAACGAGATCATCGACCTCAACAAGAAGACTCCAAGAGAGATCCAAGAACTCGGCATCAAACTCTCCTTCGTCCCCGAAGACAGACTCAACATGGGACTTGTCGGCAACATGAGTATCATCGACAACATGATGCTCAGAAGTTATAGGAAGGGCAAATCGATTTTCGTCAACCGCAAGCGCCCGAAAGCACTTGCAGACAAAATCATCGAAGACCTCGGCGTCGTCACGCCAAGCGATATGACTCCTGTCCGCCGTTTGTCGGGCGGTAACGTCCAAAAGGTCCTCGTCGGTCGCGAGATTTCGTCCTCGCCGAAAGTCTTGATGTCCGCATATCCCGTTCGCGGTCTTGACGTCAACTCGTCATATCTCATCTACAACCTTTTGAACGAACAAAAGGAAAGAAACACGGCGGTCGTGTTTGTCGGCGAAGACCTCGACGTTTTGCTTGCACTCTCCGACAGAATCCTCGTCCTCTGCGGTGGTAAAGTCTCCGCAATAGTGGACGCAAGAAAGGCCACAAAAGAGCAACTCGGTCTTCTCATGACAAAGATGCCGGAAGAGGTCGAACGTTATGACTATGCACCACTAAATCTCGAAGAAAAGGAAGAAGCGGGTGAATTAGTCGAACAACAAGTTCAAGAAACTACACCGGAACAAAGCAACGAAGTTGCCGAAGTTGCCGACGTTGCCGAAGTTGCAAAGGAGGAAAATACAAATGACTAAAGTTCACGAACCTCTTTTCCACTTGTCAAAGAATACAAATGCCAACGCAAAACGTAAATGGGCGCTTCGCGGCATTTTCTTCGTCGTTTCTTTCTTTGTGTGCGCGATTTTGTCCGTCATTCTTACAGGCAAGGGTATGGACTATTTCTTCAAATATTTCTTTGAGGGACTTTTCGGTACTGAAAGAAATGTATGGAACTTGTTCCATGAAACCGCCATTTTGCTCCTTATTGCACTTGCAGTAACTCCTTGTTTCAAGATGAGATTTTGGAATATCGGCGGTGAAGGTCAAGTCCTTATGGGATGCCTCGGTTGTGCAGTCGCAATTCATTTTATGGGTGGCAAAGTCAGCGATGCAGGCACGATTATCGTTTCAATCATTTTGTCAATTGCATTTGCAACGGTTTGGGCGGTTATCCCCGCTCTCTTCAAGGCGAAATGGAACACAAACGAGACGCTGCTCACTCTTATGATGAACTACATCGCAGTTTGCCTTGTCAACTTCTTTATCAAGAGCGTTGCAACGAGCGGCACGGGTATTCTTACATTCAACACAGGTGTTGTTCAGCCGATCTTGGGCAATGAATTTATTTTAAAAATCATTGTTGTTACGGTGCTCACAACACTCATGGCAATATATCTAAAATTCAGCAAGCACGGCTATGAAATCGCCGTTGTCGGTGAAAGTCCGAATACGGCAAAATATGTCGGCATCAACTCAAAAGTAGTCATCGTTCGTACGCTTGTGCTTTGCGGTGTGCTTTGCGGTATCGCAGGTTTCTTGCTCATCAGTGCAACGCACCACTCAATCAATGACACGTCTGTCGGTGGTCGTGGATTTGTCGGCGTCCTTATCTCTTGGCTTGGACAATTCAATCCTGTCTTTATGGCGGTTATGTCTTTCCTCGTTGTTTTTATCGAGCGTGGCGCAAACGCTCTTGCAAACGGCGGTGTTTCGCTCGGCGAATCATATCCAAGTATAATGACCGGTGTTTTCTTCTTCTTCATCATTGCGGTTGAATTCTTTGTCAACTACAAGTTTGTTTTCCGTGAGGATATCCAAGCAAAACTTGACAACTTTTATGGGAAAGTAAAACTTGCATTTTCAAAGAAAGCAAAATCTGGTCAAGATGCCGTACAAGCACCAAGTAACGAAGGTGTGGAATCGACTGAAGAGATTCAGGAAACGGAAGATAAGCAAAATATAGAACAGCAAGAACAAATTGTTCAAGAAAACGAGCAAAAACAAAGTGAAGAAATCACCAAGGAGGAAGAATAAATGTTTGTCACACTACTTACACAAGCTATAAGATTTTCAGCAGTTTTCCTCTATGGATCTACAGGCGAGACGATTATCGAAAAATCCGGTCACTTAAACCTCGGTATCCCTGGCATCATGTGCTTCGGCGCAGTCGGTGGTTGCCTTGGCGCAAATATGGCGTACAATGCCGGCATGGGCAACTTCTTGACGATAATCTTTGCAATCATTTTCGCAATGCTCTTTGGCGGTGCGATGGGGCTTCTCTACGGTTGGTTTACAATTTCCCTCCGCTGCAACCAAAACGTAACAGGTCTTACGATCACGACGTTTGGCGCAGGCGTGTTTGGATTCTGGGTCACGTCAATGGGTGAAAAGGGTATCAAGTTCTACAAGGCGAGCCGCGCGTTTACTGCATCTATGTTTGGTGCGGTCGGAGATGATTGGTTCTCAACAATCTTCCTTTCACACGGTACACTCGTATATCTTGCGATAGTTATTGCAATTATCGTAGCAATAGTACTTAAAAAGACAAGAACAGGTCTTTCTCTTACTGCTGTCGGCGAAAACCCGGCGGCGGCGGATGCAGCAGGTATCAAAGTCATTAAATACAAATACGTCGCTTGCGTGCTCGGTGCGGCAATCGCGGGCATCGGCGGTGCGTTCTACCTGCTTGACTGCACGCGCGGGTCTCTCGAACCAGGTGTCATCGAGGGTATGGGCTGGCTTGCAGTTGCACTTGTCATCTTCTCATTATGGCGTCCTGGCATCGGCATCTTCGGATCGTTTATCTTCGGTCTTTTGTACATCTTGCCAAACTATATCAACGGCGTTGGCTTTGCCGAGAAAGAGATTCTCAAGATCATTCCTTATGCGGTCACGGCGCTCGTCCTTATCGTTATTTCCTTCTTCAACAAGCGCGAGACTCAACCGCCTGCGGCTCTCGGTCTCTCCTACTTCCGCGAAGACAGATAAAACGCTTCGGACACTTCGTGTCTTTAATATATGCGGGTTGCTGAAGTTTATAAAAAGTTATAAAACACAATAATAAAACAAAAAAACGGACTTTCAAAGTCCGTTTTTCATTTTTTAGTGTGGATTCTATCGTCAATTCAGTCTCAAATCGCTGCCGCCTATCTCGAATATGCGCGACGATTGCTTGCTCGCAAGGCGGGAATAGATGCGCTCGCCGTACCTGTCAAGAATGCGAGCAGGGGAGAGATTTGTCGTGATGAGCGTGCACAGTCCCTTGTTTGTCCTCTCTTCGAGCACGAGGAGAAAGTATTCTATTGTGACGTTTTTGAGTATCGGCTCCGTGCCGAGGTCGTCGATGACAACGAGGTCCGCCGTCATTACGTCGTGAAGCCTTGCCTTTCTCTCTGAGAGCGGTGAAGTGTGCGCCGTCAGCATAGCGGTGTTAAACTCGTATGCGGAGACATACTTCACGCTCTTTCCTCTCTCGACCGTCTCTCTCGCTACCGCCTGCGCAAGACTTGTCTTGCCCGTGCCTGCGCTGCCGAAGAGCAGGGTCGTCTTTGCGTTCACGCGTGGGAGTTTTGCGCTGTACGCCTTGAAATACGCATACAGTTTTTCGAGGTTCTCGCGCTGTGCGGAGTCTTGAATATGTCCAAAGTCCGCGTCCGCAAAGGTGAAAGGAGCGCGCTTTTCTATCTCGCAAACGTCTTTGAGAGCGGCGATATATTCGCGCTTTACGCAGGAACAAAGTTTGCCGTAGGCGCTTCCAGTATCTCCGCAAATAGGGCATACGGGGGTGTAGCGCATGTCACTCTCGTCATATCCTTCGGCTTTTAGCGCGGACAAATACTCGTCATAAGCCTTTTTCTCTTCTTGCTCAAAGCCGCCGAGTGCGTTTTTGAAAGCCGTATTCACATACTTTTCATGCGCGGCTTTTACGCTTGGTATCGACAAAATAAGGGCGGTTTTGAAAGCAATTTCGTCCTTTCTTCTTGCGACTTCCTCGCGTTTTTTGGTTATGGCTTTTGTTGCTGCTCTGTTTTTCATCAGATATCGTCAAGACTCAGCCCGTCAATGCTTGTGATAACCGAGCGGAGTTCTTCCTTTGAATATGTGCGTTCGTCATAGTCGCGAACAGCCGTTTGCTTGTTCGAGGACAACGGAAGTGTGACCTTCTTTGCGTCGTCAACGGTCTTTACGCCTGCCGCCTTGTAGGTGGAAAGGATTTGATTTACGAACGGGAGAGGGTAAGTCCTTCCTGCCGCCTGTTCAGCCGCATACAGGATTACGCTGTCGTCAAACAGCCATACCGCCGACCAGGTGTGATAATATTCTCTGTCCTGCGCCGTGACGTTTCTCGTTCTGCCTGTCGCCTCGATGACTTTCTTTATGCGCTCGTCCTGCGCGATTTGCGCGTCTATATAGTCGTCTATGCTCTTTGCGGTCAAGAGCCCGCCCGCATAGAACTTGTTCACGACGTTGTTCATGCCGTCAAGCGTTCTTACGTTTGAGAGGAAACAGTGATGAGCGATCTTTTTGAGCGCCTCTTCTTCAAAGCCCTTTGCCACCCACGGGGAGACGTAGACCTCGATTTCGTGTTCAAATGATTCATAGAACACGCCAAGGTTCTTGTTGATGGCGACGGCGAGGGACCTTAGTTCTTCAACGTGCTTGTTATAGTCTTTCATCTCCTCGGCGGAGAAGATTGACATGCGGTAGAACTCATCGAGTTTGCCGTCGAGTTTTGAAAAGGATTTCGAGCCTTTGAGCGTCTTTGCCGCAGTGAGAATTGCGTCAAGCGAGTAGCCCCAACTTCTCGTCCACTTGAGAAGCATTTGCTTGTCTTCAAGTTCGGCACCGCCTTTCCTGCCAAGGGCGGAGAGCACCTGAGTCATATCGTCATGCTGACGATCATATTCTTCAAGACGTTCTTCCACGTCGCCAACTGTCCTGACTCCTTCTTGCGCCCAGTTTCTTGCGACTGTCAGGATGTACGGGTAGCGCACGGACATGCCCTTGAGGTTTATGCAATATTGCACGACCATGAGCATAGCGTCCGGCTCGAACTTTGTCGAGTCGATGAAGGAATAGTATTCGTTGTATTCGTTCGGCGTGAGCATGCGCTCGGGAAAGAGTTGTTGAAGGTGCGCGTTAAAGTCGTTCCACTTTTCCGCCTTATACTTTTTCGGCGGTTGGTTGGAGCGCTTAAGAGACAGGTATTTCACCTCGAGCGGTTCTTTTGATACTATTTGACAAAGCCCCATATCTTCAAAAAAATTGAAACAGGAGATTATCTCCTTTTCTGTCATATCGAGGTTTTTGCAAAGGGTGTCAAGCGTATTGTCCTTTGCGGGATTCGCGCAAAGATACAGCCCGTAGAGGTACACCTTGATTTGTTTTTCGTCGCAACTCGGAAGAAACTCGTTGATAAAAAGATTGTCAACGAGCGTGAACGTTTCAAGAAGATAGTCGCTTGAAAATTTTGCGAAACTCATTTTGCCTCCGATTGCAACAAAAAAACGTTTGCAGGCTATGCGTTTTTGAAAAAACTTTCAAAACCTCGCCTGCTGGTGACAAGTACTATAACACAAAACTTTGTTTTGTGCCAAAAGGTTTTGCAAAATTTCAAAAAAATACTACATCTTGTGGCAGGCAAAAGTGTCGCAACAAAAGCGCAATGGAGAAAGAAAGAGCGCGTGAATTGAAGAGTGTACGATTGACGTCTAAAAGGGCGCTACACTTGACTTTTTCGGCGTATGGTGCTAAGATACTTCCTGCTTGATATAGTGGCGCGCGAGCCACTCGATTTCGGACAAAAATAATTATAGGAGATACATTATGGCAAACAAACTCTCAAATGAACAAACACGTTCTATCATCTATTCCGTAGTGCTTCTTGTACTCGGCATTTTGCTTTGCATTTCACCCGCGGTCGCTCTTGAAACGCTCAGCATAATCATAGGTGTCGGCTTCCTTGCGGCGGCGGCAATACTTATCATCGGTTCGCTCGTGCAAGACCACAGCCTCGTCACGGGATCCGCACTCCTCGGAGGCATCTTGCTCGTCCTTGGACTTATGTTCATCGTCGACTATGCAATCAACCTCATCGTCTTCTGCTCCGTATGGCTCATGATCGTCTTCGGCGCGATACTCATCGTCGATTCTATCATAAGAATCGCATGGCGCAACAGAAAGGACGTCGTCGGTTTCCTCGTTGAATTTTTGGTCGGCGCAGTATCGTTTACGCTCGGTATGTGCTCGAGATTTGTAGAAGACTTCGTCGGTTATGAACTTCTCATCCTCGGACTCATCATCGTGCTTTATGCACTCTACGTTCTCATCTTCGCCTTTGTCGGCAAGAAGAGCAAAAAGTAAAATTGACAAATCACGGCGCACTTAGCGCCGTGAACTTTCGGAGACACTATGAAAGTTTGGGCAAAAATTATGAACGGCGACAAACTCGTCAAAGATATCATTTTTGAGGGGGACTATTCTCTCAAGATGTCGGACTTCCAAAGCATGCTTCAAGAGATAGCATACCGTCTCGACATAGCGACGCCGGTATCGCTCGAAAGTCACTTGAAGCATTTCGAGAAGTTCAACAGGACAAAATATCTCCCGCGCGACTTCATCGAGGACGTAGACTTTTCCACGTTCGTTTTGGAGCGCGTACTTGACGAAAAGAAAAAGCCGAATCAATTCTATATTTGAGTAGTTTTTGCACAACAAACCGTTAATACGCATGAAACGCACCGAAAAAGTGCGTTTTTTGTTTGTGTGACAAAATATTGAGAGAGTATAATCCGCCGAGTTTTTCAGATACTATTTGAAAACGGAGGATATATGGGCAGCGGAACTATAAGGCGTATAGACGAACTCGGAAGAATAGTCATTCCAAAGGAAATAAGGCGCGGTATGCACATAAACGTCGGTGACGAAATGGAAATCTCGCGCTCAGGAGATACGCTTGAAATTAAGAAACACAGCAGGTTTGAAGAACAAAAGGAAGTCGTGCTTGCAACCGCAAAATTGCTCGCTCGAGAGACGGGCTCGAAAGTGCTTGTCGTAGACCTTCAAGAGGTCGTTCTTGACGTAGGCGGAGACAAGAAGAAGTATCAAGGCAAAGTTCTTGCCGGGAGTCTTGCAAAAGCCGTTTTGTCAAGGAGAGCGGAGGTGATCCACGGCGACGACCTGCGTGACGTCTTTGAGGACGGGGACGCGGACTGCGACTATTTGGTCTTCGAACCGATAGAAGCGTGCGGAGACAGTTTTGGCGGAATGGCTTTGCTTCTCAAAACGTTGCCGAGCGACGTTGCGCGCGCATATCTTGCGTTTTGCACGAAACTCATCGGAGCGACACTCGCATGAAAGTGGCAGTACAGGACAAAGCGAGCGCAAAGCAACAGGGTAACAACCTGATGAAAAAGGGCGCCACCGTGCTTGCCGTCGGCGGTATTGTGGCAAAACTTCTCGGCGCGCTCTACCGCGTTCCGCTCACCAATATTCTCGGCGCGGAGGGCATGGGGCTGTATCAACTGATCTTTCCAGTCTACGCGCTTTTTATGATGCTTTCAACGGTGGGGATCCCAACCGCGCTTTCGCGTATAGTTGCCGAACGGCGTGTAAAGGGAGAACCCGCAAAGAAATATCTTTTTGCCTGTATGCTGACGCTTGTCACGCTGTCGACGGTGTCCGCGATACTCGTCTTTTCGCTTGCAAAGTATATTGCGATTTCTCAGGGCAACGCTCTTGCATACAAGGGATTTTGGATCATCGCTCCGTCGCTCGTTTTTGTCGGTGCGATAGCGGGATTCAGAGGCTGGTTTCAAGGAGAGATGTATATGCTCCCGACCGCCATGTCAAACATAATCGAGCAGGTCGTAAAACTCGCCGTCGGGCTCACGCTCTCCGCTGTTTTTGCAAAGCGCGGAGTGCTGTATGCCGTGTACGGCGCGCTTCTCGGCGTCACCGCAAGCGAATTCGTCACCCTCGTCTATATGTTCGTGACGTACACTCTTAGGATGAGACGCACCGAGAGGGAGAGTTTGAAGTTTTCAAAGCCTGAGGCGCGCGACGTTTTCAAAACCGCGTTTCCAATCGCTATCGTCTCGGTGCTATTGCCGCTCTCGAACTTTTTTGACAGCATCGTAGTCGTCAATATGCTCAAACTCTTCGGGCTTTCAAAGGATGTCGCGACAGCCGAGTACGGGCTTTTGTCAGGCCCTGTCAACTCGCTTGTCAATATGCCCGTCGTCGTCACGCTCTCGCTCGCTATCGCCGTCGTGCCGTCCGTGTCCGCCTCGCGCATAGAGAGAAACGCCGACGCAATTATGCTAAAGAGCAGGCTCGGAGTCAAAACGACTTATCTTGTGAGCATTCCGTTTGCGATATTCTTTATCGTTTTCGGAAAAGACTTGATTGCCTCTATCTACCCGCGCCTTACGTTAGGACAAGTGGAGACCGCATCAAAACTGCTCATGATATCGGGAGCGAGCGTCGTGACTCTCAGCGTCATGCAAATCTACGTTTCGCTCTTACAGGCAGTTGACAAGACCAAAATGGCGGTTTTAAGTCTTGTTTGTGCAGTTATCGTCAAAACCGTGCTACAAATTGTTCTCACAAGATACTACGGAATTTTGGGCTCGGCGGTAGCGAGCGTCTCCTTTGGCGTCGTTGCACTCTTTGCGAGTATAATATGTTATTTCAAAGTTTGCGGGCTACATCTTGAAAAAAGTGTTGGCATAAACCTGCTTGTTGGTGTTATAATGGGACTTGCGGGACTTGTCGTCAAACGATTTGTCACAAACAGCATCGCCTCGTGCGCGGTAGGCTTTTTGCTCTCCGTCGCCGTGTACACCTTCGGCGTGTTTGCGTTTGGGCTCATCGGCAAAGAGGAGATCGCGTTTTTGCCGGCAAGCAAAATCCTTGCGAGGCTTCATAGAGTAATAAGATTTTGGGAGTATAAAGATGTCAAATTTTGAGTGTGAAAACAAGTCTTTTCAACTTTACATAGAGCGTGACTTTCTTGCCACGCTGTTTTTTAATAAGCGCATTCCGCTTGTCATCGTCGGTTGCAATGAGACGGAAAGCGTCAAAGCAAAACTTTTGGACGCATACGGCGACGTCGAGGTGACGCTGAAAGGCGAGAAAGACAAGGTGTGCAAAGTGAGCGAAATCTCGGGCGCATACGACAAAATCATCGTGGACAGCGTACCGCTTACGGAGGCAAAGCGTTTTGACTTTTCGGACTTTGTTCAAATCATGAAACGCCTGCGCGCGGACGACGGTTGCGAGTGGGACAAGGCTCAAACTCACGATTCGATAAGGATAAATCTCCTCGAAGAGGCATACGAACTCTTGGAGGCTATCGACGCAAAGGACGCGGATATGATGAAAGAGGAGTGCGGCGACGTGCTTATGCAGGCGATATTCCACACCGAGATCGCCGAGAAAGAGGGAGATTTTGACTATGCGGATATGCTGACGACACTTTGTCGCAAACTCATAGACCGCCATACGCATATCTTTGGGAGCAACCATGCAAACACGCCCGACGAGGCGCTCGCGTTTTGGAACGAGGCAAAGAAGAAAGAAAAGAAGTACACCTCATACGCCGACGCTATGAACAAAGTGCCGAAGAATTTGCCGTCCTTGCTCTATGCGGAAAAACTGCAAAAGCGCGCAAAGAAATCCGGCTTTGACTGGGCGAGTGTTGACGGCGCGCTTGAAAAGGTGCTTGAAGAACTCGAAGAGCTGAAAACCGCCGACGAAAATCACAGGCACGAAGAGGCGGGCGACCTGCTGTTTGCTGTCGTCAACGTGTTGAGATTTTACAAGGTGGATCCCGAGATGGCTCTCCACGACGCGAGTATAAAATTCTACAACAGGTTCAAAGAGGTTGAACGCTTGGCAAACGAGCGTGGCATCGATATGCCAAACACTCCGCTTGAAGAGTTGGACAAACTTTGGGAAGAGTCTAAAAAGACGATTGGTTGATATGTCGCTCAAAATAGGAAATGTAGAACTCAAATCAAATCTTTTGTTCGCCCCAATCGCGGGATTCAGCGAGGTGGGGTATCGTCATTTATGCGCAAGATTCGGTGCGGGGCTCACCTATACCGAACTCGTGAGTGCAAAAGGGCTTGTGTACGGCAACAAAGGCAGCGACGAAATCGTCGCAACCACAAAGGAAACGACTCCTCGTGCCGTGCAACTCTTCGGTTCGGATCCCGAGTTTATGTTTAGGGCTGCAAAGGACGAGAGACTGAGTGCGTTCGACATCTTTGACATCAACATGGGGTGTCCCGTGAAGAAGGTGTTCAACAACGGCGAGGGCAGTGCGCTCATGCAAAACCCATCACTCGTCACCGAACTCGTTCAAGCCGTGCTCGAGGGCAGCGGTAAGCCCGTCACCTGCAAAATGCGCGCGGGAGTAGAGATGGGCAAACCCGTTGCCGTAGAGTGTGCGCTTGCGGCGGAGAGAGGCGGAGCGGCGGCAGTCACCGTTCATCCAAGATTCAGGGAACAGTTTTACAGCGGTACCGCCGATCATTCTATAACGAGAGCCGTCAAAGAGGCGGTGAATATCCCCGTCATCGCAAACGGAGATATCGTAGACAAGACAAGCCTTGAAAGGGTGAGACAGGAGACTGGTGCGGACGGATTTATGATAGCGCGCGGTGCGCTCGGCAGACCGTACATATTCAGCGAACTTTTGGACTTGCCGTTTGAGTACGACAGATATGCGACTATTCTCGAACATATAGAGATCCTTCGCAGGTATTTCCCCGATGTTACTGTCGCGAACACAATGAAACTCCACCTTTGCTATTACGCAAAGGGCGAGAATTTTGCAAAGCAAGTCCGCGTCGCCGTCGGCGAAGCCAAATCCCTTGCCGACATCATGGACGTTGTCAATAAGTTTTTTGCTAATTAAAAAAGGAGACATATATGCGCAAAACGGAAATTGTCGAGTTGACTGTTCTATGTCTGATTAGAAATGGAAATAGAATTCTTTTGCAAAATAGAGTGAAAGACGATTGGCATGGCTATGCTTTGCCTGGCGGACACGTGGAAAAGGGCGAGTCTTTTGTAGATGCTGTAAAAAGAGAAATGAAAGAAGAAACAGGACTTGATATATATGAGCCAAAACTTGCAGGAATAAAACAATTCCCAATAGATAATGGCAGATATATTGTGCTACTGTTTAAAGCCAACAATTTTTCCGGGGAACTTATCTCCTCTGCCGAAGGCAACATGGAGTGGATTGACATAGGTTTGCTTGATGAAAGAAATGTCGTTGATGATTTGCATGACCTTATAAGAGTGATAGAAGACGACAATTTGACTGAATTTCAGTATATTCTTGATGGAGATAATTGGCTTGTCTCTATAAAATAGTAAAATCAAAATAGTATTTATAAAAGGAAAAAACTGGAGTTATTATTGGTTTTTATCCAAACAAATAAATAAATAAAAAGAAACAGCAATTTTTGGATGAAGAGCGCGCACTTCGTGCGTTTGGTTTATCCAGGTAGTATAATAATTAAAAATAAAATAGAAGGTTAAGACAGCGGTATTTCGATGAGTTGCAAGGAAAGTGCGCACGCGAGCACCAAGTGTACTTGGCGTACACGGTGTGCGAGGGCACGTAAACTTGACGATGCAAATCGCAAAATAACGCTGTCGTAAAAACAATGTTTAATATAGTATTGGTAGAACCAGAAATCCCCCAAAACACGGGCAATATAGTAAGAACGGCGGCTGCGACAGGCTGTCACGTACACCTCATCAAACCGCTCGGCTTCGATATATCCGACAAGGCGCTCAAGCGCGCCGGCCTTGACTACTGGCATCTCACGGACTTTCATGTCTATGAGAACTTGCAAGAGTTCTTTGACGTTCACGCAAAAGGCAGAGTGAAATATGAAAGCGGCAGTTTGCACATAGACGGCAATGAGGCAGGCGATGCCCCTCATTTCTACTTTTGCTCGACAAAGGCGAAGATAAGATATGACGAGGCAAAATTTGAAGAGGGAGATTTCCTCTTTTTCGGCAAAGAAACGAAGGGTCTTCCCGAAGAGTTGTTGCACGACAACTATGAACGTACAATAAGAATCCCCATGGTAGCGGAGGCGAGAAGTCTGAATCTTTCAAACAGCGTCGCTATCGTAGTCTATGAAGGAATGCGTCAAATAGGCTTTGAAAACTTGAAAACCGAAGGACATCTGACCAAATTTTGAAATATGCTAAAAACACGAATAGTGTTTGCGATTTTGCCGATTTTGTCTAAAATCGGCATTTTTTGTGCCAAAATCGGCGATTTTGTCGCAAATAAGACACGAAAGGTGTTATTGTGCCGTTTATTTGATTGCGGCGAAAAACACGAAAAGTGTTGCGAATGGCTCAAATATATTTGTGGTTTCGAGGACGATAAGTCCGCCTGTACGCAAATAAATAACAAGATTTTTTGGCTGTACGCGTTGTCCGTTTCCGTTTGCTAAAAAAATGGCGGTAAGATAGATTTATGCTTGCAGTATGGAATTTATTATGTTATAATAGTTGTCGGTAAAAATATATTGATATGTGCTTTGCACCTTCAATTTTTTACAATTCATTGTAAAATCTTTTTCTTAAAGGAGAAATTTATGGCAAAACTTACAATTCGCGATGTAGACGTCAAAGGCAAAAAGTGTCTCGTTCGTTGTGACTTCAACGTTCCTATGGTGGACGGCGTTATCACTGACGAAAACCGTATCAACGGCGCTCTCCCGACAATCTCTTATCTTGTCGAGCACGGTGCAAAGGTTATTCTTTGCTCTCACATGGGCAAACCGCACAATATCTTCACGGAAGGTTTCGGCTTGAACAAGAAGGAAAAGAAGGCTGTCGAAGCACTTCCTGCAGAAGAGCAAGCGGCTGCAAAGGCTGAATATATTGCAAAGGCTCTCAAAAACGATCCGAAGAAGTTCACACTTCGCCCGGTTGCGGAAAGACTTGCGGATCATTTCCCGGGCAAAGTCACGTTTGCGACAGACCTTGTCGGCGACGACGCACATGCAAAAGTCGCAAACCTCAAAGACGGCGAAATCGTGCTTCTTGAAAACACTCGTTTCGACGCAGGCGAAGAGAAGAACAGTGAAGAACTTTGCCGTAAACTCGCCGATTTCTGCGACGTGTACGTAAACGACGCATTCGGCACGGCACACCGCGCGCACGCAACGACGGCAGGTATTGTTCAATACGGCTTTGCAAAGGTCGCAGTCAGCGGTTTCCTCATCGAAAAGGAACTCAAATACCTCGGAAACGCGGTTGAAAATCCTGTTCGTCCGTTCCTCGCGATCCTCGGCGGCGCAAAGGTTGCGGACAAACTCAACGTCATTGACAACCTCCTTACAAAGTGCGACGCTCTCATCATCGGCGGTGGTATGGCATATACGTTCATCAAGGCAAAGGGCGGTTCTATCGGTACATCCCTTGTCGACGACGAAAAACTCGAGTACTGCAAGAATATGTTAGAGAAGGCTGAAAAACTCGGCAAGAAGATTTATCTTCCTGTGGATACTGCCGTCGCACCTGCATTCCCTGATCCGATCGACAAGCCTATCGAAGTCGAATACGTTCCGTCCAATGCGATTCCTGCGGACAAGATGGGACTCGATATCGGTCCGAAGACGCAAGAACTCTTTGCAAACGCGGTAAAGGAAGCCAAGACCGTCGTTTGGAACGGTCCTATGGGCGTGTTTGAAAATCCAACGTGCGCTGCGGGTACGATCGCGGTCGCAAAGGCTATGGCTGAGACGAACGCAACGACGATCATCGGCGGTGGCGACTCCGCTGCGGCTGTTGCACAACTCGGTTTTGCAGACAAGATGACGCACATCTCAACGGGTGGCGGCGCGTCTCTCGAATTCCTTGAAGGCAAGGTTCTTCCGGGCATCGACTGCTTGAACGACGCAAAGTAAGTTTTGAAAATCAAATTCCGCTTCGCCCTACTATGTAGGGCGTTGTGGCAAAAAAATAAATTATTTTAGGGGTTATACATTATGGCAAGAAAAGCAATTATCGCCGGCAACTGGAAAATGAACAACACAAAAGCCGAAGCAAAGGCTCTCATCGAAGAACTTCTTCCGCTCGTCAAGGACGCAACTTGCGACGTGGTTATCTGCACGCCGTATACGGATCTTTGGACGGCTGTCGAACTCACGAAGGGTTCAAACGTAAAAGTCGGTGCAGAGAACGTTCACTGGGCTGAAAAAGGCGCGTTCACAGGCGAAATCTCAGCAAAGATGCTCGTCGAACTCGGCGTTGAATACGTCATTATCGGTCACTCCGAGAGACGTCAATACTTTGGCGAGACGGACGAAACCGTCAACGCAAGAGTAAAGGCCGCACTCGCAGCGGGACTCAAACCTATCATTTGTGTCGGTGAAACACTCGAAGAGAGAGAATCCGGCAAGGTTGAAGAAGTCCTCGTTCGTCAAACAAAGGGCGCACTCAAAGATGTCTCAAAGGACGACGTTGACAATATCGTCATCGCATACGAACCCGTTTGGGCGATCGGTACAGGCAGAACTGCAACCGCAGAAGTTGCAAACGAGACAATCGCTATCGTTCGTCGTACACTCGCAGAAGTCTTCTGCCCGAAATGCGCAGAGCGTATCCGCATCCAATACGGCGGCAGCATGAATCCGAAGAACGTAAAAGAACTCATGGCAATGCCTGAGATCGACGGCGGTCTTATTGGCGGGGCTTCGCTGAAGGCGGTTGATTTCTCCCAAGTCGTAAACTACTAAAAACCGCACAGGATCGCGCCTGACTTTGTCAGCGCACTTTGCTCGTCAGACCATGTACGCCTATGTACATTGGGTCTGCCGTTCAAAGCACCCTTCCTCGTCATCCATCAATCCTGAGCGGTTTTTGAACGTTGGCTGTTCGAAGACGGAACCGACTCCGCAATGGCGGAGTCCCCGGAGTGCCTCGGTCTGCACGCAGTACGAGCATTTTGGACATACGGTTGGCTTTGCCGTCCAAAATGCGAAGTGGCAAAGAATAGAGAAAACCGGATTTTAGAGCGCCGACTCGGTGTCCCCGGAGCGAG
>ONYW01000025.1 GCA_900322215.1 uncultured Eubacteriales bacterium | reverse complement strand
GAACGACAGTTTTGTTTATTCCTTAGAAGTGAGCAACTTGTGTTCGGTAGGTTCCGCGGTGGGGAAAACTGGCGGAGCAGGAAGGGGTGTTGCATTTAGGGTTGAACGACGATACTCAATACGAAGGAGAAGGTAATTTTTTTTGGTAGAGAATAGAAGTAGGTATAATATGAATAAATTAGTTTTGGTTGTTATGGACGGCGTAGGCAAGTCAAAGACAGGGCTTGGAGACGCGGTCACGCTTGCAAACACTCCGACGCTTGACAAACTGCTTGCCGAATGCCCGCACACGTACATCAAGGCGCACGGCACGGCGGTAGGTCTTCCGAGCGACGACGATATGGGCAACAGCGAGGTCGGTCACAACGCCCTCGGTTGCGGTCAAGTCTATTCGCAGGGTGCAAAACTCGTCGAAGAGGCGATAGAGTCGGGAGACATCTTTGCATCCTCCGCCTGGCAAGAACTCAAAGACAACTGCGTAAAAAACGGCAGTACAATGCACTTTATGGGGCTTTTGTCCGACGGCAACGTACACAGCAATATAAGCCACCTTATCGCGCTTATAAAGGGCGCAAAGAAAGACGGCGTGAAGAGAGTGAGAGTGCATGCGCTCCTCGACGGACGCGACGTGCCCGCGACTTCCGCACTCACGTATATCGATATGCTTGAAAACGCTTGCAAAGAACTCAACGACGGCTCGTTTGACGCACGCATAGCGTCGGGTGGCGGTCGTATGAAAATCACTATGGACAGGTATTTTGCAAACTGGGACATGGTGAAACAGGGCTTTGACACGCACGTCTACGGCAAGGGCAGGGCGTTCTCGTCCGCAACGGAGGCGATAGAGACTTATAGAAACGAAAACCCGGGCGTTATCGACCAAGATTTGCCTGCGTTCGTCATCGCCGAAAACGGCGAGCCTGTGGGCGCAATGAAAGACGGCGACAGCGTCATCCTCTTCAACTTCCGCGGAGACCGCGCGATAGAGATTTCTATGGCGTTTGACAATGCCGACTTCGACAAATTCGACAGAGGCAATATGCCGAAGGTCAAGTATGCGGGTATGCTCCAATACGACGGAGATTTGAAGCTCCCGACAAGATTCCTTGTCGAACCGCCGAAGATCAAGTATACGCTCTCCGAATACCTTGTGAATAAAGGCATCAAGTCCTACGCTGTCAGCGAAACGCAAAAGTACGGCCACGTCACGTATTTCTGGAACGGCAACCGCTCCGAGAAATTCAGCGATAAGTTGGAAGTTTGGGAGGAAGTCCCGAGCGACAAGGTCTCCTTTGACGAGCGTCCGTGGATGAAAGCCGCGGAAGTCACCGACAAGGTCATCGAAGCAATCGAGAGCGAAGAGTATTCTTTCATCCGCTGCAACTACCCGAACGGCGATATGGTCGGACACACGGGCAACCTCGACGCCACGAGAATCGGCGTGGAAGCGGTAGACCTCGGTCTTGCAAGACTTTTGCCTGTCGTGGAGAAGCACGGCTATACGCTCATCGTCACGGCGGACCACGGCAATGCGGACGAAATGCTTGAAAAGAACAAGAAGGGTGTGATCTCCGTCCGTACGGCGCACAGCCTCAATCCCGTTCCGTTCATCATTTTCGGACAAAATTGCGAAATCGCCGACGGCGAGTTTGGACTCTCCAACGTTGCGGCAACGGCGGTTCGTTTAATGGGACTGGAGCCTGACTCCCACTGGGATAAACCGATTATCAAGTGATATTCGTTGCGCGAGTTATATTCACCTTACGGTGAGTGATATTCTCGTAGGCGAGAGTTATATTCACAACATAGTTGTGAGTTGCGGAAAAAACAATAAAAAACGACACTCGGATGAGTGTCGTTTTTGTATTTGTGTATATGATGTTGTTCGTTTTTCCAATATCGCTCGAAGAGTGTATATCATCACGCCGTGCGTGTATATCATCGATGCGAAGCATTATATATCATCAAATCTTTGATTTGTATATACATATTCAATCGATGTCGGAGTCATCGATTGAATCCGGTTCCACCTGCCACGCACGCGGAGTGCCGATGGCGGACTGAGCGGCTTCCGCCGAGAGCGGTTCGCCGTTTGCGGAGGTTGCGAGAGGTTGGAGCGGATCGTTCAAGATGTGTTCGTGCGCCTTCATCTCCTTGCGGTAGGAGAGTTTGAGGAAGAGCGGAGTGAGCAAAGTCGAGACGATGATGAGGATGAGCACGAACGGCATAATGTTCGGATCGACGATGCCGTTGTCTATACCTTTCTGCGTGCAGACGAGGACGACCTCGGCTCGTACCATCATGCCGACGCCGACGCGGAGGCTGTCCTTTATGCCGTATTTGCAGATGAGCGCGCCCGTGCCGCAACCGAGCACTTTGCCGATAAGCCCCGCCGCGATGAACGCAAAGCCGAAGCCTACCATTGCGCCGTTTAGGGTGGAAAAGTCCGCGTTTATGCCGATGTTCGCAAAGAAGACAGGGGCGAAAATCATATAACTTGACACTTCGACCTTTCTGTCGATATAGTCGTGTTCGCGGACGGTGGCAAGCACGAGTCCCGCGATATACGCGCCCGTGATGTCCGCAACTCCGAACCACTTTTCAGCAGCATAAGCAAAGAAGAAGCATATCGCAAAGCCGAGGATAGGAAGACGGCGAGTGTGCGGGTACTTCTTTTCGATGAAATTCATGACGAAGTGGAGAATGACTCCGACAACCGCTGCCGCCGCAAAGAAGCCTACCATCTTGCCGATGACGACGCCTATATTGCCGACTCCGCTTCCGTTTTTCAAACTGACGAAGAGGGAGAGGAGGATGACGCCTATAATGTCGTCAAGGATAGCCGCTGCGATAATGGACGTGCCGACCTTCGTGCCGAGTTTGCCGAGTTCTTTAAGCGCCGCGACCGTGACCGAGACGGAAGTTGCGGCAAGGATCGTGCCGTAGAAGAGGTTTTGAATCGCCTGATCGCTCGTCATGCCCGAGAAGCCCGTGTTGCAGGCGGCGGCGACGATAAATCCGAGTCCTACGGGGAAGATGACGCCGAGAAGCGTTATGACAACGGAGGGAAATCCGCAAGTTTTGAACTGTTTGAGATCCGTCTCGATGCCCGCCGAGAACATGATGAGAATTACGCCGATTTTCGCGAGGAAGGAGAGTCCCTCCATAGTGGCGGAAGTGAAGATGGTTTGTCCCGGGATAAGTTTGATAAGTCCGAGCAAAATGCCCGCGACAAGCATGCCTACGACCTGCGGTAGACCTATCTTTTTGCCGAGTACGGAAAAGAGTTTTGTGCACACGAGTATGAGAGCGAGCGGAAGCAAAATCTCAAAATACTCTATCGTGCTTGTTGCGCTTATAATATTGCTTATCATTTTTTCATTCCTTTGTGCAAGGGTTGTTATACGCTTTTTGTTTGTTTTAGTCAAGTCTTTTTGCGTTATAAACCGTTTTCTGCGCGCCAAAATCCCATAAATGTTAAACAACTGTATGTTATAATATCTTATATACTATATGGTAAATACTTTTTCATTGACATAATTTTGGCTCAATGGTAAAATAATAAAGATATTTGTTCTTGCATTTTTGGCAAAAATAACTGCGGGAACAGGGAGATATTTTGGATTCGCTATCCTTTTTCGTAAAGGTTGTCGAGAAGGCAATGCAACTCGTGCTGCTCGTAGGAGTCGTGTTCGTCGCCGTTTCGACATTCAAATATTTACCGAACGAAGTGCGCAAAGTGATATCAAGTCTTGTCACTATGCTGTTCTTCTTTGCGATTTTCAGAGACTCCGCACTGGCTTTCGGAGCAAACATTCCAAAGGCACTATTCAGTTTTATCGCACTGTTTTGCTTTGCGAGCATAACGGTGATTTTGACATATTATCTCGCAAGGGTAAAGAGCGTATTTTTGAAGTTCAAGGCGTCAAACGTGGACGCGTTCTACAAGCATACGCCGCCGAAACTCTTGCGCGAATTTTCGTACACGCCTGACGTTTGCAAGACTTCGTTTTTGAAGTTGTCACCCGTAAATCTCAATTGATTTTTGCCTATTGTCACGGTTTTGTGACCTATGCGCGGGCGCGCGTGCGCAAATACTAACAAGGAGAAATTCACTATGCTATTAGTTAATGATTTAGTAAAAAAATATCCAAAGAGCGAGAGAATCGCAGTAAATCATATATCTTTTGAAGTCCAACCGGGCGAAATCTTCGGATTCCTCGGACAAAACGGCGCGGGCAAATCCACGACCATCAAGTGCCTTACGGGTATTCTTCCGTATGACAGCGGTACGATCGAAATTTGCGGTCACGATATGAAAAAGGATCCTATCACCGCAAAAATGAATATGGGTTACGTCCCCGACAACCACTCGGTATACGAAAAGCTTACGGGCAGAGAATACGTCAACTATGTTGCCGACCTCTACAAAGTCAGCGAAGCGGACAGAACCGAGCGTATGACGAGACTTGCAAAACTTTTCCGCTTGGAATTTGCTATCGACAGGCAAATCAAGTCCTATTCGCACGGCATGAAGCAAAAGATTTGCGTCATCGCCGCTCTCATTCACAACCCGAAACTTTGGGTGCTTGACGAGCCTATGATGGGACTCGATCCGCAGTCGACGGCGGAAATCATCGCGCTTATGAGAGAACATTGCGCGCAGGGAAACACCGTCTTCTTCTCGAGTCACAACCTTGACCTTGTCAAGAAACTTTGCGGACGTGCGGCAATTGTCAACGACGGAAAACTCATCGACATCTTGGACCTTCACAACGAAGAAAACAAGACGAGACTCGAAGAAATCTTTTTCAAGGCGACGGGCACGTACGACGAAAGGCTCTTCCTCGACTATGCGGCGCAAGAGAGCGCGGACGCTCGCCCCGACTATATTCCTGCCTCAAACGGCGGCGAGGAAACCGCGTCTTTTGACGAAGCAGACTTGACCGCTTCAAAAGAACAAACCGAAGACAAGGATAACGAATCCGAGGAGGCAACAAAATGAAAAGCAACTTCTCCATGCAGAGTGTGAAGACGCTTTTCAAGTTGGACCTGAAGTCTCGGTTTGGCACGGTCCACAAGATCGGCGCGAAGAATAGGGTGTTGCAGGTTGCAAACTACCTCTTCTTTGCCGTCGTCTATGCCGTCCTCATACTCGGTATCGTTTATATGAGCAGGCTTTTCATCAACAAAGCCGGTCTCACTATTGAATTTTTGACGCTCGTAACGATGGCTACCATGATCATCGCGACGGCGGTGTCCACGGGTACCGTCATCAAAAACCTGTATATGAACGGCGACAACGAGCTGCTTCTTCGTTTCCCAGTCAGCGGAACGGAAATTCTCGTGTCAAAATCCATATATTGTTTCCTGCACAACCTCGTTGTGTGCTTTGCTTTGATGTTCCCGTTCTACATCACGTTCGGCGTTGAGACGAAAGCGGTTGTCGGAGATTATTTCTCATACATCGCCGTCATACTTTTCTCATCGCTCTTGCCGTTCTTTGTGGCAAACGTCATAGCCGTCCCCGTGATGAAGATAATGAACCTCGTCAAAAACCAGTTTTTGCTTATTCTCATTCTCACCATTCTTGCGGTATGCGGTGTGTTCGTGCTGTATATGATCGCGCTCGGCAACATCGTAGACTACCTTATGGAGACAAACAAGAACATCTTCTCGGCGGAAGTCGTCGAGATATACAGGAGATTTGCGTCGCACGCCTATCCGTTCAACTGGTATGCCTACCTCATCAACGGCAAAAAGTTCGCGGGTATGTCGAGCGGAGAAATGGCGCTCAACTTCCTCTATATCTTCCTGCTCAACGTAGGTTTTGGAGTCGGCGCGTTCTTTGTCACAAAGACAGCGTATTACAAGACTATTCTCTACGGCATAGAGACGGAAAAGACGTCTTTCAAAAAGAAAATCAAAAATCATCCAAGAAATCAATTCCATGCGATGCTTCACAAGGAATTCTATTTGATTTTGAGAAGTTTCAACTATTCCTTCCAATACCTCGCAATGGCGTGCGCGGCACCGTTTATGGTGTTTTTCTGCAACCGTCTTGCGGCGAGTATGGGCACAAAGAGCGTCGGCGCGGGCATCATGCCGGGGCTTACGCTTATGGTCATCATAATCTTCGTTACGATAATCGTCTCCTTTGCGTCCACGTCGATTTCAAGAGAGGGGAATTGCTTCTACTTCACAAAGATTATTCCTGTCAGTTTTACAAAGCAAATTCTCACGAAGTTCTTCCTGTATTCGATAGTGGCGATCGTGTCCGTCGCGCTTTGCTGCGCGGTGTCGGGTGGTTATTATACGTCCGAGGCGGGAGGCAAAATGCTTACGCCTCTTGACATGGGAGCGATATTCGGAATTTGCGAAATGGTCGTTATGGCGCTCACCTGCCTCAGCATGTGGGCTGACATCAAGATGCCGACCTTCAACGTCTCGGGCGACGGCGAACTCGTCAAAGCCAACAAGAACGTCGCGCTCTCTATGATAGTAGGTATGGTCGTCGCGATTCTTTACGGCTTGTTCACGATGGTGTTCAGTTTCTTGCCGCTTCGTATAGGCAACTGGACGATCGTGCGTATCAACCACGTCGGCGACGTATATCTCGTCCTTGCGATCGTGTCCGCAGTTTTGCTTGCGGCAAGCGCGAGTCTCATGTTCGTAAACTTGAACAAGCGCTATTCTAAGATAGTTTCATAAGGGAGGGTGCGGATATGAAAAAAGTTATGATTGGCATTCTCATCCTTATACCGATTATCGTCCTGCTCATAGTGCTTGCAGTCGGCGCGATAATTTCTATGGAAGTCTATATCGCCGTCGAGAGTGTCGCTATCGTCGACGCGGACGGACGACAAGTCAAGAATATCACCGTCAGCACGTCCGACCTTGAAGAAGGCGTGTTTGACGTGTCAAAATACGCCTACCTGCAAGTCCTGCCCGAAAAGGCGACAAACAAGACGGTCACCTGGACGATAGAAGGGCTTAGATGCTTGGATAACGAGTATGAACAAGCGTACGAGTATTATATCGCTCACAAGGACGAACCGGGCGTCACCGAGGTCAAACCCGCGGCTATGCTCATAGACGACAACGGGCTCGAAGTCGGCTCCAACAATTCCGGCAAAGTGGAGATAAGAACCTATTGCACGTTCAGCCTCAAAGCGGCGGCGGGCATATACTATACCTACGTGAGAGTCGAAGTCGTCGGCTTTGACGTGGAAAAGGTCTCAATAGCGTCTACGACGGAACAAGACTCCTTCAAAGTCGGCAATACGATGCGACTTGTCGCAAACTACACGCCTGTCGACAGCAAGGTGAGCGTCTCCGAGTGGAAGAGCGACAACGAAGAGGTCGCAACCGTTGACCAAAACGGCGTTGTGACGGCTCGCAAGGCGGGTACTGCAAATATTACGCACAAAGCAAGCGTGTATTCGTCGGAGGGCGAAGGTACGCTCAAATTCGTTGAATCCGCTCCGTACGCTGTGACCGTCGAAGCGGGCGCGAGCGCAAAATACGGCGACGCACTTGTCACCTCAAAACCTGCACTCACGTTTGCGGAACTCGGCTTAGACAGCGGATTCGAGGTCGTATCCGGCGGTACTGTCTCGGGCGATACGCTCACGATAACAGGCGACGAAGTCGTGCTGACAAACGGCGAAAAGACCTTTGTCATCACTCGCTGTGCAGAAGACGATATAGCGATCGCAAACAAAGATTTGTTTGACAACAGGAACGAGGCTAACAACTTCATATTGGAATCCGACGGCAAACCGTTCCAACTCTTTGTCGTATGGGCAGACCAAACAAAAGACGGCACTCCTGCGGGCGTAAGCTGGACGTCTTCTAACAACCGTATTGCGACAGTCAGCGCAAACGGCGAATTGAAGGCTGTAGGTAGCGGCGTCGTGAGAGTTACGGCTACGCTCGGCGCAAAGAGCGTGGATATAGAACTCAACGTGAGAGAAAAACTCACTACGATAAAACTCGAAACCTCCGCTCTCTATTTTGCGGTAGGTATCGCAAGAGAGACGGTGTTTGCGTCCGACAAATTCGTGGACGTCGCAGTCGACCATACCAAAGAGGCAAACAGCACGCTAATAAGAATAGACGACGAGCCTGAAAACGAGGCTGAACTTTCCGACTTCTATTCCGCATACAAGTTTGAAGTCGTGCAGGGCGGAGAATACGCTCGCTTTGACGAGAACATCGTCAACAAACTCGCGTTCATCGGTTCCGCACTCGAAGGCAAAGGCAAACAACAAATCATAGTGCGCGTGTCCGCTCGCTATCCGAAATACGAGACGATGCCGCACTATACGACGGAAGAAGTCTCCTTCTTTGCCATCTACGGCACGGAGGTCTCGAACGCCGTAGAACTCAAAGAGGCGTCAAAGGATCAAAAGGAATACGCCTATGCAAACGCCCTGCTGACAAAGGACGTCAACGGCTATGACGTCTACAAGTCCAGTTCTAAGACAATGGCTATCGTGCTTGCTGGCGACGCGGTCTTTGACGAGGACTACGTGGCGATCTACGGGCAAGACGCCGAAGTGAACGGAAAGATAGTCAAGCGTTTCAACGATCCGTCAAGAATCGACCTCTACGGCGATTTGTACGGCAACAACCACACTCTCTCCTCTTGGAAAGAATTGCTCTTTGACAAATACAGCGAACTCACGCACGTAGCCTGGAGCAACGTGACTGTCAGCAATATTCACATAAGGGCGAATACGCTTGGCGAAGATACGACTTTCTCAAACGACGACACGCAGGGACTTTGGGGCGACAGCATCGACTTTGAGACGATAGCAGACGACTTTGTCGTAAATCCGTGGGGAAGAGTGCACCTTGAAAACGTAAGAGTTGAGTTCTCTCTCCTTGAAAACGGACTCAAGATTTCGAGCATTTACGACACGGACGTCACGTTTGACGGTTGCGTGCTAAGAAACGTCGCTCAATGCGCGTTCTATTCGCCTGTCAGCATTTGCTCGTACAGAGTGGACACCGCGTCGGGAACGGTATACCCGGATGAAGGGCCATACTTACATTTGCCCGTCATCTATTATCCGAAGTATTGCCATATAAATATCAACAACATTATGGCGTCCAATATGCTCGGTACGCTCACGAGTTTCTCATACGATCACTACACGATAGACGGCGACGGCAATTATTTCTTCGGTCAGACGAAGGACACCATCGACCAATATATGTATGACAACTACATTTCAAAGGGCTACAACCTCGAGTTCAACCAAACGGGCTTCCTCGACCTCTACAACTGGCAGCCGTCTTCCGCAACGAATATGATAAAGACGGGCAACGACACCGTGGACGCGCTCATTCAAAGGGCGATCGGCGCACTCGTCGACCACCATAAGGATCTCGAACCGTACAAGTACGAGTGGGAAAGAAACGGCATAAAGGAATCCTGGTTCCACATGGGCATGGTCGTGACCGGACTCAGCAACTTCCCGCAAAACGAAAAGGTATACTTCTACCCGACGTTTGAGGACAAGCGAATAGGTCACTTCTACGCGCACGATTTGAAGGATCAAAAGGACGAGAACGAAGTGCTGTATATGTTCTTCAAAGGACTTGAATTCCACATCTACCTCTACGACAACTCCGTGGACATCACGCCTGAGTCGCAAGATCCGAAATCCGAGTATTATTCGATTCCTGACGGCGAAGACCTGATAAATCACATGCACGGCGCACCGCTCCCCAAAAGGCAAACGGAGCAAAGCGACAACTGACGATTTGCAAACGCCGTAAGACGTGCAAAGAATCAATTAAAACTGCTGAAATTTTTCAGCAGTTTTTCTTTTTTTGTATAGAAAAAAGCAAAGTTATATGCTAAAATAAAATATAATAATGCAAAAGATAGTAAAACGACGAATTGAGGAACGAAAGTATGGAAAAAATCGGATTAGTGCTTGAAGGCGGCGGAGTGAAAGGAGCCTACCAAGTCGGCGCACTTCGCGCGATAGAGGAGTATGGCATTCACTTTGACGGAGTCGTCGGTACGTCGATAGGCGCGGTCAACGGCGCGTTGTATCTCGAGGGCGGTTACAAAAAGATGTACGATATGTGGAAGACCATAGACACGGACACCATTTTCCCCGTCGATATGCAGTATCTCAAAAACATCAAGGAGAAAGAAATCGACCTCAACACGCTCGTGTACGTCGGCAAAATGGCGCTTACCGTCCGTGAAATCCTCAAAAAGACGCACGCGCAATGCTCGGCGTTCTTGGCGGAGCACGTATCGGAAAAAGATTTGCGAAATAGTCCGCTAGACTACGGCTGTGTGGCGTACGACCTAAGCGACAGAAAACCCTTTGAAGTCATGAAAGAGGACATCAAAGAAGGCGAACTCGTGGACTATATCATAGCCTCCGCAACTTTCCCAGGACTGCCTGCAAAGAAGATAGAAAAAAAGAAGTTCATAGACGGCGGAGTGTGGGACAATATGCCCGTCAACCTCATCGCGCGTCACGGCTACAAAAAGATTCTCGTCATCCGCACGAATCTTGAAAAAAAGCAGCCAAAGCGCAAGTTCGAGTTCGGAGACGACGTAGAGGTGAGGTATATCATTCCGCGCGTCTACCTCGGCAAGGCGATGGCGTTCTCGCACGACAAGGTCGTCTCGTTTATGGCAAAGGGCTACGGCGACGCGATAGTGGCGCTGGACAACGGCCTTGCTCAATTCTTGCGAGGCTAAACCGCACAGGATCGCGCCTGACTTTGTCAGCTTTGCGTGCGCTCACCGTCATGTACGCTTATGTACATTAGGCGGTTCGCGTGCGCACCTTCCTCGTCATCCATCAATCCTGAGCGGTTTTGACCGACAGCTCGTTGGAGTGTGGCTATGACGACAACTCATTCGAAGATGTGACTGGAGTCGCAGAGGCGACGACCGCGTGAGTGTGTCCCGACTGATATGCAGTACGCCTCGACGGCGAGGCTCCGTTCATTTTCGCCCAAAGAGGCGTGGCATAATGAGAGCACGATACTTTTGAGGGCACCGACGGGTCTTCCCGGAGCGGGTATAAAGCATTGTAGAGAATAGCAATGTCAAAATGCGACAATATCATTTTCCACAAACTAAGCATTTTGACTTGTGTTCGGCTATTGCGCGGTGGGAAGAACCATACGAAGGAGATGGGAAAGCTCTATTTATGGATAAACAGCAACACCAATTGAGAGGTCGAAGACCAGCGAAAATCCATTGAATGTCTATGACATTCACAAGAGGTATTATGGAAACAAAAATTTTGCTTTTGGACTCCAACAGTTTGATGCACAGAGCGTATCACGCGCTCCCGAATCTCAAGACGTCGAAAGGGCAGTATACAGGTGCGATATACGGCTTTTTGAGCATACTGCTCAGGCTCATAAAGGAGCAAAATCCAACGCATATAGCCGCGGCGTTCGACCTGCACGGTCCGACGTTCCGCCACAAGATGTACGACGGTTACAAGGCGACGAGAAAACCTATGGACGAAGAACTCCGCCAGCAGGTTGAGCCTCTCAAAGCCTTAATAACCGCGATGGGCATAAAAATCGTTGCCTTGGAGGGCTATGAGGGCGACGACATCTTGGGCACGCTCTCAAAGCGTTTCAGCGAGCCTTGCATCATCGTCACGGGAGACAGAGACAGTTTCCAACTCGTAAAGGACAACACTAAGGTGTTTTGGACAAAGAAAGGCGTGAGCGAGATAGAGGTCTATGACGAGAAGCGGCTCCTCGCCGACGGCTTTACGGTCAGTCAGTTTATAGACTACAAGGCTCTCATGGGCGACGCAAGCGACAATATCCCCGGCATCGCAGGCGTGGGAGAAAAGACGGCAAAGCAACTGCTTGCGGACTACGGCTCGCTTGACAGCGTACTCGCGCACGCAGGGGAGATAAAGGGCAAACTCGGGGAGAAAATCGCGGCAGGCAAGGAGTCGGCTCTGCTCAGTCGCGAACTCGCGATAATCAACCGCGACGTGCCGATAGACATCACGCTCGACGACATAAAGTTCGAGCCCGTCTATTCGCAGGAAGTGAGGAGTTTGCTTTCGGAATTTGAAATCTCCTCGCTTGCAAACCGCATGACGTTCGAGGAGGGGGAGGCACCCGCTCCCGTCGCAATAGAAAAGAAGACGGTAGTCCTCAAAACCGCGGAGCAAATAAGGCAAGCCGTGACAGGCGACTCGGTGGCTGTCGTCATTGCAAGCGATATTAGATTTGCCGTGGACAAAAAGACAGAGTACGTTGTAGAAACAGCGCAGGATTTGTTCAGCGACGGAGTGAATTTTGACGAGGCTGTCGAGGCTCTCAAAGAGGCTGTAAAAGACAAAGAACTCGTGTGTTACGACTTCAAAACGCTTTCAAAAACATACGGCTTTGACAACGCCAAATTCTTTGACGTGATGATAGCGGCGCACCTAGCTCGTGAGAGTGCGACGATAAAAAGTATTGAGCAAGTCTTTGGCGCGGACGGACTTGAAGTCGGCGCTGTCGAGATGCTTGTCGAGCGCGACAAACTTGTCGAGCAAATGACGCAAAAGGAAGTTTATAATCTCTTTTTGACAGTTGAACAACCACTTTGCGTCGTTTTGCGCAATATGGAGCAACGCGGTGTGAGTGTGTCTACCGACGTGCTGAAACGCTTGGAGAAAGAATACGGAGACAAGATAGACGCGGTCACAAACAAGATATACGAACTCGCGGGAGAACCTTTCAACATTGCGAGCCCGAAGCAACTCGGCGACGTGCTGTTTGAAAAACTCGGACTCCGTCACGGCAAGAAGACGAAGACGGGCTATTCCGTCAGCGAAGACGTGCTTTCAAACCTTGCGGGCGAACATCCGATTATCCCGCTCATTTTGGAATACCGCCACTATGCAAAACTCCAATCCACCTACGTCCTCGGGCTTCAACCGCTCGTGACGAGAGGGAAGATTCACACGGAGTACAACCAGTGCATCACGATGACGGGAAGGCTCTCGTCGACAAACCCGAATCTTCAAAACATTCCGACAAGGAGCGAGGAGGCAAAGGACGTCAAATCCGCGTTTGTGGCGAGCGAGGGTTGTACGCTCGTTTCCGCCGACTATTCGCAAATAGAACTCAGGCTCCTTGCGCATTTCAGCGAGGACGAGCAACTGATAAATGCTTTTAGGCACGAAGAAGACATTCACGCGCTCACCGCCTCGCAAATCCTCGGCAAGCGAATAGAGGACGTAACGCCGTCCGAGAGAAGGGACGCAAAGGCAGTGAACTTCGGTATCATCTACGGCATAAGCGGTTTCGGGCTTGCGGAGAACTTGGCAATTCCGAGATACAAGGCGCAGGAGTTTATAGACGGCTATTTCTTGGCACACCCGAAGGTCAGAGATTTTATGGACAAATGCGTCGCGGACGCAAAAGAAAGAGGCTATGCAAAGACGATGCTCGGCAGGCGTAGAAACCTCTCCGACCTTAACGCCTCCAACTATATGGTGCGCTCGTCCGCCGAGCGTATGGCGATGAATACACCGCTTCAAGGCTCTGCCGCCGACATAATAAAACTCGCTATGCTCGGCGTGGAAAAACGACTTGAAGGTATGAAGTCAAAGATGATTCTTCAAATCCACGACGAACTCATAATAGACGCCGACAACACGGAACTCGAAGAGGTCAAACAAATCCTCGCAAGCGAGATGGAACATGCCGTTACTCTGTCCGTGCCTTTGACTGTGGATGAGGAGGTTGGCAAGTCGTGGGACTTGTTGTAAAACTGCACAGCTTGGCGACCTGCTTTGTTATCGCACTCCGCCCGTTCAACCGTGTACGCTCATGTACACTGGGTTGACCGTTCGAAGCACGATGTCGCGCATCTCATCCAACCTGAGCGGTTTTAATAGGCGGATGGCACAGGTTGGCGACCTGCGGGGTTATGAATAGTGAATTTTCGCTGGCGCTCAGCTAATTCTCACTCGGCAAGCCTCGTTTAGTGAATTCTCGGTTGCAAGCAACCTCAGTGAATTTTCGGAGATTTCATCTCCTCAGTTGAGGAAGAATAGAGAATACACAACTTTGTTGTGATGATATGCACGCCAAGTTGTGATGATATCCACGCATAAAGCGTGATAGAGGAAGAATAGAATTGTATTTTCCGCAATTCCTCATTCCTAATTCCTCATTCCTCATTCGGTCAAAGACCGTGATGTTATACACTAAAAAGCGTGATAAAGGAAATAATAAAATGAAAATAGCAATAATCGGTGGAATAGGTTCCGGAAAGAGCGAGGCTCTAAGGACGGCAAAGGATCTTGGCTTTGCCACTTTAAGCGCGGACGAAATCAACTCCGAACTGCTGGCTCAGCCGTCCTACATCGAGAGTATTGCCCGCCTGTTTCCTGCCGTCGTGACTGACGGAAAAGTGGACAGACGCGCGCTTGCAAAAATCATATTCCGAGACGAGGGGGAGAGGAAAAAACTCAATTCTCTCGCGCATCCGCTTATTGTTGAAAGAATAAAGCGGGACTCAAGGTCTCCGCTCGTTGTGGAAGTGCCTCTCATTTTGGAGAGCGGGTCGAAGGATTTGTTTGACGAGATCATTCTCGTCAAGACTCCGCTTGACGTGAGGGTGGAGAGACTTATGTCCTCGCGCGGTATGTCAAGAGAGGACGTGCTTGCCCGCATCGCGTCTCAAGCGGACGAAAAAGCACTCGAAGAGGTCGCGACAAAGGTGGTCGTCAACGGCGGTACGCCCCGAGATTTGCAGGAGAGTATTCGGGAAGTTTTGAAAACCCTTTAATTTTTTTTATTCACACAGAGTTTTCCGACATTTTTTTGAAATTGTGTATTGAAATACATTTCTCTAAGTGATAAACTTTTATTAGAAAATATACACGTGTACAATTTTGTGCGCGATAAGGAGAATATTATGATAACGGGAAAAACCATAGTTTTGACTGGCGCAAACAGTGGTATCGGGCTTGAAGTGTTGAAACTCCTTGTCAAGGGAGACAACAAGATTCTTGCCGTAGACCTCTTTACGGACAAGATAGAGGGCTTTGACAAAAACAAGGTCATTCCGATGCAGTGCGATGTCTCCACAAAGGAGAACGTAGACAAGATTTTTGAGACCGCGGTTGAAAAACTCGGCTCCATCGACATCTTCTATGCAAACGCGGGCTTCCCGTACTACGAAAGAATGAACTACGTCAACTGGGAGAGAATAGAGAAGATCTTCGAGGTCAACGTCTATTCGCCGATTTATTCCTTCCAAAAGTATATCGAGTATTTGAACGGAAGACCGGGACACATGGCGATCACCGTCTCCGCTATCGGCAAGATGGCAATGCCGGGGTACGCGCTGTACAGTTCTTCAAAATTTGCGGTACAAGGATTTCAAGAGGGATTCCGCTTGGAGATGCCGAAGAACGTAAAGCTCACCTGTCTCTATCCTATCGCAACGGACACGGGCTTCTTCAAGAAAGCGGTCGAGGGGCAAAAGGACAAAGTTATCCGCGAAAAGCCGTTCCCCGTTCAAAAACCCGCTCACGTCGCAAAGAAGATGGTGAAGGGCTTGGAGAGAGGAAGAAAGAAGGTCAATCCGTCAAAACTCTTCTCGCTTGCGGGAGTGCTTTTTGCCGTATGCCCGCCGCTCAAAAAATTCTATTGGCATCTCGAATACAAAAAACTCGAACGCTTCGAGGCGCAAAAGGCGGAATAAGAGTATCGTTTTAGCATTTGGCTTTTGCCTTTGAAGATTTGAAAATCACAATTTGATATAGGGGAACTATGGGAAAACTTCAAAAACTCATTGACAAAAAAGCGTCGAGCGCCGAATTTATGGCGAGAGAAATAAGACATATATGCGAAGATATGCCAAAGCGCGATCCGGGCAGTCTCGGAGAGAAGATGGCGTGCGAATATATGGCGGATTATATGAAGAACGAGTGCGGGTGCGAACGTGCGGACATCGAGACGTTCGAGGAACATCCGAACGCGTTTTTCGGATGGATATATTTCACCATCTCGTTTGTGCTTGCGGGCATCGTATCGTTCTTCTTCCTGCCGATTCTCGGCGCGATATTCATTTGCCTCGGGCTTGCGCTCCTCGTCGTCCAATTCGGATTTTACAAAAAGGTTATAGACGTGTTCTTCCCGAAGAAGACGGGGCATAGCGTGACGGCAATCAAAAAATGTTCGGGCGAGGTGAGAGGCAGAATCTTCTTCAACGGACATCCCGACGCCGTTTGGAATTGGCCTGTAAACAACAAGTTTGGCGGAAAGGTGCACATGGCGCACCTCGTGTCAAGTATACTCGGCGCATTCGTCTATCTTGGGCTTTGCATAGCGGCGGCGGTACGCTTGCAACTTGCGACAGGCTTTCAATACGTCACAAACTTTACTATGCAGGGCATGACGGCGGCATACTCGCCCGCTCTTTTGTATTTGGGCTTTGCCGCGCTTATCTTCGTGCCGTGCCTTGTCGGAATGTATTTTATGTGGGACGAACACACGATAGTCGACGGCGCAAACGACAACCTCACCGGTTGCTACATGGGCATCGCGATTTTGAAGGCACTAAAAGACGAGGGAATAGAACTCGAACACACGGAGGTCGGCGTCATCATCTCGGGAAGCGAGGAGGCGGGACTCCGCGGGGCATACGCTTGGTGCGAACAGCACAAGGGTGAATTTGACGACGTGCCAACCTGGATCTATTCCTACGATACGATTCACGAGAGCCGTTTCCTCGGCGTAAGTTATAGGGACCTCAACGGCACGGTGAAGAGCGACAAAGAGGTCTCGGACAGCTTTATGCAGGCGGCAAAAGAACTCGATATTCATTGCATAAAGTCTTGGGTTCCTCCGTTTGGCGGAGCAACTGACAACGCGGCGTTTTTGCAAGCGGGCTACAAGTCGACGGGTATCACGGCGCTTGACCACAATTTGCAGCCGTACTACCACACGATGAAAGACAACGCCGACAACCTCAACAAAGAGTGTATGGCGGACTGCTATGCTATCTCCGTCAGATGCCTTGAAAACTTTGACGCACAAGTCTCAAACAAAAAGTGAGTTTTGAGCGAAAAATCGCAAAATAACGACTTAACAACTTGAAAACGAAAAGAAAAACTGCCGTTTGTGCAGTTTTTCAATTAAAACAAAAACATAATTTGCGAGGTATATCATGTCTATTGACGAAAAGTGCTGTTGCGTGAAAGAACCTATCGGGACGATCCCTATCGGTCGAATTATCGACAAACTCGACTCCCTTTTTGCACACAACCAAATGGACGAAGTGGGTGAGGTGCTGAGATATTGGGAGAAGGAAGCGAGAGCGCTTTATGACAGCAAGGGACTCCTTGAAATCCTCAGCGAAGAGATAGGATATTATAGAAAAGTCGGCGACAAGGACCGCGGGCTTGCGGCTGTGAACGAAGCGCTGTCTTTGCTGTCCTGCAACGTCAACGAGTCGAGTGTGAACAATGCTACGATATACCTCAACTGCGCGACCACGATGAAAGCATTTGGAAAGGCGGAAGAGGCACTTCCGTATTACGACAAGGCAAAAGAGGCGTACGAGAGGTTGCTCTCTCCAGGCGACTACCGCCTTGCGGGGCTGTATAACAACTATGCGACCGCGCTCAAAGACCTTGAAAGATACGACGAGGCAAGAGAGTACTTCAAAGAGGCGATAGGACTTTTGCAGGCAAAAGAGGGCGTGTACGGCGAAGTCGCCGTGTCCTACGTCAACCTCGCCCACCTCGAATACGACGCGGCATACGCAAAGGGCGAGGACGCGGACGACAAGGTGGATGAGTGTCTTGACAAGGCGTGGGAGTGCTTGAACGACGAGAATATCGCTCACGACGGCAACTATGCCTATATATGCGAGAAGTGCGCGCCTGCGTACGGGTTTTTCGGCTATTTCATGCAAAAGGCGGAACTTGAAAAGCGCGCGAACGAGATATACAACAAAGGCTAATGATACGATGAAAGGACTTGAAGAAGCAAGGAAGTTTTTTGAAACCGCAGGACGCGAGATGATCTCTCGCGAGTTTGCCGACTACGAAAATCGCATCGCGGTAGGACTTGTAGGGCACGGCTCCGAGTGCTTCGGCTTCGACGATGAAATAAGTCGCGATCACGACTTCGAAACAGGCTTTTGCCTTTGGCTGACAAGGGAAGACGAGGAGAAAATCGGCTTCAAACTCACGCGCGCATACGACAAACTCAAAGCGGAATACAACGGCACGGAACTCGTACATACGTCCGTCATCGGCGCAAATTCGCAGGGCGTTGCAAGAATCGGCGACTTCTACCTAAGATACACGGGTACGGACGGCGCGCCGAAGGAGTGGCGCGACTGGCTGTATACGGAGAGCGCGTACTTTGCGGAAGCTACGAACGGCGAAGTCTTCCGAGACGACCTCGGCGAGTTTTCCCGCATACGCGAGACTATAAAGAACGGTATGCCCGAGGACGTAAGGCTCAAAAAAATCGCGAGCCGCTGCGTAAGAATGGCGCAAACAGGGCAGTACAACTATACTCGCGCGCTCGCTCACGGCGAGGACGGCGCGGCAATTCTCGCCCTTGACGACTTCGTGCGAAACGCGGTGGAGATGATATTCTTGCTCAACAGGAAGCATTGCCCTTACTACAAGTGGATGTTCCGCTCTCTCCGCACGCTTGAAAAACTCTCCGACCTTGCGGATCCGCTCGAATTTTTGCTCACCGCCGACAACGATTCCCTCGGCAAAAAGGTGAAACAGGAAATTGTTGAGGACGTTTGCCTCGCCATCTCCAAAGAACTTGTCTCGCAAGGGCTCAGCTCTGCCAAAGAAAACTACCTCGAACCGCACGGTTTCTCCGTCCAAAAGCGCATCAAAACCGCCGATATTCGCAACCTGCACATCCTAATCGGCTAAATTTTAAAAAATTTTTTTAATTCGTATTGCTTTTGTCCTCATCTAATATTACTATAATTGTAGAGATTATATTATGAGGTGCCTCAATGAAAACAACGGCCACAACAAAAAGAATAGTCATAGCACTTTTGATGGCGTTGGTTTTTTGTATGCTTTTTTCAGCATGCAACAAAAATGACAACAAGGTCACTCTGTCTTCAAAACAGGACATAGTCATAGAGTCTTACAGTTCAGGCAAAGAAATAACCTGGGACGTTGTCAACGAGGATGAAAACGGGCTTGCATATTTGAACGTGGCAGGGGAGAAATACGAGTTAGGACTCGATTTTCTTGCAAATGCAATGGTGTTCAACTCGCAGGCGTCTAACGGACTGAGCGAAGAAGAAGTTTTTGCAAAATGGTATGAATGGTACAACAAGCGCGCGGACTTTTTGCAAGTCGCCGTTATGAGGGGAAATCAATTGTTTGTTTCATACCAAAACGTCGAAGGATTTGAAGAGTATCCGCTTTCTACGTACCGCGGGTTTGAGCAAGCGACACATTGGGTGCCAACCGACAGCGAAACGTTGAATATTGCTACAGATTCTATCGGACAACTTTGGATAAGAAATGTGTCTAACCTTGATTGGCATGATTTGATAGTAGGACAAGGTCTTCTTGTGACTAATGACAAGGGAGTGATTTCTTTCAATGAAAACGTCGTAGCATCGCACAGTAGCACCGTGAGTCAAGATAGCAAACGCCAAGTGACAGTCACGCTGAAAGAAGGACTTAAATTTTCCGATTCCACCCCGATTAAAGCGGAGAATTATCTTGCGCCGTTGCTTGTCTATGCCGCAAACATTTATTCTATAAACAGGACAAGCTATTATAATTTGGCGGAGAAGTTGGAAGGATTTGAGGCATTTTCGTCGTCTACGTCTCAAACGGTCTTTGACGGAGTGAAGATGCCGAATGATTATACTATGGTTTTCACGTATGATGAAAAGTACGTCAATTATTTTTGGGCGGAAGAACTGTTGAATTTATATCCCTATCCGACGGAAGTTTTTCTTGGAGACAAGCAACTCGTGACAACCGAACAAGGGATTGCACTACCGGATTCAGCGTATGAAAAAGACGGTGACGGAAGATATTTGTTGTCAAAGGTTATAGAAGAGAACAATGAAGATATTTCTTTTGCGACATCAGGAGCATATAGAATAGACAATCGCGACGCCTACGGAATAGGACTTATTGCAAACAGCGATGACGTTGGGGCACAATATATTCGTATAAGTTCAGCGAAACTCCCGGGCTATCACGTTGCTTTAGAAAACCATATATCGCATATTCCGTCATCAAACGACGAGATAAAAATCACTATGTATTATCAGCCTGCTTTGTTCCAGATAAGAACGGTAGGACCACTTGCGTCAAGGTCTGTCAGACAAGCGCTTGTTGACGCTTTTAATTGGGAGAGAATCAAGGACTTTTTTGAGTATGATGATCCGACCAATTATTCATTACGCCTGAATGGCTATTGGGCGGGAGACGTAGTCCTTTCTTCGCAAGAAAGCGACATAGAAAGAGCCATATCGCTTTTAGAGCAGGATGGATGGATTTATAATGCCGACGGAACCCTTTATGAGAAGGAAGTCGGTGGCGTGTGCTACAAGAAGATTCAAAACCCGACGGAACAAGACTATAACTATATTGAGGGAAAAGATATTCCGGGCGCAGGCAGGTCTCAGTCGACACAACTCGAAATTGTATATTTGCAAGACGAAAACTGCTATTTAATGCCACTGCTAATTAGAGGTTTTGAGATTCCGACAGGAACGTTTGAGCCTATATTGCCGTATAATTGCGCCGATCTTGGCATGAGTTTAGATATGGTGTCGACAAATACGATTTTTGACGATTATGCAGATAAGGACGGCATCGGGGGCATTTATCATTTAAGTTTCAACCCGAGCATTGCGTATGATATGCGAGGTCAACTTGGCATTTTTGACGACTATGCAGACGCATTGATTAGTTATTAAAAATTGAATTATGCTATAATTCACAAAAATCCGCTTGAATAGCGGATTTTTGTTTTGAGATAAGGCGATTTTGAATTGAGTTTTTATTCAAACAAATTTACCAAAGTGTTTTCTACTATCGTGCGGAACTCGGTGTAGTCGATATAGTTGTGGTGGTCGTAGACGGATTCGTGGGCGAAGGACTGGGCGATGTCGATGGCGAGGTGGACGCGCTCGACGAGATTTGGAGAAGTCATGCCGAGGGCTTCAAAGCGCTTGGCAATGCGAAGCGTCATTTCGTCCTCGAGGGCGATAAAGCGCGCGTTGACTTCCTCGTCCGTATGGCACATAGAGTGGAGCGCCTCGTGGATCTTCGCATTGTGCTCGTGGGTGCAAATCGCAAGTTCGATCGCCTGAGATGCGAGAGAGTGCAGGTCAAGAGCCGGGATGTTGTCTATCGTGTTGAGGAGAGGGGAGAAGACTCTTTCAACGTACAGTGAGAGCACGTCGAGGAGAATATCTCGTTTGTCCTTGAAATAGCCGTACACGATGCCCGTCGACACCCCCGCGCGCTTGGCTATTTGCGCGGTGTTCGTGCTGTAATAGCCGACTTCCGAAAAAAGTTCGAAGCCCGCTTGGATTATGCGGTGCTTTTTTTCTATCGCTCGCTCT
>ONYW01000024.1 GCA_900322215.1 uncultured Eubacteriales bacterium | reverse complement strand
TTCAAGTTTAACCCCGTTGAAAGATACAACGCTTTCAGCACGTGGGCTATGGTGTATTTTATACTCATCGGCTTGTCGACCGTCGCGCTGAACGCCGTCTACCTCATCGTATTCGAGGACGACGCGCTGCTGAAGACTGTCAACGACTACCTCGCGGATTTCGCGGGCATCGTGATAGTCAAAGACAGTTGGCAGACTGTGGCAAGCGCTGTCGCGCTGTCGCTTTACGGCGTATTTGTGGCGGTCACGGTCGTCATCGGCGAAGTTATGAGAAAAAAGGCGAAGGATTTCAGAGACCCCGAGACGCGCGGAGAGTATTTTGACGCAAATCCGAACAACCCCTACACTATGCGCGACGACGTCGCGGGGACGTACGGCGAGTTTAAGGATCCCTACAAGTCCGACCTTGACGAAAATCCGTACAAATCGGAAGGCGACGACGTTCGCACAAAAGATAACGACGATAAAGACGGAAAAGACGGCAACGTCTTTGACGAATTTGATATCTAAAACCAATTTCAGGAGAAGTTTATGCAATACGGTTTTGTTGAATTTGTAAAAAACATCAACCTGTACGCCATCATCGACGGCGTTGTCGTGCTTGCTATTCTCGCGATGATGATCGCGTTTTTCGTGTACAAGCGCAACGTCAAGATGTTCCTGTTCCTGCTCTCGGCGATAGTGCTCGAAGTGCTTGTCACCGTGCTTGCGGAACTCAATGGCGGTACAATTCTTACGGTCGCGAAATACGTCCTGCACTATGCGGTCATCTTCAACCTCATAGTGACGGCAGTCGTGTATCAAAACGACTTCAAGAATATCTTCCAAAAGATTTCTTCTTCCAAGAGCATGGAGACGCACACTAGTGACGACGACCTGCGCGACGCAACGGCGGAGATTTTGACCGCTTGCCAAGATATGGCAAAGCAAGACGTCGGCGCTATCATCATCATTGACACCCCGGGCGACATTCACGAGAATATCTTGGACACGGGCACGCGTCTCGGCGCAGTCATCTCCGCAGGACTCCTTGAGAGTATCTTCAACACGAAGGCACCTCTCCATGACGGCGCGGTCATCGTGCGCGGAAACAAAATCGTTGCGGCAGGGTGCTTCCTCACTCTCACACAGCGCAACGTCAACAAAGAGATGGGCACTCGCCACCGCGCGGCTATCGGCGTCACGGAGGACACGGACGTTCTCTCCATCGTCGTCAGCGAGGAGACGGGCATCATCTCCGTCGTCAAACACGGCGAGATAAAACGCTATATGACGATGGACAAATTAAAAGACGAAATCGAGGACGCATACGGCATCTCTCCGACGGCTATCGCTCGTCGCGCCGAACAAAAGGGCAAAAAGAAAAAATTCGGCAAGAAAGATAGATTTGACATCTGACATTTCGTTGTAGCGCCGTTTTTGTTTGCACCATATTATAAACCAAAGGATTTGGTGAATAATGATAGTGTGCAAATTTGGCGGTACATCGATGGCAAACGCCGAGACAATCGGACTCGTAAAGCAAATAATCTCCCTCGACGCGGACAGACGATACATAGTCGTATCCGCACCGGGCAGGCGAAATCCCGCGGACAGCAAAGTCACGGATATGCTGATATCGTTGAAGAACGATTTTGACAATGGTCGGGACGTTTCAAAAGGTATCGACGCGCTTTGTGCAAGGTTTCAGGACATAGCGCAAAAGTTTGGCATAGACTTTGACGCCTCCTGCGAGTTTGAAAAGATATACAGGGCGCTCACCCTTGGCGCGAGCGACGACTACGTCAAGTCGCGCGGTGAGTATCTCAGCGCAAAACTTCTCTCAAAAATACTCGGCGTTCCGTTTGTGGACGCTGCGGATCTCGTAAAATTCGGCACGGACGGCGTAGACTACGAGACTACACTCGCAAATATCGCAAACGCGCTGAAAGCGTTTGACAGGGCGGTGCTTCCGGGATTTTACGGCTCGGACAAGGACGGACAAATCGTCACCTTTTCAAGGGGCGGTTCGGACGTTAGCGGTGCGCTCGTCGCGGCGGCTGTGAAAGCGGACGTATACGAAAACTGGACGGACGTGGACGGAGTTTTTTCCGCCGACCCGAGAAAGGACGACACGGCAAGGCTTATTGACAGGCTGACGTATGAAGATATGTATAATCTTGCCTTGAGCGGTGCGAACGTCCTGCACAAAGACGCGGTGTATCCCGCGGAAAGGGCGGGTGTGCCCATCAATATAAAGAACACTTTCAACAGGTATGCGGCAGGCACTTGGATAATGAAAGAGTAGCGCAGGCGTACCTAAGAAACGATATAGGAGAACTTATGTTAAATCCCGACAGTCAACTGGTATATGAAATTCTCCGCTCGCTCACGGGCGACGACGGCGTATACAAAATCATAGAAGCCGACGAGGTCATCGAGCGCTTGCCTGCCGACAAACGCTTTACAAAGGTGCAACTCTCCGGCATCGTCCGCGACCTCAAAGACAGGGACTATATAGGCGTGAAATACTTTACTCCCGACGAGTATTGTTTGCTCACGCTGAAGCGCTTTGAAGAGCAGCCATCTTCTTCCGCGCAGTCCGCTGTGTCGGAACAACAAAAGACGGAAAAACAGGAGCGCGTCCTCTATGAGGCAAAAAAGGAAAAACCCGCAAAACTCGTCGGACGAGGCACGGTGTTTTTTATGGCTATGCTCGGCAGTCTCGTCGGTAGCGCGGTGATCGCGGCCGTCGCGATTCTTATAGTAAAATTCGCATTGTAACAAAAGAGGCAATTATGGCACTTGAGCGACAACACGTATTGACAAAAAAGGAAAAAGCGGTTATGCGAGTGGTGTACCACGAGGCTGAAAAGCAGGGTGGTGCTTGTCTTCTTACGCCAATCGACATCTTTTCGCAAATTCCGCTCGATATAGACATCGAGGAGTCTGAGCTCGATACCACGCTCAAAAACCTTGAAATCGACGAATATTTTGACTTGACGCTTTCGGACAGAAAGGGCGAACTCGTCTATTGCATCAATATGCAAAAGAAAGGACTTCAATTCGCTCGCGTCGAACGCGCTTTCAAGAGCAACGTTATGTTCCGTCTCATTTTCGCCGCCTGCACGGCGACGGTGGGTGCTCTTGTCGGGTGGGGGATACGTTTGCTTATCGCCCACTTCCAGTAAAACCGCACGAGGAAGCGCCTGACTTTGTCAGCGCACTTTGCCCGTCAGACCATGTACGCTCAAGTACATTGGGTCTGCCTGTCAAAGCACCCTTCCTCGTCATCCATCTCCCTCGCGCGGTTTTACACTCAGCAGTTCGAAGACGTGCGGGAGTACGAACTCTCTCATTCGAAGACGGAACCGACTCCGCAGGGCGCGACGCGTTAAGCCAACAATCCTGTGAATTGTTGGTAGCCAAAGCGAACAAGGCGGATGCCTTTGGCAACGCCGAAGTCGGGGGAGTCCCCGGAGCGAGTAATACACTCTTGAAGAGAATAGCAACGTCTCAATGCGACCAGTTTAAAACCGACTTTACGTTAAAGTATTTTGAACTTGCTTTGCGTTAGAATATATCAACCTGAGTGTTTTGAACCTGCTTTTATTTTTTTGAGCGGATAAAAAATAAACCTCTAACCACTTAAATAAACCTTAACTTTTTACATAAACGAATGAAATTTGAACTCGTATCGAAATACAAGCCGACAGGCGATCAACCGGAGGCAATAGACAGGATCGTCGAGGGGCTTCAAAACGGTTTCAACACCGAAGTTTTGCTGGGCGTTACAGGCTCGGGCAAAACTTTTACTATGGCAAACATCATAGAGCGTATTCAAAAGCCTACGCTTGTCATCGCGCACAACAAGACTCTTGCGGCGCAACTTTGCAACGAGCTTAGAGAGTTTTTCCCGAAGAACAGAGTTGAGTTCTTTGTCTCCTACTACGACTATTATCAGCCTGAGGCGTATATTCCTCGCACGGACACCTATATCGAGAAGGACCTTGCGATAAACGACGAGATAGACAAACTCCGCAACTCCGCGACAGCCTCGCTCTTCGAGAGAGAGGACACGATCGTCGTTGCCTCCGTCTCCTGCATATACGGCCTCGGTGCGCCGACCGAGTATTTCAAACAGTGCATATCTCTCCGCGAGGGCGACACGATGGACAGGGACGACCTTGCCCGCCACCTTGTGGACATTCAGTACAAGCGCGCGGACTTCGATTTTGTCCGCTCGACGTTCAGAATGCGCGGAGATACGGTGGACATCTTCCCGGCAAACAACTCGGAGATTGCAATTCGCGTCGAGTTTTTCGGCGATACGATAGACCGCATTTGCGAGATAGACGGCACGACGTCCAAAGTTATTGACGAACTCAAACATATCCTCATTTTCCCTGCGACGCACTACGTCATCAGCGGAGAAAAAGAGGAGATTTTGCAAAGAATATTAAAGGACAAGCAAGAGCGCGTGGAATATTTCACTCGCCTTGGCAAACTCATCGAGGCTCAGCGTATAGACGAGCGCGTCAACTACGACGTGGAGATGATAAGGGAAGTCGGCTATTGCAGCGGTATAGAAAACTACTCCCGCTATTTCGACGGAAGAGAGATAGGGCAGGCGCCGTACACGCTTCTTGACTTCTTCCCGAAAGGATTCCTCACGTTTATTGACGAGAGCCACATGACCATTCCGCAAATCCACGGCATGTACAACGGCGACAGGGCAAGAAAGACGAATCTCGTCGAGTACGGTTTCCGTCTTCCGTCCGCCTACGACAACCGTCCGCTCACCTGGGACGAGTTTGACAGCCGTATTCATCAAATCGTTTGCATGTCCGCAACGCCCGCGCAGTACGAACTCAACCGTGCCGACGACGTCGCGGAGCAAATTATTCGCCCGACGGGACTTCTCGATCCCGAAATCACCGTCAAAAAGATAGAGGGACAAATCGACGACCTCATCGGCGAGATAAACAAGGTTACGGCAAAGGGAGGCAGGGTGCTTGTCACCACGCTCACAAAGAAGATGGCGGAAAATCTCACGGACTACCTCAAAGAGGTAGGCATCCGCGTCAAGTATATGCACAGCGACATCGACACGCTCGAACGTATACAAATAGTCAAAGGGCTCAGGGAGGGAGAGTTTGACGTCATCGTCGGCATAAACCTCCTCCGCGAGGGTTTGGACATACCTGAAGTCCAACTCGTAGCCATTCTCGACGCGGACAAAGAGGGCTTTTTGAGGAGCGGTTCCGCACTCATTCAAACGATAGGACGCGCCGCAAGAAACGCCGAGGGCCGAGTCATCATGTACGCCGACAATATGACGGACAGCATGAAGTATGCAATAGACGAGACAAATCGCCGTCGCAAGATTCAGGACGAATACAACAAGGCTCACGGCATAGTGCCAAAGACCGTAATCAGTTCTATCAAAAACTCGCTTGAAATCACCAAAAAGGAAGTTAAACGCGAAAAATTGTCCGTTAAAGACATGGTTAAGGAAGTTGAACGCCTCAAAAGTCTCATGCAAACCGCCTCCGCACAGCTCGATTTTGAGAAAGCTATATTATTGCGCGATGAGATGAATGAACTAAAAAAGCAAATCAAAAAACTAAGCTGAAACCGCACAGTTGAGCGACCTGCTTTGTCAGATTTGCGGGTGCTCGCCGTCATGTACGCTTATGTACATTGGGCGGCTCGCGTGCGCATCTTCCGCGCATCTCATCTCAACTGAGCGGTTTATACTGACTGTTGTGTTTGGGATGTTGAGCGACCTGCGGTGTCAGTCTTGCGGGTGCTCACCGTCATGTACGCTATGTACATTAGGCGGTTCGCGTACGCGACTTCCTTGCATCTCATCTCACTCGCGCGGTTTTTGTGAGTGAGGAGTTGTGGGAAAACGCTGTTTTTCACATCAGCCTGTTCGAAGCGGAGCAGGTCAACCTGCTCACTCTTTCGAAGACGGAATTGGAGTCGCAGAGGCGACGACCGCGTGAGTGTGTCCCGACTGATATTCAGTACGCCTCGACGGCGAGGCTCCGTTCTTTTTCGCCCAAAGAGGCGTGACATAATGAGAGTACGATACTTTTGAGGGCACCGACGGTGCTTCCCGGAGCGGGTACACAGTGTTGTGGAGAATAGCAAGGTCAAAATGCGACCATCTTATTTTCCATAAACTAAGCATTTTGACTTGTGTTCGGTACAGGCGCGGTGGGAAGAACCATACGAAGGAGATAGGAAAACTTTATTTTAGGGTTAAACGACGAAAGGTACGTTATGGATAAGATAATCATTAAAGGTGCAAGAGAAAACAATCTCAAAAATATAGATCTCGAGATACCGCGCGACAAACTTGTGGTGTTTACGGGGCTTTCGGGAAGCGGAAAATCTTCGCTCGCTTTCGATACGATCTTTGCCGAGGGGCAGAGGAGATACGTCGAGAGCCTGTCTTCATACGCTCGTATGTTCTTAGGACAAATGCAAAAGCCCGACGTGGACTACATCGAGGGGCTTTCTCCCGCGGTGTCTATCGACCAAAAGACGACGTCGCACAATCCGCGTTCAACCGTTGGCACGGTCACGGAGATATACGACTATCTCCGTCTTTTATACGCACGCATAGGCAAACCGCATTGCCCAAAGTGCGGGAGGCTCATAGAGCGTCAAACGGTAGACCAAATCGCGGACAGAATTATGGCGCATATCGGGGCGAAAGTGCAAATCCTCGCGCCTATCGTGCGCGGTAGAAAGGGCGAGTATAGAAAGGAACTCGAACAACTCAAGCGCGCGGGCTACGTGCGCGTGAGAGTCGACGGCATCAACTATACGCTTGACGAAGAGATAGTGCTTGAAAAGAACGTCAAGCACACGATCTACGTCGTCATCGACCGTATAGTCGTCAAAGAGGGCGTGGAGCGCAGGCTCACGGACTCGATAGAGAACGCTGTCAAACTTGCCGAGGGCTTGGTGGTAGCGGACTATGACGGAGAAGAGATGCTCTATTCCACAAAGTACGCTTGCCCGAACTGCGAACTCAGTTTTGAAGAACTTGCCCCCCGCCTGTTCTCCTTCAACAGCCCGCAGGGTGCGTGCCCCGAGTGCGACGGCTTGGGATTCAAAACGGAAATCGACACGAATCTCCTCGTCACGGACTGGAATAAGTCCCTGCGCGAGGGCGCGATAAAGGCAAGCGGTTGGGGCATAGATCCCGGCAATATGACGGGCATGCAAATGCGCGCGCTGTCAAAGGCGTACGGTTTTTCTATGGACACCCCGCTCAAAGATTTGCCGAAAAATGTGCTCAATCTCATCTTTTACGGCAACGACGGAGACCGCATTCGTATGGAGTACAATTCCAGCAATTTCAGCGGATATTTCAACGCGAGTTATGAGGGACTTGCCAACATGCTTATGCGCCGTTTCAAGACGAGCGAAAGCGAGATGGTAAAGAACGAAATCTCGAAATATATGAAGAACGTACCATGTTCCGTGTGCGGCGGCAAGAGGCTCAAACCAGAGGCGCTCGCGGTCACCATAGGCGACAAAAACATAAACGAGATGACTGAACTCTCAATTGGAGCGGAGAGCGAGTTTTTGCACGATCTGCGCCTTACGGACACGGAGCATCTCATCGCTGACAGGATTATCAAAGAGATTAGGGCGCGTCTTGACTTTCTTGTCAACGTCGGACTCGGCTATCTCACGCTTTCGCGCTCGGCGACGACGCTCTCGGGCGGAGAGTCGCAGCGCATACGCCTTGCGACGCAAATAGGCAGCGGGCTTACGGGCGTACTCTACATTCTTGACGAGCCGAGCATAGGACTCCATCAACGTGACAATACAAAACTCCTCGAATCGCTCAAAAATCTCCGCGATCTCGGCAACACGCTTATTGTCGTCGAGCATGACGAAGACACTATGCGAAACGCGGACTATATCGTTGACATCGGTCCCGGCGCAGGTGTACACGGCGGACAGGTCGTCGCGGCAGGCACCGTGGACGATATAATCGCCGCAAAAGACTCCGTGACAGGCAAGTATCTCAGCGGCGAACTAAAAATCGAGGTGCCTTGGGCAAGGCGCAAAGGAAAAGAGTTTATATCTATTAAAGGCGCGAAACAAAACAATTTGAAGAACGTAAACGTAGACATTCCTCTCGGCACGTTTACTGCCATAACAGGGGTTTCGGGCAGCGGAAAGTCGAGTCTTATCAACGAGATTTTGTACCCCGCGCTCTCCAACCGCCTTATGAACAGCCGTTTGGAAGAAGGGGCATACAATGAGATTTCGGGCATAGAGAACATAGACAAAGTTATAGCAATCGATCAAAGCCCGATAGGCAGGACTCCTCGTTCCAACCCCGCGACGTACACGGGCGTGTTCAGTTCTATTCGCGACCTCTTCGCCACTTTGCCCGACGCAAAGGCAAGAGGGTATACGGCGGGACGCTTCTCCTTCAACGTCTCGGGCGGCAGGTGCGAACATTGCTCGGGTGACGGTATTATCAAAATCGAGATGCACTTCCTGCCTGACGTCTACGTCCCCTGCGAAGTCTGCAAAGGCGCACGCTACAACCGCGAGACTTTGGAAGTCAAATACAAGGGCAAGAGCATAAGCGACGTCCTCAATATGACGATAGAAGAGGCAACCACCTTCTTTGAGAATATTCCAAAGATAAAGAACAAAATCAAGACGCTCAACGACGTCGGACTCGGCTATGTAAAACTCGGACAGTCCTCCACGACTCTCTCGGGCGGAGAGGCTCAGCGTGTCAAACTTGCGACCGAACTCTCCCGTCGCGCCACAGGCAGAACCCTATATATTCTCGACGAACCGACGACAGGTCTGCACACCGCGGACGTTGCAAAACTTATTGCGATCTTGCAACAACTCGTAGACCAAGGCAACAGCGTCGTGGTCATCGAGCACAACCTTGACGTCATCAAGGTCGCCGACCACATCATAGACCTCGGTCCCGAAGGCGGCGACGGCGGCGGACAAGTCATCGCCACCGGCACCCCGGAAGACCTCGTCAAAGCCTACAAAGCCGGCAAGTCGTCCAGTTACACTGCCGAGTTCCTCGCAAAAATGCTCTAAACCGCCAACTTGAGCGGCTTAAACAGGTTGCGTTGTTAATCTCTAACCATTCTAAAAAAAGTGCCTCTTGATATGCCGAGCATTTCAGAGGCCTTTTCATTTGTAATCTGTTTTTCTTTGTACAACTGAATAACTATATTTGTTTCGGGTGGTAAATCTGTTTTCGGTCGTCCAAATTTTACACCTTTTTCTTTTGCGATTCTTATTCCTTCCGCTTGCCGTTGTCGGATTGAAGCGCGTTCGTTTTCTGCAACAAACGAAAGGATTTGAAGCACAATATCGCTTATAAACTGTCCTACGAGATTGTTTTCTGTTCGAGTGTCAAGGAGTGGCATGTCAAGCACTTTGACATCTGCGCCAATTGTTTTTGTTATTCTATACCATTCATCTAAAACCATTTGATAGTTTCTGCCGAGTCTGTCTATTGATTTGATGAGGACAAGGTCGCCTCTTTGCAAGGAATTTATAAGTCTTTGATAATTTTCTCTCTCAAAGTCTTTGCCCGACTCTTTATCGACAAAGATATTGCTTTCATCCACGCCAAAATCCTTGATTTCCTCGTATTGTCTGTCTATCTTTTGCTGTTTTGTGGATACTCTTATATACCCATACATCATAATTTCACCTCGTTTTTAATTTTTTGCATAACAAAAAGAAGCACCAGCCCCTTAGTACCATAAAGTATAGGTTTTGATACTTCTTTATTTTTTGACATTATAACTTATAATTTTGCTATTTTCAATAGATTTTGCACACTTTTTCTTGCATTTAGCACTTGAAAAACATAGTTCAAAAACCTATACATTTTGATACTAAGGGAGCAGTAATATGTCGGATAATGCAGATTTAAGAAAGGCAAGTAAAGCAAAAAATGATGAGTTCTATACGCAGTTAGTTGATATAGAGCAAGAATTAAGGCATTATAAAGAACAATTGAAAAATAAAATAGTGTTATGCAACTGTGATGATCCATATGAAAGCAATTTTTTTAAGTATTTTGCAGTTAATTTTAATTATTTGGGTCTCAAAAAACTTATTTGCACATGTTTTGATAATTCACCTATAGCATATACACAGCTGTCACTTTTCCCAGAGATAGAAGAAAAAGAATATCCAAACAATAATCGCAAGGCTTACAAAATTGAAATATCAGAAGTAAATGATTATAATCGTGACGGAGCTGTAGATTTGAGTGATGTTGAGTATTTGTTAAAGAACAAGAAAAACACAATGTCAATACTTAAAGGCAACGGCGATTTTAGATCGGAAGAATGCATTGAACTATTAAAACAGGCAGATATTGTTGTTACGAATCCCCCGTTTTCTTTATTCCGTGAATATGTCGCTCAACTAATAGATTTTGGCAAAAAATTTATCATTATTGGGAATGTTAATGCAATTACATACAAAGAGGTTTTTAGATTAATAAAACAAAACAAAATATGGCTTGGTCAAAGTATACATAGTGGTGATAGAGAGTTTAGAGTTCCTGATTCGTATCCTTTGAAAGCTGCTGGATGTAGAGTAGACGACAATGGAATTAAATATATACGAGTAAAGGGAGTGCGTTGGTGGACGAATTTAGATTATCCATCACGTCATGAGAATTTAGTACTTTACAAACAGTACAATAGTGTTGAGTTCCCAAATTATGACAACTATAACGCTATAAACATCGATAAAACAAGTGATATACCGTATGATTATTACGGATATATGGGTGTACCAATAACGTTTTTAGATAAATGGAATCCAGATCAATTTGAATTACTTGGCATTATGAACACAGGCGAACAAAATTTAGGAATTAGGTATCCAAATACTCCACATGGTCGCCCGATTATTAATGGTGTGGAAAAGTATTTGCGATTAATAATAAGGAGAAAAGATAATGAGAATTGAACTACATGAAGTGTCGGTGCGTGAAATAACAAATGCCTATGCCGACCGTGGATTTGATGGAGTTGTCGGTTATGGTGGGAAATTGAATATTAGACCTGCATATCAAAGAGAATTTATTTATGATGAGAAAGAAAGGAATGCAGTTATAGAAACAATAAAAAAAGGTTTTCCACTTAATGTGATGTATTGGGTAAAAAACGAAGATGGCACTTTCGAAGTTATGGATGGGCAACAAAGGACTGTCAGTTTTTGCCAGTATGTCAACAGCGACTTTTCTTTGAACAACAAGTTTTTCCATAATCTCACGCAAACTGAAAAAGACCAAATTTTAGACTACAAATGCATGGTGTATTTTTGTGAGGGTACAGACCTTGAAAAACTCGAGTGGTTTAAGACAATCAATATCGCTGGTGAAAAATTGTCAGACCAAGAGTTGAGAAATGCAATTTATACAGGTCCATGGCTTGCAGATGCAAAACTAAAATTCAGCAAACCAAATTGTGCGGCATATCTATTGAGCAAAGATTATGTGGGCGGTTCTCCAATCAGGCAAGAGTTGTTGGAAACAGCACTGTCATGGATAAATAGTGGTGATATAGAAGGTTATATGGCGATGCACCAACATGACCCAAATGCGAATGAATTGTGGATTTATTATAAAAATGTTATTGACTGGGTACAACTTACATTCCCACATTATCGCAAGGAGATGAAAGGAATAAACTGGGCAGAGTTATATGACAACTATCACAACAATACTTATGATACGGCACAACTCGAAAGCAGAATTGCCGAATTATATTTAGACGATGAGGTTACAAATAAAAAAGGTATTTATCTCTATTTATTTGATGGGTTAGAAAAGCATTTAAATCTCAGAGCATTTTCAAATTTGCAAAAACTCCACGTTTATACTGCTCAGGGAGGTAAATGCCCAAGATGTGCCGCGCTTAACAAACCTACAAAAGATAAGATATGGAATATAGACGAAATGGAAGGAGACCATATTACCCCATGGTTTGAGGGTGGTAAGACAGAGGAATCAAATTGTCAAATGTTATGTAAGGCATGCAATAGAGAAAAAGGCGGTAGATAACAAAAATCTCGTGGCACAAAGGTCACGAGATTTTATTTATATGAAGAGCGCGAAAAAGCCCATAGACAAGTTGTAAAAACCGCGATTATTTGGATGAGATGCAAGGAAGGGCACTTTTTTAGTGCAGGCGCGTACTTGTCGTACGTGACATCCAAACACAAGGTTATTGCGAAATATTATATGAGTATCAAATATGCTCTTTTGGATAGTAAATAACCTTGTGTGCGGAGAGATGAAAAAATTGCCACAAAAAATTAAGCACTCCAAGATGGGAGTGCTTTTAAATTGTTGCGATTTTTGAATAGACAATGCAGGTCGCCAAATAGCGCGGTTTTTTAATAATTGCGGCGACCAATCAAATAGTCCACGGATACTCCAAAGAAGATGCTGAGTTCGATGAGGGTGTCGTAGTCAGGTTGGTTTCTGCCGACTTCCCAGCCTGAAACGGTAGACTTCGCCACTTTAAGGTGCTCGGCAAGGTCCTGTTGAAGCATATTTCTCTCTTGGCGGAGAGATTTGAGGCGTTCAGGGAAGCAGCTCTTCAGCATATTTTTCTCCTTTGAAAATTTTGATACAAACACTATAATACACGCAAGGTGTTTTGTCAACTGGGAATGTCGAAATTTGTAAAGAGAAAAATATCTTGTTGTGTTTGCCCCTCAAATGGTGTAATATATTGTGTAGGTGGCTTATGGAAGACATGTATTCACGGACAAAAATGCTTATAGGCGACAAGGTTGACCGCCTGAAAAGCGCGAGCGTGCTCATCTTCGGGCTTGGCGGAGTGGGCGGATACGTCCTCGAGGCTCTTGCGCGCGCAGGGGTTGGACGTCTCGGTCTTTTGGACGCGGACGTCTTTTCCGCGAGCAATCTAAATCGCCAAATCTTAGCAACCACCGCGACCGTCGGGAGGAAAAAGACGGAAGTCGCGCGCGAGCGCGTGCTATCCATAAACCCTGCTTGTAAAGTGGAGGTTTATGACTTTTTCTACCTTCCCGAGACGGCGGACCAAGTGGATTTGACAAAGTATGACTACGTCGTGGACGCTATCGACACCGTGACGGCAAAACTCACGCTTATCACGCGCGCAAAGGAGCAAGGGGTGAATATCATCTCCTCTATGGGCACGGGTAACAAGCTTGGCACGTCCTTTGAGGTCGCGGACATCTACAAGACGTCCGTTTGCCCGCTTGCAAAGGTTATGAGAAAGGAACTCAAAGCCCGTGGCATAAAGGACCTCAAAGTCGTCTATTCAAAGGAAGAGCCGATAATCTCTCCCGACACACCAACCGAGGGCGGTCGTCATATCCCCGGCAGTATTTCGTATGCTCCGGCGATTGCGGGGCTAGTTCTTGCGAGCGTTGTGATTCAAGATTTAATAAAATGAGTATTTTTGACGGACAACTAATAATCGAAGTAGCAAGCGCCAGCGGTATCGAGGCGGTGACAAAGAGAGAACTCTCTCGCCTCGGTTACGAGCCGAGCGGTGCGAACTTTGGCAGGATTACGTTTGACGGCACCTACACCGACGTGCTTCGCGCAAACGTCTTTTTGCGTACGGCAAACAGGGTGCGAATTGTGCTCGGCACCTTCCGTGCGGAGACCTTCGACGAGTTGTTTGACGGCATTTCGCGCATAGAATGGAAGGATATTCTCCCGCGTGACGCAAAAATCGTCGTCAATGCAAAGTCACACGCAAGCAAAATTTTTGCGCTGTCTGCCACGCAGTCCGTCGTCAAAAAAGCGATAATAAATTCTTTGACGAAAGCCTACAACTGCACGCTCGAAGAGCGCGGGGCGGAATATAACATAGAGGTCGCGCTCGTGAGTGACGAGGCAACGGTCACCCTCGATACGTCGGGCGAGGGACTGCACAAGCGCGGATACAGGACGTACCTCGGCGACGCGCCGATAAGGGAGACGCTCGCCGCCGCTATGATAGAACTTTCCGTTTGGAATCCCGACCGACCGCTCATAGATCCTTTTTGCGGTTCGGGGACTATTCCGCTCGAGGCATGCATGATAGGCATGAATATGGCGCCCGGAATGATGAGAAACTTCGCTTGCGAAAAGTTCTCAAACGCGCCGAACGTGAGAGAAGAAGTGCAAAAGGAAGCGGAAGAATTGCTGAATCGCGACAAAATCCTCAAAATCAGCGGATTTGACATAAACCCCGAGGCGATAAAACTGTCGGTAAGGCACGCCAAGCGTTTGGGAGTGGAGGATAAAATCCACTTTCAAGTCATGGATATGCGAAACGTTTCCTCTCGCCTCTCGCACGGAGTCATCATCACAAACCCGCCGTACGGCGAAAGGCTTATGAGCGAGGCGGAACTGAAAGTCCTATATTCTGACTTCGGCAAGATGACAAAAGGACTCGACGAGTGGTGCGTATATGCGATAACCTCTTACCGCGCTTTTGAAAAGTATTACGGCAAAAAGGCTGACAAGGTGCGCAGACTCTATAACAGCGAACTTGAATGTAATTTCTACACATATTTAGGAAAAGCTCCGGAAAAACCGCACAGTTGAGCGACCTGCTTTGTCAGATTTGCGGGTGCTCGCCGTCATGTACGCCTATGTACATTGGGCGGCTCGCGTGCGCATCTTCCGCACATCTCATCTCAACTGTGCGGTTTTGACAGGCTGTTGTGTTTGGATGTTGAGCGACCTGCTTTGTCAGATTTGCGGGTGCTCGCCGTCATGTACGCCTATGTACATTGGGCGGCTCGCGTGCGCATCTTCCGCGCATCTCATCTCAACTGAGCGGTTTATACTGGCTGTGGTGTTTGGATGTTGAGCGACCTGCTTTGTTATCGCACTTTGTCCTGTCAACCATGTACGCCTTTGTACATTGGGTTGCCTTGTCAAAGCACGATGCCGCGCATCTCATCTCAACTGAGCGGTTTATACTGGCTGTGGTGTTTGGGATGTTGAGCGACTGCACAGTTTTGCACTAAATAGAAAACTTTATTTTTCCACAATGGAGCGAAGCGAGAATTCATGGAACAAAATGCAGGTGGAGTGAGAATTCATGGAGCGAAGCGAGAATTCACTCGTATGTAGCACATTTTCAAGTGTAATAAAGGTAAATAATTATGAGAGCATTGATTCAAAGAACGTTCAATTCAAAACTCTTCGTTGAAGGAGAACTCATCAGCGAAATTCCGAGCGGACTCACGATCTTCCTCGGCATCGAAAAGGGAGACACGGAAGAACAGGCGGACTACCTTGCACACAAGATAGTCAAACTTCGTGTGTTCAGGGACGACAATGACAAAATAAACTTAAACGTCCTGCAAGCGGGAGGACAAATCCTGCTCGTATCACAGTTTTCTCTCGCGGGCAAACTCGAAAAGGGAAGCGGAAACCGCCCCGACTTTACGCACGCGGAACTTCCCGACCGTGCAAGATACCTTTACGAGCGAGTTACCGAGACGATGCGAGCGGACGGCGTAGTCGTCAAAAACGGCGTCTTCGGCGCGCACATGTACATCGAACAACAGCAGGACGGCCCTTTGTCGTTTGTCTTTGAAGTTTGATAGAAGTATCGGCTAAAATCGGCTAAAAATACATGATAACATAAGAATACAAAACACAAATCGTGTTTTGTATTTTTTATATTTTAGGCGAAATCGGGCAAAAAAACGCTGAAAAAGGCATAATATGACGTTATTTGAAAGTTATAAAACACAAAAGGTGTTTTTATTGCATTAAGACGATAAATTGTAAAAACACGAAAAGTGTTGTTATATTTCGCGGTGAAATTCGGTTTTTTTAGTACAACGGTGCAAAACGGTTTTTTGCACCTAAGTACGCAAAAATGCCCGCAAACGGCGAAATAACGATACAATTAGGCAAAAATGTCGAGTATTTTTTAAAAACCACTATACAATTTGTAAAATATGGTTTAAAATTGCTATGTTATTTATATTACTATAATATAAATGCCACAATATAGTGAGTTTTGAGACGCTGCAAAATCGTTTCAATGACTTTTAGGTTGAACGCTTATCCTGAAAAGCGACATAGAGAGAGATTATATATGCTTAAAATTATAGATATTACGAAGGCTTACGCCATAGAAAAGAACGAAAGCGTCCTTGCACTCAAAGGCGTTTCTATAGAGTTTAGAAGAAACGAGTTCGTTTCGATTCTCGGTCCGAGCGGTTGCGGCAAGACCACGCTCCTCAATATTATCGGCGGACTTGATCGCTATACGTCGGGCGATATTCAGATCGAGGGTATTTCCACAAAGGAATACGACGACGTTGACTGGGACACTTATAGAAACCGAAGAATCGGTTTTGTTTTTCAATCATACAATCTCATTCCACACATGAATATACTCAAAAACGTCGCACTTTCCCTGACGCTCGCGGGCGTTGAGCGCGACGAGCGTTACCGCCGTGCGCAAGAGGCGCTTGAAAAGGTCGGACTTGGCAGTGAGGCAAAAAAACGTCCGAACCAACTCTCCGGCGGTCAAATGCAAAGAGTCGCTATCGCGCGTGCACTTGTCAACAACCCCGAAATCATTTTGGCGGACGAGCCGACGGGTGCGCTTGACAGCGAATCGGGCTTGCAGGTTATGGACCTTCTCAAAGAGGTTGCCCGCGACAGGCTCGTCATTATGGTTACGCACAACCCGACGCTTGCGGAAGAGTACAGCACACGTATCGTGTATTTGAAGGACGGACAAGTCGACGGCGACACTATGCCTTACAACTCGGAGGAAGAGCCCGAGGGCGAACTCCCCGTCACAAAACTCGAAGACGCGAGCGAAAACTTCGCCGACTCCGAGGCTGCGAAAACCGAGAGCGCACCGCTTGAAGATGCGGAACTTGGTGAATCGGCAGCAGAAGAGGACGTGCAAGAGGCAGCACTTAAAGAAGCGAGTGCGGAGCCTATCAAAGACGCACCTGCGGTTGAAAACTCCGAGAAGAGTGTAGGGCCCGCAAAGAAAGAGTCTAAACTTGCGAGACTGTTCAGGAAGCGTCGCGCTCAAAACCGCACGTCGATGAAACTGAGAACGGCTATCAGCCTTTCGTGGAACAACTTGCTCTCAAAGAAGGGCAGAACACTTCTTACGTCCATCGCGGGCAGTATCGGTATCATCGGCATCATCCTCGTCCTTTCGCTTTCAAACGGTGCAAAGGGATATATCGACTCACTTGAAGAAAACGCGCTCTCCTCGTATCCGCTCACGATCGCGCAAACAAACATGGACATGTCCTCGATCTTCTCCATGATCATGACGGATGACGCAAAACGCGAGAAGAACCCGGCCGACACGACTATCTACACGAGAAAAGTCCTCGGCAAGGTTATGGACAACTTTGAAGCGCTCCTCGAAAAGAATGACCTCAAAGCGCTCAGGGCATACATCGAAGACGAAAAGAACAAATATATCAAGGAACTTGCGACGGTGAGTTATAACTACGGCATATACTTCAACGCGTTTATAGAGGATCCGCACAATGACGAAAAGGCGGAAGATGAAAAGATCTATATGAAGGTCAATCCGTATGCGGAGAATATGCAAAAGGTTATGGACGACCTTCCGGACTCCGTCAAGAATATGCAAATCAACGGCATGACGCTCACGCAGATGATGAGCATGGCGACCACGTCGATGCCGGGACTTACTACGGCATGGAGCGAGATGTCTTCCAACCAAAAACTCCTCGACAGCCAGTATGAACTCGTAGGCAAAGATTCAAAGTGGCCGACCAAGGCGGACGAAATCGTTATTGTCGTAGACAATAAAAACCAACTTATGGACTACCAACTCTTTATGCTTGGTCTCCGTTCGCAAGAGGATGTCATCGCGGCTCTTGCTCCGGGCGGAACGTTTGCGGGCGCGGAGTTTGACGTGTCAAAACTTCTTTCTCTCAGATACAAGGTGCTTACGGAAGCCGACTACCTCGAAGAGGACGGCGTTGACTCAAACGGCAAAACCGTTTGGACGCAGCACGACCACGCAGACCAGTCCAAGAAGTATATGGATGAACACTTCTTCAATAAATCCGATGTTATAGAACTCAAAGTCGTCGGCGTCGTTCGCCCGAGACCGGGTATGGAATCGGGAAGCATAGCAGGCGTCTACGGCTATACCGAGGCGCTTACACAGCTCCTCATCGAAAAGGCAAAAAGTCACCCCGCGATCGTCGAGATGTTCAAGCGTGTCGCCGATAGAGAAGCGGATGGTCACACGACGTATCAAGTGCCTATCAACTTCCAAAGTTTCAGCGACAAGGGTGTCAAAGTCAGCGCGGGCGACTGGGTGGAATTCGACGATTTCAGCAGTGACGCCTACATCGACCAACCTGTCCTTTTGAGGTCTTTGGGCGTCGCCAATTTGGACGAACCGCTCCTCATCTCGTTCTATTGCAGTTCGTTTGAAGCAAAAGAAAAGGTCGTCGAGTTTATCGACCGATACAACGAAGAGACGGGCGAGAATATCCGCTATGGAGACAGTCTGTCCACGATTATGAGTTTTGTCAACACGATGGCGAACACGATAACGGGCGTTCTCGTTGCGTTTGCGGCGGTATCCCTCGTCGTCTCCACGATCATGATTGCAATCATCATCTACACCTCCGTTCTCGAACGCAGAAAGGAAATCGGCGTACTCCGTTCTATCGGCGCAAGAAAGAAGGATATATCGCGCGTCTTCCTCGCGGAGTCCGCGATCCTCGGCGGGTATTCGGGACTCATCGGCATTTTGGTCAGCTACCTCATATCCTTGCTTGGCAGTTTCGTGCTTAGAGTGGTGTTCGAGATAGAGGGACTTATGTCGGTCACCTGGTGGCATTGCCTCATGATGATTCTCATCAGTGTCTTGCTCTCTATGCTTGCGGGCTTTATTCCGTCAAGAATTGCGGCGAAGAAAGACCCGGCTATAGCGCTTAGAAGCGAATAATATGCAAGAAAGACACGTAAAACACAACTTTCCACCGGTCATAGACAAGGACTGCGAGGTACTCATTCTTGGCAGCGTTCCATCTGTGAAATCGGTGGAAGCAAACTTCTATTACGGACATCCGCAAAATAGGTTTTGGAAAATCCTCTCCGCATTGTTTGGGGAGGATTTTGTGCTACTTGACGACGAAAACAGGATTCAAAAGCGCAAAGAACTGCTTCTAAGTCATCACGTTGCCCTCTATGACAGTGTGGAAGAATGCGACATTTTGGGCAGTAGTGACGCGCATATAAAGAACGTCGTTCCAAGCGATATAGCGTCGCTCATAGAAGGCACGAAGATTTCAAAGATATTTTGCAACGGCAACACGTCGTATAAATACTTTGTCGAATACAACAAAAATCTCACGGCACAGCCGCTCCCGTCAACAAGCCCTGCAAACGCAGGTTGGTCTCTTGAAAAACTCGTGGAGAAGTGGAGAGTTGTTTTGGCGCATTGAAAAGTTTATTGAATGTAGCAAAAGAAAAAAATTGCAGATAAAAAAGGCACTCGACTGAGTGCCTTTTGAATATCAAAACAGTTTTGACTGCGACGATATGCGATTATTTGACAACAAACACTTTGCTCGCGCACTTTTCAAGGCTGACTTCGAGCATGCCGGAAGTCGTGACTTCCTCGCCTGTCCATTGTTCCTTTGCCGTGTAGGACTGTTGCTTTTTCATCGCGATATAGTTGTCGTCGAGAAGTTTGCCCAGGTCAAATTTCGCCTTTGCGCCGTGTGAGGATTTGTTGAAGAAGCATACGGCGGTGCTACCGTCCGCAAGAGGCTTTGCAAGAATGTCGACGGTGCCTTTTTTGACTCGCTTCGCCGCTTTGCAAAGAGGATCTTGGTTGATAGCGATGAGAGCCTTGTTCGTGACGATTTCGCGCACTTGTTCGGACATATCTCTTATATCGTTGCCGAGTACGAGCGGGGCGTTCATCATGCACCAAAGGGAGAAGTGAGAGATGTTTTGGTTGTAGGTGAGTTTGCCGTTTCCGACCTCTAACATATCGGGATCGTTGTAGTGACCTACGCCGGAGAATTTGTAGAGTTTTACGGTGTGGCCGTAGATGAGTTTTATCCAAGGCCAAATAGGCTTGATATCAGGCGTCGTACGCCAGAGGTTGCCCGCTTTTGCGCCCCAGTTGTACGGCTTGCCCCAGCCCCATTCGCAGATGGAGAAGGTGATAGGCTTTTCCGCGCGTCCCTCTTCTTTTGCGACTCTTTCCGTCGCGCGCTTGAGGGCATAGCCCATACGGCGGTATTGATACATCTCGCTGTCCGCCTTGGACGTTATCGGGTTGAAGAGTTTTATCGTGTTCTTGCCTGCATTGAGTTCTACGATAACTTGGAATCTCGCCGTGACGTTGAACTTCTTTTGATCGGGGAATTCTATCTCGTATTCGTCCTTGTCATTGACCTTTGCGACCAAGAATTTTGCAAATTGACCGCTCTTCTTTATGTTGATAGTGAGGACGTATTTGCCCGCCTCGTCCGCTTCTATGTTGTTGTAGGTGATAGCGCCGAGGTTCGAGTCGAGCCCGGACACATACTGACCTGACGGGAGTTTTGTGTCCGTCATATACTTCGCAAGTCCCGAAAGGACCGCGTTTTGAACGGAATATTCGATCGGGTGTCCGTCAAACTTAGAGATGCTTATGCTGTATATGAGCGGAGCGTTCTTTGACAGATACTCGTGATGACAGAAATCGTATTTGAAATATTCTATGCCCCATTTTGCAAGAGTGTTTGCGTCAACTTGTTCTCTGTGCAAGCTTGCGGGCAAATCCTCGCAGGTGAGGGTGCCGTTTGAGGTGTATGCGCCGAGTTTGAAACCGAGTTTGTTGACTTCCTTCACAAGGTACGGCAGGCCGTGAGGGAAGGTCTCGTAGTCGGCGACAAGTTCGCCTGTCTCGGTGCGGAGAGAGGATTGCCAGCAGTCGTCCAAATTTACGTAGCGGTAGCCTGCGTCAAGCAACCCCTTGTCCTTCATCGCTTTCGCCGTGTCGAGAATGAGTTTTTCGTTGATCCTATTTGCGAATGTGTTCCAACTTGACCAGCCCATAGGCGGCGTCAACGCCGTTCCGGCAGGGTAGTCGTCAAAAGTAGGGCGGACACTCGTCGGCTTCTTTTTCATAAAGAGCTGACGAATGTAGCAAAACGGACACATGTTGTTTCTTTTCATAATTTTCTCCCGAATAAAGTTTTGTAAATAAAAAACGTATAGGCAGAGCCTATACGTATATTATCGCTTATTTTTGTCGATTTTGCAAGAGCGAATTTAAATTTTTGAGATATATTTTGTTCAGAGTATAAAACTCGCGCCGACCACCGCGAGCACGCTGACTATCGCGACCAAGAAAAACGGCACTTTTCTAAAGAAAGACATGACGATCGACACCGCCGTGCCGACGGCTGCCGTCGCAACGCTACCCGTTGAAAAGAATATGGATGGGAACACCATAGCCGAGATTATCGCGCTCGGCATATAGTAAAAGAAAGATTGTACGTATTTGTTTTTTACCCTCTTCGTGAAGAAGGCGATGGGAATGACGCGGGGAATGACCGTGACGGCGAACATGATAGCCGCGGCGATGAGTGCGAATTTAAGATTCATACTCTCGCCTCCTCTCGGTCTATTGCCGCCCCGTTTGCGGCAGCCTCCTCTTGCGATACCGCATTG
>ONYW01000023.1 GCA_900322215.1 uncultured Eubacteriales bacterium | reverse complement strand
GTGGAGACCACCGGTCCGCCGAGGGAGATGACGGCGATGTCCGTGGTGCCGCCGCCGATGTCGACGATCATGTTTCCGCAGGCCTTCGAGATGTCGATGCCTGCGCCGATGGCTGCCGCGACGGGTTCCTCAATGATGGAGACCTCCTTCGCGCCTGCCTGATAGGTCGCGTCCTCTACCGCCTTGCGCTCCACCTCGGTGGCGCCGGACGGGATGCAGACCGCGATGCGCGGGCGGAGCAGGGTCTTCTTGCCCACTGCCTTGTTGATAAAGTACTTCAGCATCTTCTCAGTGACCGTATAGTCAGAGATGACGCCGTGGCGCAGCGGACGGATCGCGATGATATTGCCGGGCGTTCTGCCGATCATCAGCCGCGCTTCTTCGCCGATGGCAAGGATGCGGCCGGAGTCGCGCTCGATAGCGACGACGCTCGGCTCCTTGAGAACCACGCCCTTCCCTTTGATATAGACAAGGATACTGGCCGTACCAAGGTCGATCCCGATATCGTTTGAAGTCATTCCGAACATATTTTTCCTCCAGCACCGGCCCCGCAGAGCGGGCCGTTCCGTTTGATTGATTCTTGTCAAAACAATAAAAAACCGCCCCGGGAGCAGTTCACTCTCGAGTGCACAGTCTCACATAATTATATCGGAAGCACCTGCATTATGCAAGTAATGCGTCCCCGGTCCCGGGCAGGAAATCCTGTGCAGTTCCGCGGTTTCCGGAGCTTCCGTTTCCCTTTACTTTTACGTTTTATTTTCTTAATCCTCTTTATTCATTTTTTAGCATGAGTCCATATTTTCGACACAAATTTTCCGTATGATGTACTTGTCCTTGAGAAAGGACGCAGGACAGAGTTCCGATAGACTGAACTGCAAAGCTTTTTCATACTCATACCGGACAGCCTCCGGGCTGTCCGGCCCCCCTAACCAGCCACGATCATAAGACCCCCCTCTTTTTGATCTTGCTTTATAACAAAGGAAAAGAGCTTCCGTCTCGCAGCGGAAGCTCTTTTCCTTTGTTTCTTTTTGTTTTCTTTGATCATCCTTTGTTTTCCGATCTTTTCTTTCATACCGGCGCTTTTGCGGCAGTGATCTTTTCCCGGATCTGTCCCCGGACCGCAAAATAATTCTGGAACAGCTCCCCCAGCACGATAGGGACGAAGAACAGGATCAGATTCCGTATGATGCTGCCCTTCGTGAAATCGATATTGCCTTTTTTAGAAACATTCACGCTCAAGCCAAACCCTCAGGAGCAGCAGATCACTGTTCCGAAAACACCTTTACTCGTACGTTCCCTTCTTCGTGCCGGCAGCATTTCTGCTGACCAGGACCGGCTTGTGCTCACTGTAACCGTCCCAGTAGAGAAGCGTCCCGGTCTGAAGTTCTTCGTCGTAGTTCGTGAGGAAGGTGTAGCTGCCGTCATCGAAGGCATGGCGATCGCCGGCTACGCGATCGGCGCGAAGAACGGCTATTTCTACGTCCGCGCGGAGTACCCGATCGCGGTTCGCCGTCTGCGTCTTGCCATCAAGCAGCTCGAAGAAGCCGGCCTTCTCGGCGACAACATCTTCGGCACGGACTTCTCCTTCAGATGTCACCTCCGCCTCGGCGCCGGCGCGTTCGTCTGCGGTGAGGAGACAGCGCTCCTTAACTCCATCGAGGGCAAGAGAGGCATGCCGCGTCCGCGTCCGCCTTTCCCGGCTGTCAAGGGTCTGTGGCAGAAGCCCACGATCGTCAACAACGTCGAGACTCTCGCATGCGTTCCTTACATCATGAGAGAGGGTGCGGCTGAGTTTGCGAAACACGGCACCGAAAAGTCCAAAGGCACGAAGGTCTTCGCACTCGGCGGAAAGGTCAACAACGTCGGTCTCGTCGAAGTTCCTATGGGCACGACGCTCAGAGAACTCATTTACGACATCGGCGGCGGTATTCCGAACGGCAAGAAGTTCAAAGCCATTCAAACGGGCGGACCGTCAGGCGGATGCCTTACAGCCGACGACCTCGACGCTCTCATCGACTTCGACAACCTCATCGCAAAGGGCTCTATGATGGGCTCAGGCGGTGCTATCGTCATGGACGAAGACAACTGTATGGTTGACGTTGCAAAGTTCTATATGGAATTTATTTGCGACGAATCCTGCGGAAAGTGCTCTCCGTGCCGTATCGGTACAAAGCGTATGCTTGAAATTCTCACCAAGATTACAAAAGGACAAGCGACGCTCGAGGACCTCGACAAACTCACGGCCCTTGCCGAGAATATCAAAAACGACTCTCTCTGCGCTCTCGGACAAACTGCTCCGAACCCGATTCTTTCAACGCTCGCGCACTTCAAAGACGAATACATGGCGCACATCGTTGACAAGAAGTGTCCGGCACACGTCTGCAAGAGCCTCATGCAATATCATATCGACAAAGAAAAATGTATCGGTTGCGGTCTCTGCGAGAGACAATGCCCGGTGAACGCTATCTCCAAGACGGACTACGTCGCTCCGGGACACAAACTCCCGTCAAGAGTTATAGACCAATCCAAGTGCATCAAGTGCGGTATGTGTATGGCAGGTTGTAAATTTAAGGCAATCAGCAAACAATAATCAGGGAGGGATAAACTATGGCTAAAATCAATATCAAAATTGAAGGCGTTCCTTATCAAGTAGAACAAGGTCTTACAATTCTTGAAGCGGCAAAGGCTTGCGGCTACGAAATCCCGTCCCTTTGCGCTTTCAACCACGGCGAATGCTCTCGCGGTTCCTGCCGCGTATGCCTCGTCGAGGCAACGGGTGCAAGAGGTCTCGTCGCTTCTTGCGTCTATCCTGTCGCCGAAGGTATGGAAATCACGATTTCTTCTCCGAAGGCAGTCGAGGCAAGAAGATCTTCCGTCGAACTTCTTCTTTCCAACCACAATAGGAACTGCCAAGAGTGCGACAAGAACGGCAAGTGCGAACTTTTGCACGTAGCGGTTCTCACAGGCGCAAGAGAAGACATATACGAGGGCGAAAAAACGCCTGTCTCTATCGACAGACTCACTCCGTCCATCAAGCGCGACACTTCAAAGTGCGTGCTTTGCGGTAGATGTATCGAGCGTTGCAAAAACGCGCACGGTCTCTCCGTGCTCGGCTTTGAAAGACGCGGTTTCAAGACTATCGTCGCTCCTGCCGAGAATAGAAGTTTTGCGGATTCTCCGTGTATCCTTTGCGGTCAATGCACAACGGTTTGCCCGACAGGCGCTCTCATGGAAGTCTCCGAACTCGACAAGGTCGACGCCGCATTCAAGGCGGGCAAGTACGTCGTCGTACAAACCGCTCCTGCAGTCCGCGCGGCTCTCGGTGAAGAGTTCGATATGCCTATCGGCTCTCTCGTCACGGGCAAGATGGTCGCGGCTCTCCGTCGTCTCGGCTTCAAGAAAGTCTTCGACACAAACTTCGGCGCAGACCTCACCATCATGGAAGAGGCAAACGAACTCCTCGGCAGAGTCAAGAACGGCGGCGTGCTTCCGATGATTACGTCTTGCTCACCGGGCTGGGTCAACTATGCGGAATACTACTATGGCGATCTCCTAGATCACCTCTCATCCTGCAAATCTCCTCACGAGATGTTCGGCGCAATCCTCAAAACATACTATGCAGAGAAGAACGGCATCGATCCGAAAGATATGTTTGTCGTGTCTATCATGCCTTGCACCGCAAAGAAGTTTGAAAAGACTCGTCCCGAACTCGGTCATGACGGTCTTGCAGACGTCGACGCAGTTCTCACGACTCGTGAACTCGGCAAGATGATTAGACGTGCGGGTATCCGCTTTACAAAACTTCCTGACGAGCAATTCGACAACGATATCGTCGGCGATTACACAGGCGCAGGCGTCATCTTCGGCGCAAGCGGCGGCGTTATGGAAGCGGCTCTCAGAACTGCTGCTGCAGTTCTCAACGGCAAAGAACTCGAACACGTCGAACTCCAAGACGTCCGCGGTCTCGAGGGCATCAAAGAGGCAACGTATCACCTCGGCGGTATGGACGTGAAAGTCGCTGTCGCTCACGGTATGAAGAACGCAAAAGTTTTGCTTGACCAAATCCGTGAAGGCAAGAGCCCGTATCACTTCATCGAGATCATGGGCTGCCCGGGCGGTTGCGTCGCAGGCGGCGGTCAACCGTACGTCAAGCCTTGCTTCTTGCCAAACGAAGACGACAACATCCTCGACACCTACAAGGCAAAACGCGCGGCGGCACTCTACCAAGAGGACGAATCCAGAGAACTTCGCGTCTCCCACAAGAATCCTCAAATCATCGAACTTTACAAGGACTTCTTGGGCGAGCCGAACAGCCACAAAGCGCATGAGCTGTTGCATACGCATTACAATTCCAACCGCTCCCGCTTCTAAAAAAACAGCGTGAGAAGAGCGACCTGCTTTGTCAGGTCGCTTTTTTATTGCAGTTACGTACGGCGAGTACGCGCCTGCAATAAAAAAACGCCCTTCCTTGCATCTCATCTCTTTCACGCTGTTTTTTGCAATAAAAATAATAATAAAGACACGAAGTGTCCGCGCCTTAAGGGGAAGGCTTTTATTATGGGTAATATATGATGTAACATCGAGACTAAGTGCATGGCATGAAATAAACCAATCACTAAAAACAAATAGAAAGACCTCACAAATTCGTGAGGCCTTTCTATAATAGCGTAATAATGGATGTAATAACTATTTAACTGATACCGGTGCAGGAAGCAAGCCTTTTTTGACCGCTTTCTTTTCGCTCATGCACTTGGATTTGCAGATAGGACATTTTTTGCCTTTTAAGAAATAGAAAGGTAAATACCACAAGAATCCACCTGCGAACAAGCATAATGCCCAGTTGAATTTTTTTGTCGGTGTAACCATTCTTTTGCAATTCGGGCAGTACTTAGCTTTTGCCATAGTTGTTCCTCCTTTGTTTGATAAATTAAATATACATCATAAAGTGATGTATGTCAAGTATTTTACATCACAAAATAATAATATTAAAATATGGAAACAGCGAAGATTATCGGTCAAAACTTAAAGAATGCAAGAAAAGCAAAAGGATACACTCAAAAAGAGGTCGCAAATTTTGCGCATATGACTCAGCAACAGTATAGTAGATTTGAAAACGGCGTCTTTGAACTCAATTATTCTCAAATACTTTTCCTATGCGATTTGTTAGACACAACTCCGAACGAATTGTTTGGATACAAGGATATTTAATAGTAAAGTATTTATTGAAAGGAGTAAATATTTATTTTTCGAAATTCCTCATTTCTAATTTCTCATTCAACAAAGACACGAAGTGTCCGCGCCTTCTTATTTAGTTTTCACCATAGTGATATTATAGCAATAAAAAAAACACTCTCTTTCGGGAGTGCTTTTTCGGTTGATGATTAGAGCGTGTCCTCAAGCGACCTGTTGGGGGCTTCGCTGAACTTTGTTATGAGACCGTTTGCTTCCGCCTCTTGCTTTGCCGTGTCGATATGCACGCTGTCGTCCATTTCAAGGTCGGACTTGAATTGTTCTTGAAAGTGTTGTTGTTCGTCGTAGGACTCTCCAAGTTTGTCCACGGCATTCACGATGTCTTCTTCAAGAGGATTTTCGTCGCCTGTGGCATGCACATCTTTGTCCGCGACCTCGTCAAGGAAGGCTGAATCGCCTTTGAGAGAAGTTTTCGTCTCCGCTTCCGCTGCGCCTTTGAAAAACTCTTCCTTTTCTTTTTGCGCCTGCAATGCAGCGGCTTCTTTTTGCGCCTTGAGGGAAGCCTCCGCCTGTGCTTCGGCATCTATGACGTCCTTGTAGCTGATGTCTTGAATGGTAGAGCCTTCCGTCATTTGCCAGAAAGGTTCGACGACGGAGCGTTGCGCTTTTGCAGCCTCTATCAAGCCTATGCTGAGCATCGCTCTTGCCTTTGAGGTTGCGTCTAGTCTGTCAAGTTGTTCGGCAGTCGGGAAAGGCTTGCCCGGTTTCCAGCCGGGGAACTTGTGTTTGAGGTATTCTTCTCCCGCTCTTTCAACGGCGTCGAGGTTGCCGTGTAGGTCGCCGTTTGGATCGTTAAACGATTTGTAGGTGCTTTCAAGATTTTTGCCTGCGGCGGAAGACGTCCTGAACAATCTTGAGAAGAATCCTGCTTTTGTGTTCTTGACGATTCTTTCAAGTGCCTGTCTGCTACCGAATTTTGCTTCCATACGGAATTTTACGTCGAAAGCGTTTGAATTGTCGTCAAGAGCGAAGACTTGAGTCGTCGTTGCTTCTCCAAGCCTGTTTGCCATATTCAGGTAGTGATCACGCTCATCGGTCGCGCCGATAACGTTCTCGTTTGGCACGACGATTTCTTGAGCGGAGATACGCGCGCGATTTTGCAAATATTCGCCCGGCCTTCCCATAAACATTTCGTTGGCGACGTCGTCGGCTCTCGTCTTTGCGTAGGCATTGATAGTTTCGGGGTGGTCTTCGGCAATAAACAATCCCTCTTGATATTTGCCGTTTGTCTTGTCATACACTTGGTTTCTGAGCGCAGTACCCGCGTCGGCAAGTTTGACACGCGCGATGTGAATCGCTTCGTTCAAAGAATAATCTTGTTGCGCTCCGTTCATTCCGTAAGTCAACAAATACTTGGTTGCGAATTCGCGCTTGTCGTCTATATCTTGAATCTCGTCGATTCTTCTGCAAAAATCTACCATCGAGACGTATTTTACGTCTTTGAATGTTTCTTTTGACATGTTGGGCATAGTTGTCGCTCCTTTGTTTTCTTGAAAATATTATATCACACAAAGTGCAACAGATGTGCCACAAATCGCAATTTTATTTTTCAAAATAAAAAGCACCCCGAAAGGGTGTCGTTCATAGGGATTTTATCCATTCAAGGTAGAGTGGTATAGCATAATCGCTATGCCACTCTTTCCTTTTTAGGTGATTACGGTATAAGAGTAGGAATCGCTCCTATTCCGTTGTAAATGATTTCGACGGCTTGCGTCTTCTTACCGTCCACTCGTTCTGCTTGATGAACGATAATCTTTTCGATGAACTCTCTGACTATTTCCGGAGTCAGTGCGGTGATCTCGGTGTATTTCTTTACGAGACGAACTAATATGACTATGTTATCGGAGTTTTCTTTTGCTTTTGCAAGTTCTTCCCGTAACACCTTGACTTGCTCTGTTAACGTGGACTGCTCTTCTTCGTAAGACTGCGCCATCTTTGCAAAACGTTCTGCGGTGATATTGCCGCATATCTTGTCTTCGTACAAACTTTGAATGATACGGTCAAGAGCGGTAATACGTTTTTCGGCGTCCTCATATTCTTTCGTTTTTAACATGAGTTCCTTTCGGGTTTCCTTCTGCACTTGATTTTGTAACAGCTCAACAAACCGTTTTTCGTCCGATTGGTATTGCCCCAATACTCTTTGCAGGTCGGTCAGCACGATATGCCCCACGGCTTCCGCCGTTATTTGATGAGAAGTACATAGACTTTTACTTTTCTTGCGGTAAGTGGAACAGTTAAAGTACTCTTTTTGTTTCATCGTCGAACAACGACAGAGATACATTTTCTTGCCACAGTCCGCACAGTAAACAAGTCCCGAAAATACGCTCATCTCGCCCATATCGCTTTGCTTTCGTCTGCTTTGCCGTATCCGCTGAACCGTTTCGTATGTTTCTTCATCAATCAACGCTTCGTGCGTATCTCGGAATATGAGCCAATCTTCACGTGGCAAGCGGAGTTTCTTCTTGCTCTTGTACGATTTCTTTTTGGTCGTAAAGTTGACGGTATGCCCGCAATAGTTCATGTTCTCAAGGATATGGATGACGCTCTCGGTACACCAAATATTAGGGAACTCCGATTGATAAGTTGTCGTCGGCAATCCGCGTTTGCGATTATGCACCACGGGCGTATCTATCCCTCGTTCCGTAAGTATCCGTGCAATTTGCGTCGGACCGTATCCTTTCATACATAGAGAGAATATCTCTTTTACGACCTTTGCGGCTTCCTCGTCCACAAGCCATTTTTGTTTATCTTCTTTGTCTTTCATGTAGCCATACGGGGGACAAGTGCAAAGATGCTTACCCGAATTGCCTTTGGCTTTGAACACAGCTCTTACTTTCTTGCTCGTATCCTTTGCATACCACTCGTTGATGATGTTGCGGAAGGGTGTGAAGTCGCTGTCGTTTTCGGATAGGTTGTCCACGCCGTCGTTGATTGCAATAAAGTGAACGCCCGCTTCTCCAAAGTACATTTCGGAATAGTAGCCGACTTTGAGATAATCTCTGCCGAGACGGGACATATCCTTGACGATAACCGTTGCGACTTTGCCAGCGTCGATGTCTTTTATCATCCGTTGAAAGTCAGGTCGGTTGAAGTTCGTGCCGGAGTAGCCGTCGTCCACGTAGAACTGAATGTTGCTATATCCGTGTTCGGTCGCATATTTGCCAAGTATGGCTTTTTGATTTTTAATGCTGTTGCTGTCGCCTTGATTGTCACCATCATCGCAAGATAACCTGCAATACAAGGCGGTTATGGTATCACCTCCCATATAGGAATTGTTATGTTGAGTCGTTGATTGTCTTTTCATACTGCTTCTCCTTCCGAAAAAACACTCTTCGACACGTCGCTTGATATAACTCTTTTGAGTTTCTTTGTAATGGTTTCTTTGGCGGTATCGCTTTCCATAACAATAACGATATACTCCGTTTCGCCAAAGGTGGTTGTATAGGTATATTGATTGTTTATGTTTCATTCCTTTTGGACGGTGAGGGTATCCGATGTATTTTTTGCCCTCACTCTCACAAGGAATCAAAGGGATTCCATTACGCCAATGCTTCTTTCGCGTAATCCTTTTCCCTACGTAAGTCAAGTGTCTGTTCTTTGCTTCCGAAGAGGTTATTTGTCCTGATCCTTTCTGAACTTTTCGAGTTCACTCTCAAAGAAATCATCGTATCCGTCCATTATCTTTGCTAATCCCAAATCATGCTCGGCGGCCTCGTCTAATAGCGCTTTATATCCCGCCCGTATCAGTTGGACTTTCGTGTAACCATACTCTTCGAGGAAGTCGTTTATCTCTTCTGCTTCTTTTCTGTCAACGCTCGTTCCCCAAACCATACACTTGGCTTTCCGTTCTTCCTTGTGTCTATCCTCATATCTCTTATCTTTTTCCGCTCTCGGTTTCGTCATCTCTTTCATCTCCTTAGGTGAATATCATAATCGTATTGATACGACTAAGCATATACTACACCATTAACGAGGGCATGTCAAGCTCTTTCTCGTATATATACGACGATTATTTTTCAGGCGGTAAGATATGGGCCTGTAATTTTTGGCAATTACTTGCCGAAAAAGGGGAAGGTGGGTTTCCCACTTATCCACGAGTCGGATTGACGAAAATCATTGATTTTGGGAAATCCCTTTACCTGCTTCCATTTTGAAAGGGATTCCCAATACTTTCAATGACTCGTTCTGCTCGTGGCTGTCAGATCTTTGGCCTATCTCTTGCTTTCATACGTATTCCTCCTTGTGACTCTATTCAAACCGAATGTCCGTTAAAAACAAAGGGCGAACAGACAAAACCTTACGTGCGTTTCTGCAACGCAAAAATAAGGTCTATCTGTTCGCCCGAAGTCTCATGGTTCGCGGTTTCGTACTGTTCTCTCCGCCCGCTCTTGGGTTTTAATGCGGTTTAAGTCAATACGGCTTCTGCCAAGTATAATCGCTTAACGAACGTCAGCAAAGGCATTCAACGGAACCCCTTCGCCCATATTCAGCTTGTAGCTACATTATATCACTTTCAAATGTCTTTGTAAAGGTTAAGGTGTTCGTTGTAGCAAACACCTTAGCACTTTTTTGAAAAATTTTTTGGCTATCTTTTAGCTATTCGCCCTTTTTATAGAGCAGGATAAGAAAATAGCTAAAATTCGCTATTTCGTATGGCGGCGCCGTCGGCGCGCCGAACAATCGGGAAACCCGAGTTTGTAATGGATGCGTTTTTTGAAGTGCATCCAAAAAACTCGTTTTTGCATTCATTATATCTTGTATTTTGTATTAATATATGGTATAATGTCCAAAGAGAAGCGATTTTTAGTTGCATAAGGAGATAAGTTATGCCAGTTGCATTAACATCAAATGAAATACTAAAAGAGTTGAGCATTAGTCGCTCGACCTTTTATTATCTGCTTAAAAACAACTTAATAAGCATTTCTACAACGGATAGCGGTAGATATATCTGGAGCGAAGAAACGATAGAGGATCTTCGTAAGACCTTACAATTAAGAGTTGAACCGGAAAAAGTTGATGAGCCCAAATACAAGACTACAAAGATTAACAATCGGAGATATTTAGGCAACAAATACAAACTACTTGAATTCATCACCTCAACAGTTAAACGTGAATGTGTTGGTGTAAATACTGTCGCCGACATTTTTGCGGGTACCGGATCGGTTGCTTCCGCTTTCGCAAACAAAAAACTGATTACGAACGACATTCTGTATTTTAACTACATCTGTCATATCGCTTGGTTTGGCGCAGAACATTATGATGAGGAAAAGATTAAAAACCTCATTTGTTATTATAACGCAATACAACCCACTACAGAAAACTATATGTCGCTTAACTTCTCCGACACATTCTTCTCTCACGACGATTGCCTTAAGATTGGCTTTATACGAGAAGATATTGAGCAGAAGTACAACGACAAAAGCATTAATGCAAGAGAGCGCGCTATCCTTATTACCTCCTTGCTCTATGCGATGGATAAAATTGCTAATACTTGCGGTCATTACGACGCATATATTAGAGGTGCCACGTTTGAAAAGCACCTTGAACTCGCCGTCCCCACAGCAAGTAATGACAACAATGAGAATAATCAATGCTATAATGAAGACGCAAACATCCTCGTTAACAGAATAGAAGCCGACTTGGTCTATATTGATCCACCCTATAATTCAAGGCAGTATTGCGATGCTTATCACCTACTTGAAAATGTTGCAAAGTGGGAAAAGCCGAAAGTTAAGGGCGTTGCCCTCAAAATGGATCGTTCTTCTCTAAAAAGTGATTACTGTACATCAAGTGCGGCAAAAGCATTTGAAGATTTAGTTGCACACATAAAAGCAAAGTACATTTTACTGTCTTACAACAACATGGCAGAAAAAGGCAATGGGCGCTCTAATGCCAAAATTTCAGATGAAGATATAATGCGCATCCTTTCTCGGAAAGGTCGTGTTAAAGTTTTTTCAGAAGAGTATAGAGCTTTTAGTGCAGGCAAGTCAAATATTACAGGGAATGAAGAGCGGCTTTTCCTCTGCGAGTGTTATGATTACAAACAAAAAGAATTGATTCAGTCTCCTCTGAACTATACTGGAGGCAAATTCAAATTATTGCCTCAAATACTACCACATTTCCCTCAGGATATCGATTTATTCATTGATTTATTCTGTGGCGGCGGCAATGTTGGCATTAATGTTCCATGCAACAAAGTAGTTTTTAATGATAACAATTCTTTGTTGAGGTATATGTTTGGCACCTTTAAGAATCTCGATAAAAAATCTACGTTTGAATTGATTGATTCGATTATAAAAAAATATAATTTGTCCGATTCGGATACTTTTGGATATGAATATTATGGATGCAACAGTGCCGACGGTTTGTCTAAATACAATACCGAAGGATTCAAACGATTGCGCGATGATTTCAATCATCATACAAACCAAGATTACTATTATTATGTAATGCTTTATGTTTTGGTGATTTATTCCTTTAATAATCAAATCCGTTTTAATTCCAAAGGCGAATTCAATTTGCCCGCCGGAAAGCGCGATTTTAATAAAAAGATGAGGGAAAAGCTTTCTTCATTCATTGATAGATTAAAAAGCGGTGATTATACCTTTGAAAGTTATGATTTTCGAGAACTTTCCAATTGTGATTGGAACGATAAAACCTTTGTATATGCAGACCCTCCGTATCTGATTACTTGCGCGACCTATAATGAGCAAGACGGATGGAACGAAAATCTCGAAAAAGAGTTACTGAAATACCTTGACTCCCTTCATGAAAGAGGAATTCGTTTTGCATTATCCAATGTCTTACATTCAAAAGGCAAAGAAAATAGGATCTTGCTTGATTGGATAAACAGTAATATAGATAAATATAGAGTGATTTATTTAGATTACAACTACTCAAATTCCAATTACCAAACCAAAGATAAAACCTCTAAAGCAGAAGAGGTGTTGATTGTAAATTATTAAGGAGAAAAATATGCCAGCGTACAAAAGTTATTGTTGGTCACTTGGTACGACAAGTTTCCGAATGGTAGAATTCAATAGGAAAATTGAGGAGCAATTAAAACTCCTTAATGAGTTTTGGGCGTTGCCTGCAAACGGTTCCGCCAATTGGACCTCCAACAGCACATTGCAAACTCAATACTATAATTTTATTAAGGGAAAAGGTTTCATTGAGGATAAAGATGCTCCGAGAAAAGATAAGGACGCGCGTGAAAAAACTTCCGGATTGGTCGATATAGGGCTTATTACCGATGAAAGACGTCTCACTCCTGCCGGACAAGCCTTATTGTCTATTGCTGAATGTGGGAAGTTTGACAAAAACAACATTTTGCAGATCCCTGCCGATAGTTTTGTATACTTCAAACAGTTATTAAAAACATCTATTCCGTTTGAAGATTCTGTTATTCGTCCATACCTCATACTTGCTTATTTGCTGTCAGAGTTTGGCGAGCTTAGTAAAGACGAATTTGCATATTTGCTTCCTCTCGCGACAGACAAGGCAAAAATGAAACAGATAATAGCAAACATACGGGACATCCGCGCCGGGAAAGAATCAATAAATGATGCAATCCTATCCGTTATCTTGGATATGCCGAACTATCAAGAGGCTAAGGCGATGTTTCTTAGTGCGCCAACGGTTGATGAATATTTAATGATGGAAATAGGCATGAATCGAAAAAGCAGAGAGTACGATATTGCCTATCTGAACTTGTATAATGCATTATTGCTTTTCAAAGCCCATCAAGACACCCCATCGGCATTAAAACTATTTGATGCGGCCAATAAACTGTCGGGTAAGCCAAGATTATCTTGGAAATTTTATTTGTTCAACACCGTTTCAAAGAGTCGCATTCAAAAAAACGGCGTGAGAACAGTTCATACCAACCGCAAAATATTCGAGATAAATGATGACGTCGCATTTAAAGAAGAATTCTTCAATCTTCTTCATTTGTTCAAAGCCAAAAGCCTGCTCGACGATTATTTTGATTTAAATCGGCGATATTTCAAGACCACTGATACTGTTCTATTCCAAGATAATAAAGTCAAGCTCGATATTATTCCGAGTTGCTATTTTAGTATTATTAAAAACGATTTGCTTGAAATCGCATTTGCGTCTTCAAACAAATTACACCAAAATTGTTCACTTTCCGAAATAAACAAAGTCTTTGATGTTACTCAAGCACAGATATTCAGTAAAGCAGAAGAATTGTATGGTGTACAAGTCCGTAATTTATTTGACATTCAAAATTATGTAGATCAAGAACGTTATCAACGTTTTAATAAGATGATTGATGAACGTTTCTCGGATGATGTACTAATTAGTCTACTGACCAAGTTTGAAAAGCGTGCCGATGACGAGATTCGTTCAGATGTTACCAACAATGCAGATATCCCGACCATTTTTGAGTACATCCTTGCTATTATTTGGTATAAAGTATCCAGGCGGCAAGGGAAAGTATTGGAATATATGAATTTGTCATTGGATGCTGATCTTCTTCCAATAACGCACGCCGCCGGCGGGCATGAAGACATTACATATCACTACGAAGCAACAGAGTTCTACCCTGCGCACACTTTGCTAATAGAGGCGACCTTAGCAAATAGCACCAATCAACGCCGTATGGAAATGGAACCTGTATCTCGTCATTTGGGTGACTATCTATTGTCGCACAACGAAGAAGCCTATTGTTTATTTGCTACCACCTTCCTTCATGTTAATGTCGTCGCTGATTTCCGTAGCCGCAAGAATAGCCCCTATTATTCAAATGATGGCGAAAGATGTATCGAAGGAATGAAAATAATACCTTGCAATACTGAAGAAATTAAAAATATTATTGAAAAACGCCTGACATATTCGCATTTGTATGGCATATTTGAAACTGCATTTAAATCCATTGTTGCACCCAATTTGTGGTATGACCAAGAACTAAAACAACAACTGAAAAGGATTGACCAATGATAAAAACAATAAAAATAGCCAATAAGGCCACCATCAAAAGTATGGAGTTTGAACCATACCAAATTAACTATATCTTTGGCGGCAACGGTTCCGGGAAAACAACTATTTCCAGTTTTCTAGACGACAAAAATAATCTTACCAATGGATGTTTAGTTAACGATTCCGATAGCGAAGTATTAGTTTATAATAAATCTTTTGTTGAATCGAATTTTCGGGATAAAAATGCAATCCAAGGGATATTTACAATAGGCGAATCTGCTGTTGAAGCCCTAACTTTTATTGAAGAAAAAGAAAAAGAAAAACATGAGATGGAAAATGATATTCTAAAATACCAAAATTCAATTGACGCCCTTCAAATAGAGATAAATAACTTATTGTTTGAATATGAACAAAATTGTTGGAATGTTGAAAAACAGGTTGGATCTGTATTCCCCGAAGCACTAAAAGGTTATAGGGGTTCCATGAAGGTATTTGCGCAGAAATGTAAGGATTCCTATAATGGAAATCAATGCAATACCACGCTTGATGAGCTGAAAACTACATATAACCAATTATTTCAAAAAGAAGTTATAGAGTACGCAGAAATAGCGAATTTTTGTATTAATTTTAAAGAATTAGAAACAGATCCTATTCTATCAGAAAGAATCGTGAATAGTTCTGATTCCATTTTCTCCAAATTTATTGAGAAACTTGGGAACATCAATTGGGTTAGTCAAGGGATTAATTATTTATCGGATGACAAAGTTTGTCCATTTTGTCAACAAAAGATTCCTGCGCCAACCATTGAGGAATTGAATAACATTTTTAATGAAACATATACTCAATCAATTGAATTGTTAAAACAATTAAATAGCAATTATGAGCAGAGGAAAAACGATACGATTGAGTTCTTTGATAATTTGCAAAATGTGTTAAATGATATCCCCTTTATTAATGGAATTAATCTTTTCAGTCATAAAAATGATTTATTGGAAACCATTAACAAGAATCTTTCGTCAATAACAAATAAGTTACAAAACCCTGCAACACCATGTGTTTTAGAGGATACAACACTTATTATCAACATCATTAGTACGGAAATCAATGCTTTTAACAAACAAATTAATGATAATAATACATTGGCAAAGAACATAACCAAGGCACGAAAAGATTTTTCTACTACACTTTGGGATTATATCGCAAACAATCAGCTTGCAACGGTCATAAAAGATTACAAAAAGTCTTTAGATGGTAAAAATAAAGGTATGCTTAATTTGCTTGGATATAAAAAACTCAAAGAGGATGAAAAAAATGCCTGCATTTCAGAAATTGTTGATAAAAGAGCAAATATCGTTAGCATTGATAATGCTATAGATGAAATCAATAATTTGTTAAAAGGATTCGGCTTCAACGGTTTTAAAATAGAAAAAAAGGACGATGTTTCATACAGACTAATTCGTGCAGATGGAAGTGAAGTTAAGGAAACGTTAAGCGAAGGAGAACATAGATTCATTACTTTTTTATACTTTTACCAACTTGTAAAAGGTTCGTTAGATAAAGATTCATCTGTAAAGAATAAGATTCTTATTATAGACGATCCTATTTCAAGTTTAGACAGCAATATTTTATTCATTGTTAGTTACCTTGTTAGAGATCTGATTGCAAAATGTTTGAATGGTTCTAATATCGAACAGATTTTTATTCTAACGCATAACATATATTTTCATCAAGAAGTCTGCTTTAAAGACAGACGCAATAATATTTGCAAGACTAAAGAACATTTTTGGGTATTAAGAAAAAGTAACGAAATAACCACCATAACTGGATATGATGAAAACCAAATTAAATCTTCGTATGAATTACTTTGGCAAGAATACAAAGATCCAACAACAGATAGTTCTCTAATATGCAATACAATGAGAAGGATATTAGAACACTATTTTAACATTATTGGCCACAAGGATTACTCTAAACTAATAGATGAATTTGAAGGGCAAGACAAACTTATTTGTAAAACGCTATTGCCTTATATTAATACAGGCTCGCATACGATTAATGATGATTTTCATTTAAGCATTGACAAGGATATGGTTGAGAATTATAAAGATATCTTTAAAAAGATTTTTGAAAAAACACATCAAATTGAGCACTACAATATGATGATGGGAATTATATAATTTTTTAGTATTAACATGAGAGAAATCACTATTTACAAAATGAAACCTGTATATGTGGCAGGTGAAGTAGAAAATATAATAGCTCTAGAAAAAAAGCTTACGGCGGACAAAGAGGTGTTAGCCCAAATAGAACGAGACTATAATCAAAGTCAAGATGAATTCCGATGTGAATACATAACAGCCAAGAGAAACTATTTGAGTAACGTGCATTTTTATTATTGGCTTGTACTGAAGAAATACTTTGACGATGCTTTAGTATCAGAAATGCCAAGTTTTCCTGATTATCAAAAGGAAGAAATGAGAAGGCAAGGTTGGATGTTTCCGCAAGCGTTTATTAATAGTCGAATTACGACTTCCGGCAACGTGAATGTTACAACCGAGGAATTGTATATTAGGAACTTCGATCGTATGTTTGATGATCTGTTTAACTTTTCAATCGGTGAACCTAATTCAAGGATTGATAGATACTTCAAGCAAGCGATTATAAACTATAAGAACCAATGCTATTATTCTTGTGTTGTTTCTCTTTTTCCTATAATTGAGTCCTACCATCAATACATTACAAACTTCAATGAAGACAGTTTTTATAGGATTAAAGATAACCTTGATGTTGTAAAAGAAAAAATCAAGAATGTAAACCAAGTGTATAGCATTAGAATTGAATATTACATTAACATAGTAAGACAGTTTAATGATTTAGCGAAAAATCACTATTTCAGCGTTTCTCTTGATAGAACAAACGAACCCGAGATTATCAATAGAAATAGAATTATGCACGGACTTTTTACAAGAGAAATTAGTCAAAAAGATTGCCTTCAATTGTTTTGCGCACTTTCCAATATGATTGTCATCAAAACAATACTAGATGCCAATGAAATGCTGGATAAATTGTCTAAGGAATTAAATCAATTAAAACAAAATAAATAGATGAAAAGAGAGTATTAAAAAAGACTTGAAAACATCAAGTCTTTTTTACGACGTCCCGTTGGTGTATTTCGTATCAAAAAATTGTTGTTCTTTAATTCCCTACGAAATACACCTCAAGCGGGGTGCTTTGAGTCAAATCGCAATGTTCTTATTTTTTGCCGAGGATGCCGCGCGTTTTGAGAATCACAAGCGCTATCGCAACGCCTGCGACAACGACGACTGTCGGGATGACGACGATGAGGGTGATGGCTATCGTGCGGTCAAGAACAGGGTGGTCCACAAGCGCGGACTCGCCGACGACTTTTATGCTGTCCGTCGTGCGGTCGTAGTAGTAGGACGCAAACTCTATCTTGTCGCCGTCCACCTTGACTTTGCCAAACGTTTGACTGTCGAGAGTGTGGAGAATGCTCTTGTCCTCGTCGAGGCGAGGGGTGACTGCGTCGTTCGTGCCGTATTCATAATATTTTGTTCCCATCGTGCCGAGGGTGATATACAGCACACCGTCTCCCGTATATTGCAAGCCTTTGAGGTCGGATTTGTCCGTCGTATGTCCGTCCTTGTCGATGAGGAGGGTGGACGTGTAGGTGTGGTCGTGACCGCCAAAGACGATGTTTACGCCGTTCTCCGCAAAGAGCGGAACGAGTTGCTCGCGCATTGCCACGACTTCGCCGTCATACGAGTGCGAACCGCCGCTGAAAATGCTCTTGTGCATGAGGACGAACTTCCACTTTTGTGTGGTGGAGGATAGGTCATTTTTCAGCCATTCGAGTTGCGTTTCGCCAAGACCTTTTGTGTCCGCGTCGTTCGTGTTGAGCACGACGAAGTGCGCGTTTGCATAGTCGAACGAGAAGTACACACCGCCGAGCACGTCGTGGATTAGCGAATTGCCGCCCTCGTCGGTCGGCGTGGCGTAGTTGAAGAAGTTTGTCATGCCGTATGTGTTGCCCTCGTGGTTGCCCGCGCAGAAGATCTGCGAGTAGTTGGCAAAGAGCGGCTGGTAGGTGTCGAGCGCATAGCCCCATTGAGCAAAGTTTTTGCCGTTGTCCACCATATCGCCCGCGTTGATGACAAAGTCGAAATTCTTCGTACGCTCGTCGCGCATGAGTGCTTCAACCGCCTTGAAACTGTCCGTGTACATTCCGCTTATCATGCCTTGAATGTCCGCGATAGCGAGAAACTCGAACGAAGTTTGTTCCTTGCCCTTTGCGGTGCGGAGAGTAAAGCCCTCGTTGGCTTTTGAATACTCTTTGAGGGAGAAGTCGAGGGTCGTGCCTGCGGCTGTTTTGTAGTTGCCTACGAGGTCGTAGAGGTAGGTCGTGTCCGCCGAAAGCCCCTTGATTTTGACCGTCGTTTCGTTCCAATAGATTATGCTCGCCTTCGGTGCGGCGTCGCGCTCGGGGAAGATATACGGCACGTCGTTTCCGTCCTCGTCCTCATAGTCCACTTCGCCGTGCGTGAGGCAGGCGAGTCCGAGGTCGATGAGAGGAATATATTGCGGTTTCGTGCGCGTTGTCATCTCGACTTCGATGCCGCCGAATTCCGCATGCGTCACGCACTCGTCGCCGAGCATATACTCTTGCTCCGTTTCCACGCTGTGCCACGTGCCGTCCGGCGTTTGAAGTTTGAAGGTGGCAAACACATCTTCCGCTGTGTAGAATTTGACAGTGTAGGAAGAAGTCGGTTCGTTTGTGTCAAACGCGCTCGTGACGTGCGACGGAACTCTGCCGTTTGCCTGCGTCGCAGGGTTGACGGAAGACTGTACGCTCGAATAGAGGTCGGAGACTTTTGATGACACGTAGGTCACTTGCTCGCCCGCATATTTGAAGTCTTTGAAAGGCTGTGCGACAAACGGCAGGGAGATGTCCGTCATATCCGTGACGTCAGGGTAGACGTCAGTTGCGTACGCCACGATGATAGCGTCCGCAATACCGCCGAGACCGACGTAGAAACTTTCGGTCAAATAGCCGTCAAGCGCGGTATCTACCGCCTCGGTGAAGGTGTCGCCCGTGATGTTGAATCCGATGAGGCTTGCCGCTATTTGCTTTAGTGCGGGCATAAGAGTCGTGATGAGAGTGTCAAGCACGATGTTGTCCGCTTGAATGAAATCTTGACCTGTCGGTATCGCAGTGCCGAACATTTGGTTGATGATGGACGGCGCGAGCGTGTTGAGGAGAGTGCAAAGCGCCTCGAATTTTTCATATTCGCTCTCCGTCAAATACACTTCGGACGGGTTGCTGCGCTTTGGCAGATCCACCGCCTTTGAAAAGTCGAATTTGTGCAAAATCAGGGTTTTAAGTAACGAATTGTCATCATAATATAGCGGTTTCAGCAAACTGTCCAACAAAAGTTCTACGAGTTTTCCGCTCTTTGTGAACTCGTGCAAGTCCTTGATCGCCGCCGTCATACGCTTTCTGTAAGTCCTGTCGACAGGCTGTTTGAACGCTTGCAATTTGTCAGCGTCCGTCATGCCCGTGCAGTCGGTATCTTCAAAGTGCGCGTCGATATAGGCGTATTCGGCTTGCAATTCTTCGTCGGTCAGGCAGAGTTTTACTTCCGTGCCTTGCGCGTGCGCCGTGGATATGCAGGTGACGATGTCTTTTATCGTCATCTTTCCTTTGTTGGCAGGGTTTATTGCCGAGGCAAGCGTCTCGTCGCCGAACCCTGTGGAGACAAACTTTTGCACGATCGCGCCGACATAGTCGATAGCGTTTGCATAAGTGTTTCCGTCAAACGGATAACCGCCGTCGTAGAGCCCGTATATGATCTCGTCAAGCAGGTAGTCCGCAATGTTGTAGATGATAGGTCCGAACGGTTTGAGGTTGATACCCTTTATTATGTCCGCTAAGATCGAGTCGTCGCCGACAAGCATATTTTTGAGAGTTCCTTTGAGGTTGTCTATCATGCGCTCGCTGATAAAGTGATTCAGCGCACGGTCGAGCAGGCGAGAGTAGATGTCTATCGTCGTATAATCGTCGTATGACTCGACTGAGAGCATATCGTATCTTCTCACGTACATCTCGAAGTCGGGGTTGGACGCGAGTTTTTCGTCAAGCGTCGTGGCGGAATCGTATGCCTCTTGATTCCAATGCGGGTCGCTTGCTATGTGCTTGGACGCGATCTCCTTGAGGTTGTCGAGCGTATAGACTCTCGACGTCGCGATCTCGGCAAGTTTGCCGTTCGCGCTCTTGCGCTCGAGGTTTATATATCTGCGCGGGGAGGCATAACTTATCATCGAGCCCGTTTCATAGTCATAGAGCGTCCTGCCTTCCGCGTCCGTATAACTCATGACGTCGGAGGCGTGCATGTGACCTGTGAGAACGTATCTCGAACCCATAGAGAGCAAACGCTTTGCCGTGTACTCCCAGTTGTAGACGGTGAAGTCTTTGAGGATTTCGTCCTCTTGCTCCCAGTGCGGTAGGGCGTTTTGATGGAATACGGTGACGATAGTCTCCTCGCCAAGCGTGGTCTTGTCGCCCTTTTGCGTCTCCGAGTATGCCTGCATCCAGTCGAGACAGTCAGTTGTCACGCGTCCGCCTGTGATATGTTCGTAGTAGGTCGCTCTGTAAACGTGTTTGTTTGTGTCGAATGCATTGCTGATTTCTTCGTTGTCGGAGGCTTTGGTGAGTTTTCTTGAAGTGTTGATTGAACCGTCCGCATTTTCAAGATAGACGTAATTGCTTGCCGAGAAGCTTTCGGACGTGTATTCTTTTTCGCCGAGCGCGACAATCGTTCCAACTTCTTCAACGGTTCTGTCGCTTGAATCGATGACGAGGAAGGAGTAACCCTTGTTTGCTTCCGTCAAAACTTCCGCAGAGAATGAAAGGACGTTGATTTCGTCGCCGAGCGTGTAGTATTTGGCAAGACGCTCGCTTGCGTCCGCCGTGTGTGCGATTTCTTCGAGTTTGTCTGAATAATAGTGAATTTCAACCGACGTGCTGTTGGTCGACGCTTGATAACCGCTCGTGAACGAGGAATACCAATAGGTTTCGTCTTTTACATAATCCGTCAATTTGATGGCTCCATCCGCGCCGGTAAGGTTTGCGTCCGGATATCCGAGGCCTGCAAATATCAAAGCGAATTGCATCGCGGAGACGACGTCGGTGAGCATCGATTTTCCGTCTTCCTGCGAGTATATCGCGCCGTCCGGGTTGTACAGGTCGTGGTTGCCTGTCGTGGCGAACACTTGGAAATCCTCATATCCCGACACCGCACGCACCCTGTTTTGCAGGTAGCGGAGTGCGTTTGCAAGGTCTATAAGAGACACTCTCTCGCCGTTTTTGGAGAGGTCGCCCGAGGCTATAAGGTAGTGCGGTGCCTTGCCGGCTCTTGCGTCCTCAATAATCTCGTGTATCGCCTTGTTGAGTGCCATTCCGCTCTCCAAAACGAGTTTCGTATCGCCTGTGAGAGAATAGAAAAAGTCGCTCTCCTCATAGTCGGGAGCGTCTACGTTTCTATAGCAGTATTCAAGCGGGAAGTAGTGAATATCGCTCACGTGCCCTATGACGAGCGAACTGTCCGCTACAAGGCTTTCGCTCTCCGCAACGGATACGCCGTCCGTGAGAGTAAGAGCAAAGGTCGCGACAAGCACGACGCAAAGAATAGTTGCAAAAACTGCGACAAATCGTTTGGATCTTATATTTGTCATAACTTTTCCCCCTGCGCGCGTATATACCGCGCACGATAATTTACACCTGTATTATAACTTATTAGAAAACCAAATTCAATACACAAAACAAAAAATTTGTATTCTTTTGTGGAAAGAGGAATTAGGAATGAGGAATTGAGGAAGAATAGTTTTTTTGTTAGCCTGTTCAAAGCGCGGCAGGTCAAACAACTCACTCATTCGAAGACGGAATGTGAGACGGCACAGCGTAGCTCTTGCCGGCTGACTCCGCAAGGCGGAGTCCCTGTGAGCGTGTCCCGACTGATATGCAGTACGCCTCGACGGCGAAGCTCCGTTCTTTTTCGCCCAAAGAGGCGTGACACAATGAGGGAACGATACCATTGAGGGCACCGACGGTGCTTCCCGGAGCGGGTATACAGATAGGCGCGGTGGGAAGAACCATACGAAGGAGATGGGAGAACTTTATTTAGGGTTAAACAACTAAGTCAGTGAGAGCAACCAAAACAATAATAAAGGCACTTTTGAGATATGGAATGCACTTGCAAGCAAGTGCTCCCCGTACCCTGCGGTGCGCTTGTGTACCCCTATGCGCCGTTGAGGCGCTTCCCGTACCCTGCGGTGGGCAAGAGTACCATTCACAGCCATCCCACGCCTTTGGCGCGCTATGTCATTTGTTTCGTGTCGGCTGATTTCTTGCAAACACTTATCACCCGCCACGAAACAAAACAACACCACTCAAAAAGAGTGGTGTTGTCTATGAATGGTACCCCCATAGGGAATCGAACCCTAGATTCCGCCGTGAGAGGGCGACGTCTTGACCGCTTGACCATGAGGGCATATAGAATACCATTTGCGTTAGCTTTTGAATAATATCATAAAATTTTGTCATTTGCAAGTGATTTTTTGTTGCAAGACAAAAATTTTATTATAAAACAGGCTAATTCCTTGTTCATTGCAAGAAAAATTTTGACATCTATGTCATGCGGTGACAAACGAAATAATATGTGATACAATATATTCAGCATTATATATGGGGCGAGAAATGAAGATAGTAGACGATGTTTTTGCAAGGAAAAGACCTAACTTTGAAAAGTTGTTGAAGTTTGGATTTTTGCACGAAAACGATGTTTATACGTATACATTTGATTTTTTAAGTGGCGAATTTGAGGGCATGGTGACTGTGCACGAAGACGGTTGCGTGGACTCAAAGGTGATAGAAAAGGCACTTGACGAGGAGTATTTTGCCATCAACGTCGAGGGCTACGAGGGCGCATTTGTCGCCGACGTGAAAGAGGCATACAGGGAGAAACTTCAAGAGATTGCGGACAAGTGCTTCTTTAAGGTCACTTTCAAATCGAATCAGGCAAACAGGCTGACTGCGCTCATCAAAGCAAAGTACGGCGAAGATCCGGATTTTCCATTTGAAAAACTCGAGACGGCAGGGGTGTTCCGCTATCCCGTCAATAGAAAGTGGTATGGACTTGTCATGGCTATCCCCGCGGGGAAACTTTTCAAAAACGACGATAAGCGAGAGATAGACGTCCTCAATCTCAAAATCGACGAGTCGAGGCACTCCGAACTCATGCAAATCACTGGCATATATCCCGCCTACCACATGCACAGGGACAGTTGGGCAAGCATAGTGCTTGACGACAGTGTAGACGACGACTTTGTCATGTCGCTCATAGACGTGTCGCGAAACTATGCGATAGCGTCAAAGGGAATGGCAAGCGGAAGAAAGAAAAAGATTAAGTAAAAAACAGTTTTGTTATTCCGAGGCTGAACGACGTGAGCATTGAGAATTTGCTTTTATTGCCGTACGTTTTTGCAAATTATATATTATATCAAGCAAACAAAATGTAAAAAGCACTCGATGCCGAGTGCTTTTTCAATTCCCACATCGCCGTGTAGTGACCTTTTGGGAACCCGCTGTGTATAGCAGGTGGGTAAAATGCTGCCGCACGGTATCTGTCTTCCACTGATATGATGAGGCCTGACATTGCCGTGAAATCGGACCCGCAATCCCGTATGATTGTTGTGGCTCGAATAGACCACTATCACGAACGTAGCAGGAAACTTTGTTTCTTCTACGCTTATTATAGCAGAGCGAAAGAGATAATGCAATACCCAATTTTAAAAAATATTGAAATATCGCAAAACAGGCTATCTAACGGCATTTATATTTGACAATATCAAGGAAAACTCAACCGCTTACAACAAAATTTTGTGAAGATTCTTTGTCCGACGCAAAGATTTGTCACTTTTTATGCTGATTTTCAGGCGGTGAAAAACATAGTGTTAGAATACCTGTTTTGAAAATCGTCAAAAACTTGTCAATTTTTGCGTTTGGTATTGAAAAAATGTTATTTTGTGGTAAAATAATATATATCAAATCTATTTTGGCACGCGTCGCGCGTGCCTTTTGGGAGACTGTTATGAAATCTTTGAACACCAAACAAGCGACTATCATCGGCGTATGCCTGTTTGTCCTTGTGTTTGTCGCTCTCATCCTCGTCGCGTCCTTTTGCGATTTCCAAATCAGCAAGATTTTGACGAAAGGCTCTCTTGACGAGGGCGAATATATCTCGCACGGCTTCTTTGCAGTTGTGGGTGAAGTCTTTGGCACGTCGCCTATCTACATCGTTGCCGCGCTCCTTATGGGCATCCTCTTTTGGTTCTGCTTGAAAGTCGTACCGAAGAAGGCGCTCGGAATCGTCGGTGCGGTCGTGTCCGCAGTGCTTATTGTCGTTGCCTGGTGGTTCTTTGCAAAGGACATAGTAGGGTATCTTTTTGAGCATGCGGCAAATCAGGCGAGCAGCAAGATCTCAAATCCTGCCGACGCCGAAGCCACCGTCGCGGCAATATATGAATTCCGTCATGCGTTCGGCGTGAGACTTGTCGAGGTGCTTACAGCCCTCGTCATCGGCGCGCTCACCGTGTTTGCGTTCAAGGGGATTTCAGCTGAAAACCTCAAAAAACTCGGCTGGTTCGTGCTTGCGGCTATCGTTGCGGCGGCTGTCGCAAACCTCCTCATCATGATCATCAAAAAGCCGATCGGCAGAATGAGATTCAGAGCGATCAATTCTACTGTCGGCAGTCAACTTATAGAAGACGGCTTGGTGTCCGGCTATACGCCGTGGTTCAAGGCAAACGGTCAACCGTCAAAAGAGATCATCGCTCTCTTCACGGCAAAATGGCCGGGTGCAAAGGACGCATTCCAGTCCTTCCCGTCGGGGCATACCTGTGCGGCGGCAACGTCCTATGCGCTCATTATGCTCCCGTACGCAATCAAGTTTAAGCGCGAAAAACTCGCAAAAGTCCTTTGCTATGCTTGTCCTATCGTCATCACGATGCTCGTCGCTATCGCTCGTATCGTAGCAGGCGCGCACTATATGAGCGACGTCACCTTTGGCGGAACTATAGGATTCCTTTGCATGATTATTTCGATGGAAATTTTCGTTTGCCGCGGTTCTCACTTCTTTGCGCTCTTCCCACGCCTTGCAAAGAAGAATGCAAAATCAGCTTCCGAAGGCAGCGAGAGCGTTGACGCTCCCGAGAGCGCGGAGGAGAATGAAACTCCCGTCACCGAAACGGAACTCGTCGAAGCCGAACAAGCCAGCGACATGAACGTGGCGCAAAAAGAAGTTGCGAACAACATCGAGAATTTCTAATCGTCATAAGCATTTTGTATGAAATTGAGGCACCTATTTGTTTGGGTGCCTTTAATTTTGAATATTCAATAAAAAAGATATCAAAAAATCATTGATTTTTCTAAAAACCTTTGATATAATCATCAAGCAGTCAAAAATTGCTAGTGTGGCTCAGCAGGTAGAGCAGCTGATTCGTAATCAGCAGGTCGCCGGTCCGAATCCGGCCACTAGCTCCAAAAAGCGTACAATTTGTGCGCTTTTTATTTTTTGTAAAAGCGCGACTAATGATTGTACGCTTTTTCTCGCCCTCCGCGCGATAGATTGCCGCTGAACTGCACGAGAACATAATGACTCAAACCAGTATTCCGCGCAATCTCTCGCTTGGGCGCGTGCAAGCACACGTGTTGTTTTTTGTATAGTCAGACTTTGGACTTGCACAACAGGCTGAACAATGCAAAAAGAATGAGCGGACTGTGAACCGTCTAGACCTGCTGATTATTATAGGGGCCCCCACAAAACTGAATATTTTGTGGAGCTGTACGCAGATTATGGCAGTTAATGAGGTGAGACTCCTACCCAACGAAAGTGGAGCCTTTTCTGTTGTCTCGTATTAATGGACATTTTAATTATTTTTTGATATAATTTATATGGTTAAAATTGACTGATAAATAAGAATTTGTAGGTGCGAATGATGAAAACTTTATATATGATTGGTGGCACTATGGGAGTTGGAAAAACAACTGTGTGCCAACAGCTCAAACAGGATTTACCGAATAGTGTATTTCTTGACGGAGATTGGTGTTGGGATGCAAATCCGTTCCAAGTAACCGATGAAACAAAAGCAATGGTGACGAATAATATTTGTTACTTACTCAATAATTTTCTGAAATGTTCTGCATACGAGAATATTATTTTTTGTTGGGTGATGCACGAGCAGAGAATTATCGATTCCATACTTGAGAAGCTGGATACACAGAACTGTGAGGTGAAATGCGTCTCTCTGATAGCCGATGAAAATACTCTGAGTGAAAGATTGTCCGCGGATGTAGAAAAAAGTATTCGTTCTGAAGATGTAATTGAGAGAAGCATAGCAAGAATACCTATGTATCAAGCATTGGGTACTATTAAAATTGATACCAAAGGAAAAGCTGTGGCTGTGATTGCCAATGAGATAAAGAGGTTGTAATACTGATAAATTCCTATTTATCGTTCGGAAATAGGGGTACGCAAAAGATTCCAAGGGTACGATGTCATAGGAGTAAAGAGGGGGTACGCAAATTGTATTCGATGTTGCGTACAGTGCCACTCAAAAATCGCGTATATTTGTGCGCCTGCCAGTGTGGCACGCTCAGCATGATATGCGCGATTTTTTCGTTCTCCGCGCGATAGATTGCCGCTGAACCGCACGAGAACATAATGACTCAAACCAGTATTCCGCGCAATCTCTCGCTTGGGCGCGTGCAAGCACGCGTGTTGTTTTTTGTATAGTCAGACTTTGGACTTGCACAACAGGCTGAACAATGCAAAAAGAATGAGCGGACTGTGACCGTCTAGACCTGCTGATTATTATAGGGGCCCCCACAAAACTGAATCGCGTATATTTGTGCGCCTGCCGGTGTGGCACGCTCAGCATGATATGCGCGATTTTTTCGTTCTCCGCGCGATAGATTGCCGCTGAACCGCACAAGAACATAAAGACTCAAACCAGTATTCCGCGCAATCTCTCGCTTGGCTGTGCGCAAGGCTCGCGATTTTGAAGGTCGTGAATAGATAATTGCATTATAGGGATTATATTTTTTTTAGTCTATTTAATTTGTATATTATATTCCATAATAAAATCCTTAAAAAAATTCAAAATTTTTTGTCTAAAAGCATTGACTTTTGGCAAAGATAAGAATATACTGTTAGCAGTCAAAGGGTTTGAGTGCTAAATCTCAAACAAGCAAACGTATTCGCAGTCGCAGGTCGGTGACAATGAGCACACGGTGTGCTCGAGTGGTGAGAATATGAGCAAGGAACTTTCCGATAGAAAAAAGAAAATACTTCATGCGCTTGTGGACCTCTATATCTCCACAGGTCAGCCCGTATCCAGCGCGGACATACAGTCGAAATATTTGCCTGAGGTCAGTTCGGCGACGATACGTGCGGAACTCTCCGCCTTGGAGGCGCTCGGTTTTATCGAGCAACCGCACACGTCCGCAGGTCGTATACCTCTCAAGGACGCCTACAAATTCTATGTGGACGGCTTGGATGGAACAAGCAATATGCTGACCGACCAAGAGACGGCGTTCATCTGCGACAACTTCTTCAATCGTCTCGGACACATAGAGGATTTGTCAAAGGAAGCGGCGAAGATCATCAGCGACGTCACCAACTACACCTCGTTCGTCGTAGACCAAAGCGGAGACGGCAGGGTGGAGATCGATGAGATAAAACTCATACCTCTCAAGCGCGGCAAAGCGGTCGTCCTCATCGTGACCGACAAGGGCATGATAGCGGACAAGGCGATAGACGTGCAGGAAGACGTAAAGCCTGAATATATCGAGATGGCGTCGAGGCTTCTCAATAAGGTGTTCGGCGGAAAGACGATAGACGATATAAAGAACTTCGATATATCGGAAATCGACGCGGAAATCAAGGGCTTTAAGGACATATTCGACGAGGTGCTGACAATACTCAGGATGTACATCTCTAAGCACAGCACGGACAACGTCTTCGTCGAGGGCGCACTCAAGATGCTCGACTACCCGGAATATCAAAATATCGACGACGCAAAGCAGTTCCTCTCCGTCATCAGCGACAAGGACGCGGTCAGCGAAATCATTTTGAGCGAGGACAACTCGATAGAGTTCACCGTCCGTATAGGCAAGGAAGACAGCGGCGTTGACAAATGCGCTATCATCACCGCGGCATACAAGGTCGGTGACGAGGTGCAGGGCAAAGCGGGCGTCATAGGTCCTGAACGTATGGACTACAAAAAGGTCATCAGCGTGCTCGATTATATCAAGAAAATGTTCTCAACCGTACTCTCTGACAAGAAGTCATTGAATCCGGCTGACGAAGATAAGGAATGATCATGAAAGACAAAAAGAAACAATTTGAACAAGATGCCGAATTTAGGTCGAACGTCGAAAAGGATTCGGCGGTAGACGGCGAGAGAATCACCGTTGAAACTGACGACACCGACGCTATGAGTGAAAACTCACGGCAAGCAACAAAGGCTGAAAGCCTCGAAGACCTCGACATAGATAGAGAGTCTATGTCGGACGAAGAGTACATCGCCGCGCTTGAAACGAGAGTCGGCAAGGCTATTCACGAGGCAAACGAGTGCAGAACGGTCGCTCAGCGTTTGCAGGCTGACTTCGACAACTATAGAAAGCGCAACGCGCAAATTCACGAAGACAGCAAGCAACTCGGGCAGTCCGCAGTCATAGAAAAAATGCTGACAGTCCTTGACAACTGCGACCTCGCTCGCAAATATCTGACCGACGAGGCGGCACTCACAGGCTTCAATATGATGGAGACGCAAATCCTAAATGCGCTCAAAGGCTTCGGACTTGAAGAAGTCGATGCCGAGGGCAAGGACTTCGACGCAAAGGTTATGAATGCCGTGGAGCGTGAAAAGTCGGAGGAGATGGACGGCAAAGTCATCGCGGTGTTGCAAAAGGGCTATATACTAAAAGGCAAACTCCTGCGTCCTGCGAATGTGAAAGTAGGGTATTTGAAATAGGAAATGAGAATTAGGAATTGAGGTGCCGCTGCGCGGTGGCGAGTTGTAGTTATCCGCAATTCATCACTCCGCACTCCTCATTCAATAAAGACTTTATGTAGCAAAAATATATAGATAAACAAGCGGTTGTGCTATAAACAACAAATAAATTAGTAAATAATTTTCTTCCCGACAGGGAAAAGGAGAATATATTATGGGAAAAATCATCGGTATTGACCTTGGTACTACAAACTCATGTGTGGCAGTTATGGAAGGCGGCGAAGCAGTCGTCATCCCAAACGCGGAAGGTATGAGAACAACTCCGTCCGTCGTCGCTTTCACAAAAGACGGTGAAAGACTCGTCGGCGAAATCGCAAAACGTCAAGCGGTCGCAAACCCTGAGCATACGGTTTCCTCTATCAAGAGAGAAATGGGCAGCGACTATAAAGTTAAAATCGAAGACAAAGAATATACGCCTCAAGAGATCTCCGCTATGATTCTTACAAAACTCAAGAACGACGCGGAAAAATATCTCGGCGAGAAAGTGACGGAGGCTGTTATTACGGTTCCTGCATACTTCACGGACGCACAACGTCAAGCAACGAAGGACGCAGGCAAGATCGCGGGACTCGAAGTCAAACGTATCATCAACGAACCGACGGCTGCGTCACTCGCATACGGCATCGACAAGGAAGAGAATAAAAACCAAAAGGTCCTCATCTTCGACCTCGGCGGCGGTACGTTCGACGTATCAGTGCTCGAACTCGGCGACGGCGTGTTTGAAGTTCTTGCAACGTCAGGCAACAACCGCCTTGGCGGCGACGACTTCGATAAGCGCATAATGGACTATATCGTCTCCGAATTCAAGAAGTCTCACGGTATCGACCTCTCCGGCGATAAGATGGCTATGCAAAGAATCAAGGAAGCCTCCGAAAAGGCAAAAATCGACCTCTCCGGCGTGACAAAGACATCCATTTCGCTTCCGTTTATCTCTATGAACAACGGTGTGCCTATGCACCTCGATATGGAACTCACGCGTGCAAAGTTCGACGCTCTCACCGAGGACCTTGTCAAAGCGACTGTCGGTCCAATGCAACAAGCGCTCAAAGACGCAGGACTCTCATACAGCGACATTTCAAAGGTCATCATGGTCGGCGGTTCGACGCGTATTCCTGCAGTCTATGATTCGGTAAAGCGCATCACAGGCAAAGATCCGTACAAGGGAATCAACCCTGACGAATGCGTCGCACTCGGCGCGGCAATTCAAGGCGGCGTCCTTGCGGGCGAAGTCAAAGATATGCTCCTCTTGGATGTTACGCCGCTTTCACTCGGTATCGAAACTCTCGGCGGTGTGTTTACAAAACTCATCGACAGAAACACGACGATCCCGACAAGCAAGTCGCAAGTCTTCTCAACAGCCGCGGACAACCAAACGTCAGTCGATATTCACGTACTTCAAGGCGAGAGACAATTTGCTCGCGACAACAAGACGCTCGGCAGATTTGAACTCGTTGGCATCGCTCCTGCACCTCGCGGAATCCCGCAAATCGAAGTCACGTTTGACATCGACGCAAACGGCATCGTCTCAGTCAAGGCTATGGACAAGGGCACGAACAAATCTCAATCCATCACCATCACGGCATCTTCAAACCTCACGGAAGAGGATATCGACAAGGCTGTTAAGGATGCTGAGAAGTATGCGGAAGAGGACAAGAAGCGTAGAGCGGTCGTCGACGCAAAGAACGGCGCTGAACAACTCATCTTTGCAGTCGATAAGTTTGTGAGCGAGAACGGCGAGAAGATGGAAGAGGCCGACAAGACGGCTGTCGCCGACGCAACGAAGGAAGCGCGCGAATCCTTGGAGAAGGCAACGACAGAGGAAGAAGTCAAGGCTCTTGTCGAAAAACTCACAAAGGTTACCGACCCGATCTTCACAAAGTTCTATCAACAAAACCCTGAAGCGGCGGCGGAAGCGGCAAAGGCGGCAGGAGTCAATCCTGACGACTTCCAAGGCGGAAACGGCGACGGCGCAAACGGAACTGTCGACTAAGCGATTAAGCTGCATCGCTTAATCGAAATTAATAGGTATTAGGAAATAGGAATTAGGAATTGAGGTGCCGCTGCGCGGAGGCAAGTTTTAGTTATCCGCAAGTCATCGCTCCTCATTCCTCATTCCTCATTAAATATTGAGGGCACCCCGTGTCCTCAAAGGCATTTTGATTATGGCAAAAAATTATTACGAAATATTGGGCGTAGACAAGAACGCGTCCGCAGACGAACTTAAATCCGCATACAGGAAACTCGCAAAGAAGTATCACCCGGATTTGTATACGACTGCAAGCGAGCAAGAGAAGAAAAACGCCGAAGAGAAGTTTAAGGAAATAAGCCACGCCTACGACGTGCTTTCGGATCCGCAAAAGAAGGCGGCATACGACGCCTACGGTGACGAAAACGGTCCTCAAATGGGTGCAGGCGGTTTCAGCGGTTTTGACGGCGCAGGCGGTTTCGGCATCAATATGGACGACATCTTCTCCACGATATTCAGCGGATTCGGCGGAGGCGGTTCTCGCTCGCAAAGAGCCAACGCTCCACAGCGCGGACAAGACATCTTGACTGCCGCGACAATATCCTTTGAAGAGGCGGCGTTTGGCGTACAGCGCATAGTGAACGTCAGACGAGTAGAGTCTTGCCCCGACTGCAAAGGCACGGGCGCAAAAGACGGTACGGCGTTCAAGACCTGCACAAAATGCAACGGCTCGGGCAGAGTGACCGTCACACAGCGCACGCCTTTCGGACAATTCTCCTCTCAAAGCGTATGTCCTGACTGTGAGGGCAGGGGCAGAATCATCACGGATCCTTGCAAGACCTGTGGAGGTCAAGGAAGATACGAGAAGTCAAGAGAAGTCAAGATCAACATTCCCGCAGGTATCGACAACGGGCAACGCATAACGTACCAAGGCGAGGGACACAGCGGCGTCAACGGCGGAGAAAAGGGTAGTCTCGTCGTAGAAATCCGCGTCCAACCGCACAAGTTGTTCGCAAGAAGTGGCAAAGACCTCTATGTCACTGTTCCTATCAGTTTTGCGGAAGCGGCGCTCGGATGCACTTTGCAAATCCCAACCCTCTACGGCGTACAGCAACTCAAAGTTCCCGACGGAACACAGTCGGGCACGGAGTTCAAAATCAAGAACTGCGGTATAAAGGATTTGAGAAACGCAAGCAGGGGTGACCTCTATGTCAAGGTGGCTGTCGAAGTGCCGAAATCCATGAACCACACGCAAAAGGATTTGCTCAAAAAGTTTATGGGTGAAGAGGAGCCGAAGCAGTACCCGAAAAAGAGAGAATACGAAGAAGCCGCAAAGACGGTCAAGACAAGCAAATAACACAACAAATACTTTACACAGTCAAATCGCGAGATAAACTTGCGATTTTGCTGTTTTAAGGACAATATGAAATACAAAACGATAACAGTGTCAACAAATCACCAAGACGCGGAACTCGTGTCTTCTGCTATGTTTGACGTGGGGGCTGCAGGCGTCACCATTCTTGACAAGCAGGACTTTTTGGACCTCGTCAAGAGCGACGTCATTTGGGACTACGTCGACGAAAACGTCTTGAAGCAGTCGGACGAAGTCAAGGTGTCCACAATAACCGACGTAAACGACAAAGACTTTGTGAAAAATTTAGAGTCGAGACTTCAAGAGATGAAAAACGCGGGCGGCATAAACTACGGCGAAATCATCGTGGGCGAAGTTGACGCGGCGGACTATGAAAACGAGTGGAAAAAGTATTACAAGCCGATAGTGACAAAAAACATCACCGTCGTGCCGACTTGGATAAAGTACGAAGCGGCGGAAGGGGAGAGAGTTATGCGTCTCGATCCCGGCATGGCGTTCGGCACGGGCTCGCACGCCACCACGCGTATGTGTCTCGACCTCATGGACGTTAAGGGCAAGACCGTCATTGACGTCGGTTGCGGAAGCGGAATCCTTGGCATTGCCGCAAGCCTTTCGGGTGCAAAGAGCGTGTATATGTGCGACATCGACGAGCAAGCGGTGCGCTTCGCAAAGGAGAATGCACAGCAAAACGGCGTTGAGTGCGAAATCGAGCAAGCCGACCTCATAGCAGGGGATAGAAAGGCGGACTTTATCTTTGCCAACATCACGGCGGACATTCTTATGCGCCTTGCAAAAAGTATCGGCAATCATTTGAACGACGGCGGAGAGATTCTCCTCAGTGGTATCATAGATCCGCGCCTCCCCGAAGTAGTAAAATGCTATGAAGACGCAGGTTTCAAAATCATTCATCACGAGAATCTCGACGAGTGGAACGCACTCTTGATAAAAACCGCGTGATTTAGCGACAAACTTTATTAAAGGTTAAACGACGACAGTTAGCAGTAAAATGTATATTATTATTTCGCTTTTCACTTGATTATTAAAAAAAATATTATACAATATATATAGTGCTACGCACTAATTCTCTTTTTATCTGCTTAATCGCTTGCATAGGCCTATGGAAATAAGAAGATTTTTCGTTGACAAAAGTATGCTTCAAGACGGCAAAGTCACCCTGCGGGGCGACGAGTTTTTGCACATGACGAAAGTGCTTCGATACAAGGTAGGTTTTAAGGCTGTAGTGTGCCTCGGCGACGGCGTCGACAACTATTGCACGGTTGAAGAAATCGGCAAGGACTATGCGGTTTTGTCGGTTGACGAGAGCGTCGTTGCGGACAAAAAGAACGCGCGACTCACACTCTATGCCGGGCTGCTCAAAAACAACAAACTCGACTTTGTCATTCAAAAGGCGGTAGAACTCGGCGTCGACCGCGTCGTGCCTTTTGTGTCGGCAAACTCCGCCGAGAGCAAATTCTCAAAAGAGAGAGGAGAGCGCATAGCCTTGGAAGCCGCAAAACAATGCGGAAGTTCCTACTTGTCTATCGTTGACGACTTGAAGACTATCGACGAAGTTTTGCAGGATATAAAGGGCTTTGACAAAGTGCTGTTAGCCTATGAGGGCGAAAGGCACAACAGCCTCAAAACAAGCAGTCTAACCGCCTCAAACGTCGCGCTTATCGTCGGTCCCGAGGGTGGTTTTAAGCTAGGCGAAGTCGACATGGCAAAGAAGAGCGGGGCGGACGTCATAACTCTCGGGAGACGAATACTGAGAGCCGAAACAGCCTCTATCGTGCTTTGCGCGCTTACACTTGATAAACTCGGAGAACTTGACTATGACTAAACTTCCGAAAATTTGCATATTTACACTTGGTTGCAAAGTCAACAAATATGACAGCGACGCTATGCTTGCGGTGTTCAAGCAGGCGGGTTTTGAGATATGCGAAGGACTTGAGTTTGCCGACGTCTACATTATAAACTCCTGCGCCGTCACGGCTGAGGCGGAAAAGAAGTCTCGCCAGTCCGTCACGCGTATCAAAAAGGTGAACAAGGACGCGCAAATCTACGTGTGCGGTTGCGCTTCTCAAAACAATTTCGCGCAGTTTGCAAAGGACAACGTCAAGTATATCTCGGGCACCGACAACAAGCTCGGTCTTGCCAGGAGAATAGTCGAAGAATACACGGGCGACAAAGAGGTCTTTGAAAAGATTTTCAACCCGTCCGACTTTTCTATCGGCAGCAAATTCGAGGATAACGACGGTGTTGTCAACCTGCTCACTCGCCACTTTATAAAGATTCAGGACGGCTGCAACAACTTTTGCAGTTATTGCCTTATTCCGTACGTGCGTGGCAGGAGCCGTTCGCGCTCGGAGGAGAGCATACTCCGCGAGATGGACAGTGTGGCGGGCGTCGTCAAAGAGGTGGTCGTCACGGGCATAAACCTCTCGGCATACGGCAGAGACACCGGCACGAACCTCACGGAACTGCTCACCAAATTTTCCAAATACAAAAAAATCGGTATTCGCCTCGGCTCGCTTGAAGTCGGAGTTATAAATCGCGAATTTTTGGAAGCGACAAAGAACATAAAACTCTTTTGCCCGCACTTCCACCTCTCTTTGCAGAGCGGTGACGACAACGTGCTACGCGTTATGAACAGGCGCTATACGACGAGCGAGTATTATTCTGCCGTCCGCCTCATTCGCGAGTATTATCCAAACGCGGCGATTACGACGGATATCATCGTCGGCTACCCGGTCGAGACCGAGCAGGAGTTTGAAAACTCAATGAAATTCGCAAGAAAAGTCGGGTTTTCGGACATACACGTTTTCCCGTATTCCTCGCGACAGGGAACGGTTGCGGGGCGCATGAAACCCCTCGCTCCCGAAGTCCTCGAAGACCGCGCAAAGCGTATGGGCGAAGTCAAGCAAGAACTCATCGGCAACTATCTCAACAAGCAGTTGGGGCTTCCCGTACGCGTCCTCTTTGAAACGGAGGAGAACGGCGTGTGGGTAGGGCATACGCAAACCTACATAAAAGTCTATTCAAAACTCGGCTCGCACAACAAAGCCTACACGATAGTTCCGATTTGTTTCTACAAAGACGGCGTTTGCGATGCGTCGGTGCTGGGGGATCTCGGCAACATGTTCGACTGATTGAATGCACTATTTAGCGACCTGCTGTGTTATTGCACTACGTGCAAGTGAATTTTCGCCTACGGCTCAGCGAATTCTCACGCGAATTGTCGCGGTGCAAGCACTCGCCAAGTCGCGTTCAGTGAATTCTCGCACGATTGGTCCCTGTGCAAGCACGCACTCAATCGTGTTCAGTGAATTTTCGGAGATTTTATCTCCTCAGTTGAGGGAGAATAGATAATGCACAACTTTGTTGTGATGATATACACCTATCGGTGATGATATACAATGCTTTGCATTGATGATATACAACCCTGCGGGTTGGTGATATGCACGCAAAGCGTGATAGAGGAAAAATTATATTTATCCGCAACTGAACGGCGTATGCCGTGAAAACTCGCGATGCGAAGCATCAACTCGCTGAGCCACAGGCGAAAACTATCTGAGCGTAAGCGAAAATAACTTTTATAGGAGTCAATTATGTACGACGAAAACTGCATTTTTTGCAAGATAGCAAAGGGAGAAATCCCGTCCACAAAACTCTATGAGGACGACAACTGCGTCATCATCAAGGACCTTAATCCGCAAGCACCCGTGCATCTCTTGCTTATTCCGAAGGACCATTATGCAAATATTTGCGAGATGTCCGACGACCAAGCAAAAACTCTTGCCGCGTGCGTAAAAAACCTCTCCAACCACGTTGACGAGTTCGGTCTTCAAGACGGCTTCCGCCTTGTCTCCAACAAAGGGGAGAACGGATGTCAAAGTGTTAACCACCTGCATATTCATATACTCGGTGGGGAGAAGTTGTCCGACACAATGTGCTAATTCCGAGCGCACTATTTTGCGACCTGCTTTGTCAACCCACTTTGTTTAGTCAACCGTGTACGCCTATGTACACTGGGTTGCCTACCCAAAGCTTGTTTCCGCGCATCTCATCAAAATATCGCACTCTTGATTTAGTTTGTTCACAGTACAATTTTGCAAACTGCTTTCCTGAGCGGTTTTATTGACGACAGGTGTATAAAGGTTGGCGACATGCTGTGTTATCGCACTTTGCCAAGTCAACCATGTACGCTTATGTCGGCATAGCGGACAGGTGCCCTTTCCGCTTGACTTTTGCGCCGTTTTGGTGCATAATTTGTGTGAAGATGTCAAAAATCATTTTGTGTAAAAACGTGATTTTTGCATGTGACATCAACACCTTTAAGGAGATATTTATGAAAAAAAGAATTCTTATCGCCACATTGGCGATTGCAGTAATCATTGCGTCGATGGTAGCGCTTGCAGCCTGCAATATCAATCTTGACAATCTCGATACAAAGGCGGAAGCGTCCTCAACGGACTATGACGGCTCAAAAATGATTTGCGACGATTTTTTGCAAAATACGTTTGCAAGTGACAACTATGTGATGACAATCACAAGCGGAGACTATTCCTGCGTTTTGAAAGTCGACGGGACAAAGAAGTCGGTTCAAGTTGGAAATCTTACAACCATCTATTTTGAATATGAAGGCAAGTATTATTTTGCAAACATCAGCGAAGCCGGCGCAAACTATTCTGAAATCGACAAGGCAGGCTTTGACGAAGCACTCGAAGTTGAAACGCTTAAATTCAGAACTCCGTACGAGACAATGATCGAAAATGCACAATATGATTGCTCCATGCACGAAGAAGGCACGGCAACGAAAGACGGTTTTAAGGGTACTGGCACACTCAGCCTTACAATCTCCAACGACGCAGACAGAACTGTCTACACAGCCACGGCAAAAGACGGTCGTGTTGAAACTTTCACGCTTCAATACACCAGTGACGGCGAAACGACAAACTACAATGCAACCGTCACATACGGAAACGCAAGCATAGAACTCGATCTCGAGCATTGGACAAATCTTGACGAAGAATAAACTGCTTTGTCCCAAAAACAAACAAAACCCCTCGGCACATACCGAGGGTTTTTTATTAAAATAGCATCCTTCCGCATGTAGAACCTTCCCCTTGAAGGGAAGGCAGTTGGATTGGTGTTTGCAAAGCAAACGCCGTCCTTCCGCTGCCGCCGAGGCTCTCACACCACTTGATGTTCAACCGCACTGTATGCGGTTATTTATGTTGCCTTGTCCTTGATATGCGCAAGCGCAACAATGCCTGAGACACTTTTTCCTTTTGTAGGGAGACAGTTGGTCGGTTGGTTGCATTTTGCAACCAACGTCCTGCCCTCTGTCGAGGGACACTCTCGCCAAATCTTGCAACGCTTACGCGCTTATGTTTTTGTATTATCAGAGCATTCCCGCAAGCGTGTAGCACCGATAATACAAAAAAACATCACCCCAAAAGGGTGATGTGCAAGATTTGGTGGAGACAGTTGGACTCGAACCAACGACCTCACGGATGTGAACCGTGTGCTCTAACCAACTGAGCCATGCCTCCAAAAATATTGCCATCCGAAAGTGGATGGCAAGTGTTGCAAGATTATGCTTTGTACATTCTCTTACGTGCTGCTTCCGCTTTCTTTTTGCGTTTTACAGACGGTTTTTCGTAAGCCTCTTTTTTGCGGAGGTCACCGATGATACCGTCACGAGCGCATTTTCTTTTGAAACGACGGATAGCGTTGTCCAAACTTTCGTTTTCGCCGACTCTGACTGTTGACATTTGATTCACCTCCTCAAAATTTAGTACCCTCTCATTATACACAAAAAAACTATGTTGTCAAACGATTTTCGTTTTATTGCGCAAAATCATGACGCAAATTTGTATATTAATATTGTTTTTTTTAATAAATATGAATATATTTTTATCAAAATAATTGCATAGCGCGAAAAAAATGATATACTATTGTATATTATTTTGGGAGATGACTCGTATGGAAAATATTGTGACACTGTATACAACCACAAGCAATGCGACATACTGGGGCACTTCTATTATTTGGAGCAACCAAACTGACATACAACAAACAGCGTGAGGTCAGGCAATTTTGCCATATACTAAACGCTGTTTTTTGTTTTTGAAAAGAAATTTTTTGACACGTCGAAGCGCCTCATTACGTTGGGGCTGAGACATGGAGGGTTTATGAAGAATATATTGACAAAAGGCATAGTCGCACTCTTTGTGCTCGCGTTTGTCATGACGTTTGCATTTGCAATCGGGCAATTGACATTTAGCACGCAGGCTGAAGGCACGGCGTATGCGGACGAGACAATTGAAATCGACACTAACCAAAGCATATTTACCTACACTAGTGGTTGTGTCACGATTACCGTCAATGACAAGGGAGATGGCGATGGTGCGACTCTCATGTCGGGCAAACCATGGGTCATTTCCGTAACAGGGGACGCCGTCATCAAAAATGTGGTGGTCAGAATCGGGTTTTATGCTGAATATGTAGAGAATATTTCAGCGGACGTCTGTGACAAAATTGATATATCCGGAGAAAAAGACGACGAAGGTAAGTATCAAAACATAAGTACGTTTGTAACGTTTTCCAACATTAACGCCAAAAAAGTGACTCTAATGATGACGGAGTCTTTAGTTCAGATTGACCATGTATCCGTGGAAGTAGCACCTGCTTACGGCGTGACGTACAATCTGGACGGCGGCTCCTTTGACGGCGAGTACGCTGATTACTACTTGGACAACAAAGGTTTGACTCTTCCGACAAACGTGAAGAAAACAGGTTTTGCGTTTGGCGGTTGGTATACGAGTGCAGACCTCACGGGAGACGCTGTGACCGCTATCGGCACAAGTGAAACCGGTGACAAAGAGTTCTTTGCAAAATGGCTTACAGTCTCTAACATAACGTACAACCTTGACGGCGGTGCGTTTGACGGAGAATATCCAAAGACTTACGTTGAGACTGTAGGAGTAGAACTCCCGACAAACGTGACGAAAGAACACTCCTACTTCCTCGGTTGGTACGAAGATGCGGAATTTGAGGGCGCGGCAGTGACCGTTATCGGCGAGGGCGTAACCGGAGACCAAGAATACTTTGCAATGTGGGAACTTATTCCTCACTCTATCACATACAACACAAACGGTGGCACAATAAACGACGCTAGTTATGCCACAAGTTATAACGAAACAGAAGGAGCAACTCTTCCGACCAATGTGACAAAAGAACATTTCACCTTTGCAGGATGGTATGACAATTCAGGTCTCACTGGCGAAGCAGTGACGGAAATCGGCGCTGATGCAACGACCGACAAGATGTTCTATGCAAAGTGGGATCGCATCACACACAATATCAAATACAATGAAAACGGTGGCACGTGGAACGGCGATTACGCAACCACATATGGTGAGGGAATAGGTTTGACTCTCCCAACCAACGTGACAAAAGACGGCTACGGCTTTGTGGGTTGGTATGACAACGAAGAACTTCAAGGCACTCCTGTGACGGCAATTTCCGATAGCGATACAGGCAACAAAGAGTTCTTTGCAAAGTGGGGGGAAGTCCGCACCATCACATATAATGAAAACGGCGGAAAAATAAACGGCACTTATAAACAAGAATACGTCGAGGCTATCGGCTGTACTCTTCCAACCAACGTGACAAGAACACACTACAGTTTTGCGGGTTGGTATGAAGATTCCGAATTCGCAGGCAATGCTGTGACAGCAATCGGCACAGACGCGATAGGCGACAAAGAGTTCTTTGCAAAGTGGGTGGAATTGCAAAAGTTCCAACTTGCTTTGCACTTGAATGGCGGTGTTCTTGTGGGTGAATTGCCTGAGTACATTTATGAAGACGATGCAATGCCATCCGCGACAAGAGCAGGTTATACTTTTGCCGGTTGGTATGACAATGAAGCACTTCAAGGCAATCCTGTGACTGCAATCGGCGCAGTCGGGACTGACGTCGTTGAACTCTATGCAAAATGGATTGCGGGAGAAACGATTGAAATCGACACGATCAATAAAACGTCCTTTTCAAAAGGATGCGTCACGATTACCGTCTATGACGTGGGCGATAAAGATGGCGTAAAAGTCAGAGTGACGAGTCTTGATAACAGGCCAATGATCATTTCCGTAACAGGGGACGCAGTAATCACAGGGGTAAAGCTCACAATCGGTTATTATTTTCGTAACGCAGGGGGACTTACTTCGGATGTCTGTCCAACTATTACTATGGAGGGAAATGACGATCATGATACATATGTGAGTTTTTCCGACTTTTACACCAAAAAAATGACTATATCAAGTCCTAATGTTGTTCAGATAGAACACGTATCTGTGGAATTGATACCTGTTAACGGCGTGAAGTATGAACTGAACGGTGGCTCCTTTGACGGCGAATATATTGATTACTACTTCGACAACAGTGGTCTAATCCTCCCAACCAACGTGACAAGAAAGCAATACAATTTTGTGGGTTGGTATGAGAGTGAAGAACTCACAGGCGAAGCAGTGACGGAAATTGCCTCAACAGACACAGGCAACAAAGTGTTCTATGCAAAGTGGGAACCTGTAATAAGCAACGTCACCTTCAACGCAGACGGCGGTGAGTGGGAAGTCGAACCTGTAGACACATATACAGAGACCATCGGTTTGACACTCCCAACCAACATAACAAAAGCACACTATACATTTGCGGGTTGGTATGACAATTCAGGATTCACAGGCGAACCTGTGACGGCAATTGACACTGACGCTTCAGGAAACAAAGAATTCTGGGCAAAGTGGGATCGCATCACACACAATATCACATACAACCTTAACGGCGGTGAGTGGAAAGACGGCGTCTCCGCTCCTACACTCTTCAATGAGGGTG
>ONYW01000001.1 GCA_900322215.1 uncultured Eubacteriales bacterium | reverse complement strand
CCTCAACCCATTAATGGTAAGGTCATTGGCCATATCATCGATGGAAAATTTGTCCCCATCATTGAAAAGACTGTCGCGAGTGGGCCGGACTCTCTTTGTTATGGGACCGCAGCTCTGGTTAAGTCAGTGACACGCGACCTACTTGATGATTTGCTGAAAATCTATCCTGCCGACCAGGCTTTTGCAATCATGGCGCTGGCAACACTCCGCATCATCAGGCCTGGGATGGGCTCCAATCGCGCGGCGACGCACTACAATCGTACATTTGTTTGCAAAGATTACCCAGGGATTGGTCTATCCAAGAACTCAGTTGCAAAGTTGTTGCAATCACTGGGTCAAGACGATCAAAGACGGAAGCAGTTTTATAAGCTGAGGATTGAGCGCGTCATGGATGAACACCATGTTGCCATTGACAGTACGCTAAAGCAGGATAGTAGCAAGGTTAATGACCTTTCTGAGTTCTCATATAAGTCGCATGGCAAGCAGCATAGGGATATTTCTGTGCTTTATGCTTACGACGTCGAACTTATGGAACCGATTTGCGCCGAAGTGTATCCAGGTAACCATACCGATGCTGTGTGCTGCGAGTCTTTCATTCGCAATCATGATATCAAGAGAGGTCTTATCATTGCCGACAAGGGTTTTCCCGTCAGCAAAATTCGGAACATATGCAAAGATAGTCCAGACCTGCACTTTTTGATCCCATTGAAGAGAAACGACACCAGAATCAGGGACAACAAAATGCTTGCCTTCGAGGGCATACTCAACTGTCTTCGGGACAAAGCCGAAGTCGGCGACGAGGGAGTTCGGTTTGCCTGTCGGTGCGTCCTGTCCGAACGGAACGAAATAGTAGTTTCTCGTGTTCAAGAGCCTGCCGATATTCCTTGCGTTTGCGCCGAGAGAATCGTTGGACGAGACGGCTATGACGACGGGACGGTTGTTCCTGAGGTGCGCCTTGACCGCCAAAGTCACAGGCGTGTCCGTGATGCCGTTTGCAAGTTTGCCAAGCGTATTGCCCGTGCAGGGGAGTACGAGCATGAGATCGACCGCGTCTTTCGTCCCGAGCGGTTCGGCGTCCACAATCGTTTTTATCGGCGTTTTGCCCGTCTTCTCGGTGATGAGCCTCTCAAAATCCGCTTGCTTGAAAAACCGCGTGTCGAGAGTCGCTACGTTAAAACTGAAAATTGGCGTGACGTCATAGCCGAGGTCTATGAGCGCGTCCACGGTTTTCAACGTGTTGGTGAAGGTGCAAAACGAGCCTGTCACGCACAGCCCTATCTTCGTGCGCTTTGCGGTGTCGCCGAGCATCACTGTATCCTTTTTGTCACCGTCGTTTTTATAGACCGCTTTCTCTTTGTCCGTGAGGGCGGTATGCTGTATTGTCGCTGTTTTGTCGCCTGACTTTTTGTTGTTATATTCCATCTTTCACCTCCGATATGTAGTCGAAAATCGCCTTGCCCGCAGAGTACGGCGCCGTCTTGGCGGGTAGAGCGGGGTAGAGGCTTGCGTCCGCGCCGAGGTACTTTGCATATTCAAGGTTTATGGCGGGGGTGGAAGCGAGGTCTATATAGAGCGTGCCCTCGCGTATCGTCATGGCGTCTTTGTCGGGGATTATCGGTTGAGGCACGGTGTTTATCACCACGTCATACGGCGACAAATCAAAGTCGTGCGCGGCAATAACGCGCTCTGCGAGCGCATAAGCCTGCCTTGCCGAAGAATTCGAGGCGACGACAAGCGTCGCGCCGACGTCCTTCAAAATCCGCGACACAGCCGCTCCCGTCCTGCCGAAGCCTATGACGAGCACCCGAATATCGAATATGCCTTTTATAGACTTCTCCAAAACTATTTTTAGCGCGCCTTCCGCAGTCAGTCGAGAGTTTGTCGCCTGAAACTTTTCATCGCGGGAATAGACGTCAAGCGTGATGTCGCGCGAGTTTGCAAGAGCCTCCGCTTCTTCGCTCAACCTACCGCAAAAGACGTACGCACCGTCCTCGACCGCGCCGAGCGCCTTTGCGTCAAGAAGGATATTCGGCGCGAACACGTGCGCGGGGCGAGAAAACGTCGTGCCTTTGAGCATAGATTTAAGATAATACATTCTTTCGTCCGTTTCATGGACGCGTATCAAAAACTTTTCCATAGTGTAGCGTATGATTTTTTTTCCTCGCGCGTTAATAGAAACCGCAAGTTTGCGAACAATATTTCACGAAATGCACGCGGTAAAAATAAAATGGTTGTGAGGTGAAAAATGGAAAGGTATTTTCTTGGAAACAACACGGCACACGGTTTTGTGGGCAACTATGAGACGGAACTTGCGGACAAGAGGAAAGTCGTTCTCTTGAAGGGAGGACCCGGCACGGGCAAGTCTACGATACTAAAACGAGTGGCACAAGAGGCGAAGGAGAGAGGTCTTGACTTCGAACTGTGGTATTGCTCGGGCGATCCGTCAAGCCTTGACGGAGTATATATAAAGGACCTGAACGTCGCCGTCGTCGACGCCACCGCTCCACACGCGACGGGAGCGAATTTGCCCGTCATAAAGGACGTTATCGTAGACCTTGCTACAAGCCTTAAAGAAGAAGTGATTTCTCCGCACAAAGATGAGATCGTAAAACTCATAAAATGCAAAAAAGAGAGGTTTATACGCGCATATCAACACTTAAAACTCGCTTTATGTCATTTGGAGAATCAAATTGCACTTGAATGGCAAAACGTTTGCGAGCCGAAAATCAGGCGAAAAGCAGTTGAGATGGCTAACGAACTGCAAGCAAGGCTTAGCGGTGTTCAAGGCAAGGCGGAAAGAGCAAGAAAGGTGTTTGTTCAGGCAATTTGTCCGTATGGCGAAAGCGAATATTTCGATCACTTGAAAGGCAAAAAGATCGTGAAGGTCGAGGGCGGAGAGCGTGCGACGGGAGTGTTCTTTGACGAACTGAGAAAGTTTGTAACGGGCACCGAGATTTTGAATCCGCTTGAACCGAAGTTTATAGACGGTATCGTGGCGGGAGACGTTGCGGTGGTCAAGGACGTCGGATTTGAAAAGGACTATGACAAAATTAATCTCAAAGAGTTTGAACGCTTTGAAAACGAAAAGGATATAGTCGACGAAAAAAACGGCGTGGCGATAGAAAAGGCGTTTGCCGTGGAAGAACTGAACAAAGCGCGCGAATATCACCTTGATGTGGAAAAATATTTCGTGTCGGCTATGGACTTCGAGCATAACGAAAAACTGTCAAAGAGGGTGCTCGATATATGTTTTGGTTGACCGCTCGCAGGGGGTAGTGTTATAATACATTTATGACGAGCAAAGAAAGCACAAAGGACAAAAACAAAAAAAAGAAGGCGGCGAAGAAAAAAGTTGAGTTCTCCGCGCTGTATTGCACCTTCTTTTTGACGCTCACACGGTTTGTGAGCCGTTTTTTGTTGCATTGCAAAGGGCGAAAATCCAAGGCTTTCAAAAAGCAACTGAAAAAAGGTCCTATGCTCATCATGTCCAACCACCTGTCCGCATACGACTTTATCAATTTTTCCGCACCGCTTCTCGGGCACAAAGTCAACTTTGTCGTCGCGGAGAATATGATGTTTTCAAATCCGATTTTTGCAAAACTTATCTCTTCTTATCACGCGATTCCGAAGCGCCAATATTTTGCGGATTTCACCTGCATTAAGCAAATAAAAAACAACCTTGACGCAGGCATCTCTGTCATTCTTTGCCCGGAGGGAAAGGTGTCTGCCGACGGCAAGACGGGGGCTATCAGCGAATCGACGGCGCGGCTTGTCGAATGGCTCGGCTATCCTGTCGGCGTTTGCAAACTCGAAGGCGCGAGTTTCGTCCGTCCGAAGTGGGCGTACAACAAGCGCAAGGGCAAGAATTTCGCCTCGTACGATTTGCTGTTTTCAAAAGATGACGTCAAAAACCTTTCAAAGGCGGAGATTTACAAACGCCTCGTGGACGCGCTCGACCACAACGAACACGCGTGGCAAATAGAGAACGGCATAAAATTCAAAGGCGAACGCTATGCGGAGGGACTCGACCGCATATTGTACGTATGCCCGAAATGTGGGGAAGAGTTTTCGCTCTCGACAAAGGGCGACGAAATATGCTGCACGCATTGCGGCAACCGAATACGGTATGAAAATACGGGAAGGCTCGTTCCGCTCACTCAGGACAGCAAGACGTTCGAGCGCATAGACCTTTGGTTCGACCATGAAAGGTCTCTCGTGAAAGAAGAGGTCAAGGCGGCGGATTTTTGTCTGCGGGACGAAGTCAAACTTTTCGTGGAAAACGAGACGAAAAACGGCTACCGCTATATCGCCGACGGCGTTTTGACTCTCAAAGACGACGAACTGACGTTTGTCGCTTCGCATAATATGCGAAACAAGAACGTAAAAGCGGAGTTTAAGGTGAACGACCTTGCCTGCGAAGACGAGGGCGGTGAACAGGAACCCGTCGAAGAGGAGTTTTTGCACATCTCGTTCAACACCTCTAAGTGCGATACGATAGCCTATCAACCGGGAACGCTCATAGATATGTATGACGAAAAACACACCTATCGCTTTATGATGTTGAACAGGTTTTCCGCGACCAAATATGCGCTCGCCGTGGAAGAGCGATACAAAATTCACGAAAAAAACCGCTGAAACAAAGATTTGACCGACAAATATTTTCAAAACCGCCGTAACCTAAAAACGGCGGTTTTTCGATATTCTAACACATGATTTTACGGCGAGTCGAAAACATGCCGTCTCAAAATGTAAAACTCGCGGACAACTTGGTATTGACAATTTTGGTTTTTTTTTGTAATATTATTTTGTATAAATATGTGTATACGCGCTCACGCGCATAATAAGGTGGAAAGACTATGAGAAAGAAAGTCAATTTGCTGATATTACTCTTCGTTGCGGTAGCCATATTGTCTATCGTTCTTGTCGCTTGCTCAAGCAAGGACGTATCCGGCGCGCCTGACGAGGTCGGCACGAAAGATCCGGAAGAAAGTATTGTCGACAGGACGAGCAACACGGATGAAAATCTTATGCTGAGGTTTGTGTTTAGAAAATACATGTCCTCCGTCTTTACGGCTATTCCTATCGAAGAGTTTACGAGTGAAGATTTTGTGCTTGGCGATTATATCAACTACCAAGTCATTTATTCCGCAACGGGCTTGCCTTTTGAAGACAAACTTTATCCTCTCACGACGGATATGATAGACGCGGACTGCATAGGGTATCTTTCTCAACCCGGCAGACACACGATAAAGGTCTCCCTTCCGAGAAAGGAGGGCAAGGACGCTATCAAAGGTTCGTTTACGCTCAATCTTTCGGAACCCGCTTCAAATCTCGAATTCGTCACGCTTACGTTCGCGCTCAACGGCGGTGAGGCGTATTTCGGCACGACCAACAGGACTGAAAACACCGTGTCCGTCGAAGTACAAAAGGGTACGCAATGCGACTGGGACGCTTTTGAGAGAGAATTTTTGGTGAAGCGTAAAGGTTACGTGCTTGACGGACTCACTCCCGACAAATTCGGTCCGAGATACGAAGACGACAGCGAACAACTTGAAACGATAGTCTTTGATGAAGACAAGACCTATTCTCTCATGTGGATCGAAAATATGATCCAAGTCACCTTCAACCTCAACAAGCCGAGCGACGCTATCCTCGATACCGACAAGGGCGTCACTCAAAAACAAATAAACGACGCGATCATCACTCAGTCGGTCGAAATGTACAGGGACACGGTCGCAAGACCTGACTCCAACATCGTCAACTCATATCTCGGCTATTCGTTCTCGGGTTGGTACTACCGCGATCCGGACGAGGGGAACAAAGAGAAACTTTGGCTCTTCACGCAGACGGTTGGCAGAAAGAACATCGCGCTCTACGGCAAGTGGACTCCAAGATATTATACTTTCCAAATCTTCACGATGGGCGGAAAACTCAAAGCCGATTTGCACGACACGGTGACGGAAGAGCAAATTGCGGAACAAAATCTCGTGTATGCGACTTGCGATATCAAGTTTGACTTGTCCTCCGAGGACGGCCGTGATATAAACGATATCACCTTTGGCGAACTCACTTACCACAAGAGACATTACGACTATGTCGTAAAAGTCCAGGTATCCCGCGATTCGGAAGAGACCGTTACAATAAAACTTAACGAGATTCTCACACTCCTTGAAAAGGGCGGAGATATCTTCAAGACGAACGGCATTTACAGAAACGCCATGCACACTGCGGACAGCAGATTCATGCCTGACGGCAGTACGAAGGTCGAAAAGGACGAAATTTGCTACCTCGAATGGATTATGCAGGACGCAGTCAAAGCGGATCCGTCAAAATTCAGCGACTACTATATCAACTACGCGTTCAAGGGCGATGACGGTATCGTGCTTAAAGCGGACGGTACTCTCAGGATCAACCGCCTCTATGACGCTTCTATGAACGAACTTATCGTTCCGGCAACGCTCCGTTGGCCGGAGAACAACGCTCAAGGTTATACCGAGCGTCCGATAACCGAAATCGGCGACCGCGCGCTCTCCAACGCGAAATCGCTTATTAAAGTCGACATGTCGGGAGCGTCCAACTTGACGACTATTAGCACGCGCGCGTTCTGCTATTGCCAAAACCTCACGGAAGTCGCATTCCCGACGGAAAACAACATCACGTATGTCGGCGAAGACGCGTTTTCGAGAACGGCATGGCAAAACAACCTCTTCGGCGAGGGCGAATACGGGCTTATCGTCATCGGTACGTCTATCTACAAACTCGCGGGCGACGGAATTGACGAACTCGATACCGTCGACCTTGTCGGTGACGCACTTTTGAAAGATTATCTCGAAGACGACGTTATCTACAACATCGCTCCGGGTTGCTTTGCCGAGACAACTGCGCTCGAGCGCGTTATTCTCCCCGACAACGTCAACTATATCCACAACCTCGCGTTCAACGGACTTGCAAACCTCGGCGCAGTCATCACGGGGCCTGACTCAAAACTCTACTATATCGGCGAAACCGCTTTCAGCGGATGCACGAAGTTTATGGCTGGCGAAGATCCTCAAAACATCTCGGACGGCGCGATCGTCATCGGCAACGTGCTTTACCGCCTCCTCGACAAGGACGCAACGAGTTATAACGTCAAATCCAACGTCAAGAATATCGCACCGAGCGCGTTTATCAGTTGCACGAAACTTGTGAATATAACCTTTGAAGACGCGAGCAAGATAGAGACGATTGGCAAAGACGCGTTTATCGACACGCCGTGGGCTCAAACGAAATCCGACGGCTACACGATAGTCAACGGCATCCTTGCAAACGTCCACTCTCAAGATTTCAAAAACAGAAACGTCTCGCTTCCGAGCACGGTCACGTCTATCTCGGAATATGCGTTCGGCAGTTATGCGAGATATATCGAAACGGTAGAATTCAGGGCAAGCGTCAAGAGAATAGACGGCTATGCGTTTGCGGGCGCGTCAAGCATGAAGAGTTTTATCTTCACGGATGCGGCGTACGACAACGTGGCAAACGCCATAACGAATATTCCGACAATTGACGGCGACTCGTTTGCAAACGCAAAGGGCGTGTTGCTCTCCGGCGTAAAACTCTACTTCTCGCAAGCGGTTTACGACTTCTTTGCGACGGAGAGATGCAAGGAGACAAATCCCGATTGGTATGAATTCTTCCGCCTCTATCCGTCCGCATTCGCAGTCGAACAAATTCAAGGCGTATGGGTGAACCCTGCGGTCGTTCCGTCCGCGTTTATCAACAACGGCGTCGACGTACCTTTTGCCGACAGCTATGAAAACGGTCTCGTCATCATGTCAAGTTCCGGCGTAACCAAATACGATACGCTTGACAAGAACGAAAACGCGGTTTCATTTGCAACGGGCGAGGGCGAACATATTCTTCGCTTCACCTACAAGGGCGAGGACAAGTATTGCCACAACGAGGACAAGGACGCGCACGTCTTCAAGTATAACATCAGAAACGCAATTGCCGGCTCGCCTGCGATAGGCTCTACGCTCGACGCAAGCGGAAAGACGGACGCCGATTCCTTCTGGATCGAGACGTATCAGGGCAAGAGCGATACGGGCAAAGAGATTTGGGCGAGAGCATTCCTCGGCGACGTCGAGGGCGCGGCTGTCCCGACCTTCTACACCTCTCACTCGACGCTTGATCTTGCAAATTATAGATTTGCATATAAGGACGCGTTCTACGAAGAGAACGAGACCGAAAATCACGTCAAATATATCGAGTTCTCTCAAGCCATCGGCTATGCACCGACGGTCAACAAGAATTCGCACATCACTTTCACCATAGATTTCTGGGGTATCGGATTGTATTCCGTCACAGCCTCTTACAGCGGTGCAAAGTCAAAATACGTTGAAATCATTCAAAAGGAAGCAATCTCTATCCCGCTCAACGGCAGCGAGTCCGTCTATATGAGAAATTCCTACGTGTATCTCAAAGGTCAGGACGGCAGAGAACAAAAAATCCTCTTTACGCTCAACACATTCAAACTCGTCTCGGTCGACGGAATAGCGACGGATACGCTTCCGACGGACAAACTCGGCATGCACAAGATGAGAGTGTCCTACACGAGCGACGACGCGCTCAACACGGAGACGACTCCTGCGACAAGCACTATCTTTGCCGACATCATGTATTCGGTCGTGCTCGAAGCGGACAACAGCGTGTTCAAGTTTGAAAGACTCAACGAAAGGGATAAGACGATAAAGATCGTCGCTTGCACCAACAATACTGCGGATACGCTCGTCCTTCCGGACAAGCACGTAGAGGGCGGAGTCACGTATACGGTCACCGAGATCGGCGAGGGCGTCTTCAAAGATTTCACCGCATTAAGAACCGTCTATTTGCCTGCGACGCTCAAGAAGATCGGCAAGAACGCATTTGCGGGTTGCACGCTCCTCGAAGAGATATTCACTTCAACGCAAACCCCGTATGAATACAGCCACATTCCTGACGCAAACTTCGAGGACGCAAGAGTGGAGATAGCCGAGACGGGCACGATCGAAGTCACGAGCCTCCTGTTCACGATTATTCCGAATACGCTCACTGTTCCCGAGAAGTTCACTTGGTCTTTGACGGACGGCATTTATGAGTATTCTTACACGGCGACGCCTGTCTTCTCAGCCGACGTGTTTGCAAAGTGCAAGGGTACGATTTGGCTCTTCGATTCCGAATACAACAGGGCATACGCGACGGAGCATCTTGGCGACAAGCACGTAGAGTTCTACACGGCGGAGGACAACAGAGTTCCTGCGGCGCAGTCTCGCTTCCAACTTGACAAGACCAAGTTCGTTGTCGAAGAAATCCGCATTGTCAAGAACTCAAAACTCAATTCGCTCGCGAATATCGACGGATATGCCGGCGGCGATATAGTCGTCACGCCATACTTCGATATACCTGTCGTCTACAACGACGTCTATCAAATCATAAACGACGAGACGCAGGAGATGCGCGAAGTCAGAGTCCCGTCGGGCACGGAATATACCGTTCCGACAGGCTGGACAAAGGCGAGCGAGGCGATGAGAGTCGCAACGTATGAGAAGGACTATATCAGTTCTACGGCAGCCACGCTTCAAGTCCCCGACGGCTTTGACGGATTTGTCTACTTGCCTGACTTCATCTACAACGAAGTGAAGATAGTCGACCAAAACGGCGACGAGATTGCCGACTCGCTCACGATCTACAAGAGCGGTATCGAGACGCTCGTCAGCACGCTCGAATACGTGCCAGATTCGCTCGAATATATCGGCACGACGGCGTTTATGGGCTGCATCAATTTGAGAACGATCGAGTTTGGCGAGAATACAAACCTCTCCGACATTTGCTCTATGGCATTCGCGGGTTGTTCGGCTCTTGAAACGATCAACTATGGCAAGACCGCGCAAGACTGGAGCAATATCGACCTCGGCCCGGACTGGGACAAGGATACGCAAGTCACAGTCGTTTGCAAGGCATAAGCGCTAAGCCATGCAACAGCGATAGTTCGCAAAAGAATAAACGCAAATTTGGTTTTAAGAAGCCACCGAGTTTTCTCGGTGGCTTTGCTTTTTAGTGGTTGTCGGTGACTTGTTGCGGGCTGAATGCGCATAAAACCTTGCAGGGACATGACTTATCAGGGTAGAGGTCAAGGCGTTCACTCGCGCGTGACTAGCGAGCGCTTTGAAAAATCGTTCATGTCGTATAACCCTGCGGGAGAAGTCAGCAAAAGTTTTGCCGCTTTCAAAGCCCCGTGCGCAAAGACGCTCTTGTTTTCCACCTCGTGCGCGATTTCAAGCCTTTCGTCGTCTCCGAGAAAGTGTATCTCGTGTCTTCCGACGACGGTTCCGCCCCTCAGAGAATGTATGCCGATTTGCCTTTCAAGTCGTCTTGACGAATGCCCTTGCGAGAGGGTGTATTCTTTGCCGTAAGTATTGCGTTTTGCCTCTTGCACGACTTGTGCGAGGTGTAGTGCCGTACCGCTCGGTGCGTCCGACTTTATTCGGTGATGAGCCTCAACGATTTCAACGTCAAAACCTTCGTCAAGAAATTCCGCGGCGACCTTCGCCAGTTTCAAGAGCAAGCAGTTGCCGAAGGAAGTGTTGCTGTCAAAAAACACGGGAATACGCCTTGACGCATCGTGAATTTTTTGCACGTTGTCGGCGGTCTGCCCCGTGGTTGCGACCACGATAGGCAGACGCGCCTCGGTCGCATAATCGAGCGCGAGAGAAGTTAGAGACGGCGATGAAAAGTCTATAAGCACGTCCGCTTGCGGCACATTGTCAAAACTTGAAAAGACGGGGAAAAACTCGTTCGCCGTGTCCGTGCGCCTGTCCACTCCGAACGCGATCTCAAAATCGCGACCGCATCTCACTATCCTTGCGAGCGCTTGGCACATCCTGCCTCTTGCACCGCACAAGCCTATGCGGATTTTCTTCATTTCTTCTTGCATGGCAAAGTATATTTGAAAAAACTTCAAAATATAATAAAAAGGCGTTTATCTTGCAAAAACGACAAGATAAACGCCATATTGCGACAAATTTTGTCAAATTTCGCACGCCGCTTATACAAATCGTTTCAATTCGTTTTTAAGCCGTGCGGTCGTCTTTTTGCTCGCCTTTGTGAGGGGCAACCTGACCTCTCCCGTCGCAATGCCGACAAGTTCGCAAGCCTTTTTGACGGGGATAGGGTTGACCTCGGCAAAGAGTGCGTCCACAAGCGGGAGCATGTCAAGTTGCATGTCGCGAGCCTTATCGAATTTTCCCTCAAGATACGCAGCCGTCATGGTTGAGACGTATCTCGGAATGACGTTGCTCGCAACGCTTATGACGCCCTTTCCGCCAAGCGACATGACGGGAACTGTAATGCCGTCGTCACCGCTGTATATGACGGCTTTGTCCTTTACAAGGCGAGCGAGTTTTGAGATTTGCGCTATGTTTCCGCTCGCTTCTTTTATGCCGATGATGTTGTCTATATCCGCAAGTTTTGCAAAGGTCTCGGGGAGTAGATTCACACCTGTGCGCGACGGCACGTTGTAGCAAATGACCTGCAATTTCGTCGCCTTTGCCACCGCCGTATAGTGCCTGACAAGCCCTGCTTGCGTACACTTGTTGTAGTACGGCGTGACGACAAGCACCCCGTCTGCGCCGAGTCTTTCGGCGTGCCTGACGTTTTCTACCGCGCTTTGAGTGCTGTTTGCGCCCGCACCGACTATGACAGGAATTTTGCCTCCGAGTTTTTTCACCGCAAGGCGCACGACCGCGTCCTTTTCTTCCTGCGTCATAGTGGCGGGTTCTCCCGTCGTGCCGAGGACGACCACGGCGTTTACTCCGTTGTCAAGTTGAAAATCGAGCAGTTTTGAGAGTGCGGAATAGTCGACTTTGCCACGCGTAAACGGCGTTATGAGAGCAGTTGCCGTGCCTTCAAACAATATATTCTTTTTCATAATCTCACCTTTAAGTCAAACGGTTTTACCGTATTTGTATTGTACTTGCAAGTCAAATTTTGCCGAACATGAGAAGCTCTACGATTTGCACCGCGTTCGTTGCCGCACCTTTTCGTATATTGTCGGCGACCACCCACAGGTTTACGCCGCTTTCCACGCTGTCGTCTATGCGGATTCTGCCGACAAACACCTCGTCTCTACCTTCGGCGTATATCGGAAGAGGGTAGATGTCGTGCGCCGTATCGTCCTGTACGACGATGCCGTTGAAGTTTTCGAGCGCGGTCAAAACTCCGTCTCTATCGCACGGTTTTTCAAACTCTACGTTTATCGACTCGCTATGCCCAAAAAATACGGGGATACGCACGGTTGTCGCGGTGATTTTGAGCGCATCGTCGTGCAAGATTTTTCTCGTCTCGTTTATCATCTTGTGTTCTTCCTTCGTATAGCCGTCTTTCTCAAAAACGTCTATATGCGGAAGTGCGTTGAAGGCTATCTTGTGCGCGAACTTTTTCGGTTCGTCCGTGCCGCTCTTCAAATCTTCCACGCCGAGTACGCCTGCGCCGGACACCGCTTGATAGGTTGAATATACGACTCGCTTTATGCCGTATTTGTCATAGAGCGGTTTGAGTGCGACCACCGCCTGAATTGTGGAGCAATTCGGGTTGGCGATTATGCCGTGATGCAAAAACGCGTCGCTCGGGTTGACCTCTGGCACGACGAGCGGAACGTCATCGTTCATGCGCCAGTATGACGAGTTGTCGACGACGGTTGCGCCGATCTCCACAAATAGCGGAGCATACTCCTTTGACACCGCACCGCCTGCGGAGAACAGTGCATAGTCCACCTTGCCCGCAAGGGCTATCACGTTTTCGCGAGTCAGTTCTATGACGGTCAGTTGCTTCCCGAAGAAGTTTACGACTTTGCCGGCACTCTTTTTTGAAGCGAAGAGGTAGCAGTCGCCGACGGGTAGATTGCGCTCTTCAATGACTTCCAAAAATTTGTTGCCCACCATACCGGTCGCGCCTACAATCGCAATATTAATCCTTTTCATATTCCCTCCGATTTTTTATGTAGGCAAAGCCGCATTTTTTCTTACAATGTATTATATTCGCGGAAAAATTTGCGTGATAAATCTTCGCGGTTTTCGGAAGTTTTTCGCAAATGACAAAATTTCTCGGCGCGTCTTTGCGCGCTCAAATTTTCCGCGATAAAAATATATGAGTCAAATGACGAGTTTTTGTTTGATATTTTGGAGGATATAATGTATAATGTTATAAATTATTACTATCTAAGGATTGGTATATGGCACAAAATATCGTTCAGCAACAACCGAGACGTCCCGAGCGTCAAAGAAAACTCCGCTTGGCGAATCTCTTTACGGACGCAGAAGTCCGCGTAGAGCCGGAAGAACCAAAGAAGGTCGTCGTAGCCGGACTCGTTGAGGCAAATCCCGACAAGGACTACCCGGAAGAGTATTTCAAACGCGCCTGGGCGGTCTTCCGCGGCGAGTTTGCAACGCTCTTTAAGGCGTCGCTCTATTTCTTAATCTTTACGCTTCCGTTCGTCGTCATCGTCGCTTGGTTTGCAAAGTATTTTGAAAACCTCGTACTCGGCGGAACATACAACTTTATGGGCGACATCGGCGTAGGTTTCCCCGGCGGCGGAGACAGCATAGCGCAGAGCGTCGCAAGGCTCTATTGGGACGTCAAAGCCCCCGTGTATTGCATGATTGCGGGCACGATAATCCTCGGTTCGCTCGGACTCGGCGGTCTCTTCTATTGCGTGAAGAGAAGCTACTTCCAAGACCACTACAAGCGCATCACAAGAACGTACTGGATGGGCTTTGGCAAATATTGGTGGAAATACCTCGTCACTATGACGTTTGCGGTCCTCGTCGGACTCGCTATGGCGATTTCCATTCTTTACCTTATGAAAGAACAAACGCTCGGCACGGCGGGTGCTGGCGCATATTGCGCGGTCGTGTTCACTTGGATATTCGGCGCACCGCTTCTCACCATTCCGGTCGTTATGTGCGGACTGTTTGCAAGCTATGAACTCACGTTCTTTGGGGCGTTCAAAAACGCGCTCGTCATCATAGCGAATTGCCCGATTATGGTCGCGATCGTCGGCATCTTCTCGGCGGCGCCGCTTCTTTTGTGCCTTGCGGGAACCATCTTTTCTATCATCGTTTATGCCGTTATGGCACTCATCGGCACCTTCTTCCTCGCGCTCTTTTGGACGGCAACCGCTTCTCGCGGTATGAAGAAATGCCATCTCATCTATGAGGGCATGAAGAGACAGGAACTTCAAAACGCAAAGCGCGCCGCAAAGCAAAATCCGTACGCGGACGCAAAGAACAACAAGGCAAAGAGCGACGCTCAAACGGACTTTGCCCCTAAACATCAGGAACAACAAAAGAAAAAACCGCAACAAAATCACTATCAAAATCCAAAGAAGAAGAAAAAGAAATAATGGCAAAACTCATCAACTTCAAGTTATCGGCAGACGAATATCTGGATTTGGCTGACAAGGCGTCGGCTGACGGCGATATAGAAAAAAGCGTCTCTTATCTCAAAAAAGCCCTTGAAATTGATGACAAAAACCAAGGGGCGTACATTGCCCTTGCAAGAATTTATTCCGGCTTGGGCGCACAGGAGATTTCAAACGACGTGCTGTTTAAGGCTTTGTCCTTGCGCCCGAAGCAGTTTGATAAAGACGAAATTTTTCAACAACTCGCGATGAACTTCCTAGATATGAACGAGGTGGACGTCGCGGAGTATTATCTCGCAGATTATGCGGATATCCTTGGCATCGACTTTCAAGAACTCGAAGAAATGACAACCGCTCGTGAAAAACCGAAGAGCGGTTTTCACGTTGTCTATCCTCACGGAGAAGACTACTACGAGATGCTTATAGAAAAGGCGTACAACCTTGTTCGCGAGAGAAAACTCGACGAGGCTATCGCGCTCCTTGACGAGGTCGATCCTCGCTCTAAGTCCAAGGACGCGGCAAATCATGTCGTGCTCGTTTGCCTCATGATGAAAGAGGATATAGACGGCGTCATCGACAACGCAAAGAAGATGCTCGAAGAAAACCCGGACAGCCTCGCCGTGCGCTGTACGCTTTCCACCGCCTACCTCATGGAAGGCAAGGAGAAAGAGGCGTACGAGGTGATGGACGACGTTCTCAAAAAGAACTTTACGAGAATGGAAGAGATTTTGCTCGTATTGCCGATTCTCGTAAACCTCAACATGCACGTGGAAGTCGTCAAATACACGAAACGTGTTTTGGAGAATATAAACTCGCAACCGAACACTATGGTGTGGCTCTCTCAAGCGCTATACAATATCGGCGCGAAGGAAGAGGCTAAGCGCGTTATGCACAAGGTGAATACCCTGTACGGGGAGTATTCTCCCGCCGAGTATTATTTGAACCTGTATGAAAAAGAACCCGAGAGCGTCGAATACTCTATGGATTTGCCACAGCAGGAGAGGCTGGACAGGTACAAGAAGATACACGATTTTCTCATTTTGCAGCCGTCGGTTGCCGAGACGCTTCTCGACACGCCTATGGACAAGGACGATCCTCTCTACGGCTACAAAAAGGAACTCAAATCCCTCATCAAATGGGCGTTCATCGACGGTAACGTGCATATAGAGAACCTCATCGTCGACACTCTCGACGTCATCGGCTCGCGCTGGGGAGAGGAATTTTTGAGAGAGGTGCTTGTCTTTTCAAACATCTCCTTCGACCTCATGTCGCACATAGTCCACACGCTCTTCAAACGCAAGCACGTTCACTTCGACGTGGTCGCAAGAGGGATATATAAGGAGATAAACTTCGACCTGCCCGACGCATACTTCTACGTCACGCCGTTCTTCCGCGAGGTGATAGAGCAGGGGATTATGGATATCATCTACAACGACGTCGAGCCAAACGAGTATATAAGAAGATACGTGAACCTCATAAATTCGTTTATAAAACTCGGCGACGACGGCAAAGTCGTGTTCCCGAAGCCGAAGGTCGCAAGGCTCAAGAGCGCAAAGACGCTCATCGGCGTGCTTATTTGCAAGGTGTACGAGGACGAGGAAGAGGACCCGCGCCCGGACACCATAGAGGGCTATGAAATCAAGGAAAGAACTTTTGACAAATACTGGAAAATATTGTTTGGAGACGAAGATGGACGAAAATAAGACGAGAGAAGAAATGCTTGAAAACCTCGATATATTGCTCAACGAGGAATTGCCTTACGGCGTCAGACTCGACGCCTACGAATACCTCAGCGAAGACTGCGAAGAGATCCTCGATGACATGATCGCAAAGATCTATTCATACGAGGGGGAGACGGGCAAGATGCTCATGGAAATCCTCGCGAATTATAAGGGCAATAAAGCGATTTTTATGGGGCTTGTCAGTTATCTCTATAAAGGAGAGGACGTGGCTCTCTTTGCAAAACTCATAGGCTCGTACGGCGATGAAAAGGGTGTTGAAGTCCTCAAAACTTTTTGCGAACAATACGAGCCGAACTACAACGAGTTTATGGAACTCAGAAACGCCGTCGAGGAACTCGGCGGAGACTTTGATTTGAAAGAAGGTTTTTCCGACGATCCTCTCTACCGCTACCTCAAAGGACTTGACGAGGAGGAAGAGGATTCTCGCCGTTCTCCGTTTGAAGACCTGTGGAAAGACAATAAAGATGAGGATGAAGAGGATTTCTCCGACTTGGACGAAGAAGACTAATTTGCAAATTGTCAGCTGTATTTGCGCTCCGCTTTTGGCGGAGCGTTTTGTTTGTATCTGTGATTTCGCACCGCTTTTGATATAAAATGAAAAATGATTTTGACAAACACTACAAGGGCAAGCAGAACGCCGAGCGCGCTGTTGACAGGGTATAGCGTGTCAACGATTTTGCCAAAGCCGAAGAAACTGAGAGGGTAGAAAACGACAAGCGCAAACATGACAACTATTGACCTGTTGTCGCTTGTTGCAAGCGGTTTGAGTTTTGCAACACCGTCGCAAAACGACAGCATTCCGTCGGATACGATTTTGAGGGAAGAGACAAGCGTCGTAAAGATCGCGCTCGCAATGAGAACACCGCATATCGCTTGCAATCTAAGTTCCGACGAAATCGCAAAAACGGGCATTAAACTGCCGTTTGTGTCTGCAAGAACTATCGTTTGCAACATATAGAGCATTCCAAACAGCACTCCGCACACAATAAAAGACGTGAGCGATATTTGCTTCATATTCATCTCTTTGCCCTCTTCGCCAACTATAACTCCGCCGAGCAAAATGTCGAGCCCGCTATATGCTATCGGCTTGAATAAAGAAAACGGCAAAGTGCCGCTTGCATGCGGGATTTTGAAAAATATGAGAGCGATAGAACCCGCGATGAGAGGCACTAAAACGAGATTGACGATTTTGATTTTTTCTATTCCGCAAGAGACGACTACGGCTCCGAGTATCGCCATGACGAGGGCAAGCAAAGGCACGCCCGTCATCGTGTACATGACGTATTCTCCGCCTGCGAGCATGGCGACGAGCGATATGCTTGCGGAGAACGCTATAAGCAGTCGCATGAGTTTGCCACGCGGTATGAGTCCGAGTTTTCCCGCAGTCAAAAACATGAACGCAAGGAGCGACATAAAGACTGCGGACAAAGCGACGTTAAGAGGCGTTGCCTCTCCGAAAAAGAGCGCGATTTCACGTCCCGACGAAAATCCCGCGCCTATCACCGTGCCGATATAGAGAAACGCCGTCTTGAGAGATTTTTTCACCTTAAAGCCTATGCAGTTGAAGAGGTTTTTATGTTTTTTGCCAAAAAGCGGGCAAATAGCGCCCGAGTGAGACCGTTTATTGCATATTTGCAATAAAGTGATTGACATTTTGCCGTCCGAATGTATAAACTATTTTTTGTACTATTTCTAAATAAATTTTATTGATATATAGGTGCAAAATGTTATTCGGAAAGCGAATAGGAAAATTCTATCTCAGGTATTCCTGGCTCCTCGTGCTCGGAATCGCGGCTCTCGTTGCCGTCGACATCTTCCAACTGCGGATTCCTGAAATATATGGTAGAATCATTGCGGGGCTTGACCCGACCGATCCGGCAACTCTTTCAAAAGACGTGTTGCTGGAACTTTGTTACAACATTTTTTGGATAGTCGCCGTGCTTGTCGCGGGGAGATTTTTGTGGCGCGTATGCTTCTTTTGCACGGCAAACAACACGGAAACCGGGTTCAGGGCGGATATGTTCGACCATGCGAAGGACCTCTCTCAACAGTATTACAAGCAAAACAAAGTCGGCGATATTATGAGCCTTTTCACAAACGACTTGGAGACTATCAACGAGTGCGTGGGAGAGGGTACGCTCATGCTGTTCGACGCGCTCGCGCTCGGCATTCTCGCCATATACAAGATGGCTGTGCTCAATTGGAAACTTACGCTGTTTGCGCTCATACCGATGGCGTTTCTCGCAATAGTCGGCGCCATCATGTGCAAATATATGGAAAAGAAGTGGGAGGCAAGGCAGGAGGCATACTCCAAGATGTCCGACTTCACGCAGGAGAGTTTTTCGGGTATCGCCGTCATCAAGGCGTTTGTCAAAGAGATGAAAGAACTCTCCGCTTTCAAATACATAAACCGCCACAACGAGGACGTCAACGTATCCTTTGTCAAAGCGTCCGTCCTGCTCGACCTTATGGTGTCGCTGTTTGTCGGCTCGGTTGTGACTATCATCATCGGCTACGGCGGTTGGCTGGCATACAAAGGGACTTTCTCCGTTGCAGACCTTGTCATGTTCATATCATATTTCAGCACGATAACCTGGCCTGTCATGGCAATCGCAATGCTCATTGAAATGTCCTCTCGCGGACAGGCATCTCTAAAGCGTATCAACGAGTTTTTGGACACGCCTATCGACGTAAAAGACAGGGAAGGCGTGACGGATATTGAAAACGTGCAGGGTGATATAGAGTTCAGGAACCTCACTTTCAAATACCCGGACGGCGAGCGCAACGTGCTCAAAAACGTGAGCTTCAAAATAAACGCGGGCGAAAACGTCGGTATAATCGGCAAGACGGGCGCGGGCAAATCGACCATCGTCGACATTATGCTCCGCACGTACAACATCCCTGACGGCACGTATTTTATAGACGGACAGGACGTCAACGACAAGACCATTCGCTCGGTAAGGAGCCAAATCGCATACGTTCCGCAAGACAACTTCCTCTTCTCGGACACGATCGCAAGCAATATCTCATTTGCCTTCGGTGAAAACGAGGTCGACAAGGCAAGAATCATCAACGTCTCGAAAATGGCGGATGTCGACAGCGATATATCGTCTTTCAAGGACGGCTACAACACGATACTCGGCGAGCGCGGAGTCACGATTTCGGGCGGTCAAAAGCAAAGAACGTCCATTGCCCGCGCGCTTATGAAAAACGCTGTCATCCTCATCCTTGACGACTCGCTTTCCGCAGTCGACACGAAGACGGAAGAGAATATATTAGAGGGACTTAGAGAAAACCGTAAGGGAAGAACGACGATATACATCGCTCACCGCATTTCAACCGTCAAAAACCTCGACAAGATCATCCTTGTAGACGGCGGAGAGATCATAGATATCGGTACGCATGAGGAACTCCTTTCTCGCTGCGAAGAATACCGTCATACGGTCAAGCTGCAAGAACTCGAAGAGGAAAGCGAAGGAGGTGTGTTATGAATCCGCTATACATAATCGGTGCAATACTCGGCACGCTCTCCACGGCGTTTATCGTTGCGTTCGCTCTCATGAAGGACAAAAAGCAGTCGATAGGGTTCGACCGCAATATGAAAGACATTGACATCTTGAAGCGACTGCTCAAATACGCTCGTCCATATTGGAAACAATTTGTGTTCGTCATACTCCTCGTCGCTTTCACGATCGCGTCGGATATAGTCCTCCCGCTCATATTGGGCGACGTGTCGCGCACGCTCGGCGAGGTTGGATTTGAATACAAGCCGGTGCTTCGCGACGCACTCATCTATTTTGCGGTGCTTGCAATATCGCTGTCCTGTACGTTCTTCATGGCGGTTATTTTGCAAAAGACGGGGCAAAGAATTATCTCTACCATGCGCCAACAACTCTTTGTGCATATAGAGGGGCTTTCGCACTCGCAACTCAACGCCATTCCCGTCGGCAAACTCGTGACGCGCGTTTGCAACGATACGAACTCGGTGTCAACGATGTTTACGGGCATACTCGTAAACCTCGTGAAGAATATCTTCCTCACGGCGGGATTTCTTGTCGCGATGTTTGCGATAAACGTAAAACTCACTCTTATAGTCCTTTGTTTCGTGCCGTTCATCGTGCTGTTTACGGTGATATTCCGCAAGTTTTCAAGAAAGGCTTATAGAAGAGTCAAAAACAATATGACTGACATAAACACCTACCTTTCCGAAAATTTGTCAGGCATCAAAGTTACGCAAAGTTTCAACCAAGAGGCGACAAAGAACAACCAATTCATAAGAAAGAACAAGGCTCTCGGCAAGTCTCTCAACCAAGAGATCTTCGTGTTCGGCATATTCCGTCCGGCTGTGTACGTGCTCTACATTTTGACCGTCATCGCAATGCTTTGGGTCGGAGCAAACGACACGATAAGCCAAGTGAGTTTTGCGGGACAGGTGGTGAGTTATTCGACCATTGTCATCTTCTATCAATATATAGCGTCTTTCTTCACGCCGATTCAAAACCTCGCAGAGCAGTTCAACCGTATGCAGTCGGCGTTTGCGTCGAGCGAGAAGATTTTCTCGATTCTCGATATGCAGCCTGAGATCGTCGACAGCGAGGACGCGATCGAGATGAACGAGATAAAAGGCGATATCGAGTTTAAGGACGTATGGTTTGCCTACATTCCCGACGAGTGGGTGTTAAAGGGCGTATCTTTCAAGGTGAACGCAGGCTCGACGTGCGCTTTTGTCGGAGCGACGGGAAGCGGAAAATCCACGATACTCTCCCTCATCGTCCGCAACTACGACATACAAAAAGGGCAAATACTCATCGACGGCATCGACATCAAAAAGATCAAGATTTCGTCGCTTAGAAAGCACTTCGGACAGATGCTGCAAGACGTGTTCGTGTTCTCGGGCACAGTCAGGAGCAACATCGTTTTGCGAGATGAAAGTATCACGGACGAGCAGGTCGAAGAAGCCTGCAAATACGTCAACGCGGACAAGTTTATCGCAAAACTCGAAAAGGGACTCGACTATGAAGTCCGTGAGAGAGGCAACAACTTCTCCGCAGGCGAGCGCCAACTTCTTTCCTTTGCGAGAACCGTCGCGCACAAGCCGTCCGTCATGATTTTGGACGAGGCTACGGCGAATATCGACACGGAGACCGAGGTGCTCATTCAAGACTCGCTCGAAAAGATGATGAATATCGGCACGATGCTTATAGTCGCTCACAGGCTCTCGACGATTCAACATGCGGACAATATCATAGTGCTACAAAGCGGCGAGATTTTGGAGCAGGGCACGCATCAAGAGCTGCTGCACAAAAAAGGAAAATATTATAGCCTTTACAGGCTTCAATACAAAAAGGCTATGCTCGAAAAGGGCACAGCCGTATAAGGTGAAAAATGGACTATATGCAAGAGTCTCTAAAAAAGCACTATGAGTGGAAGGGCAAACTTCGCGTTTCTTCCGCCGTCAAAATCGACGACAAAGAGTCGCTGTCACTGGCGTATACGCCGGGCGTGGCAAAGCCCTGCCTCGAGATAAAGGAGAACGAACGCCTTGCCTACGAACTCACGAGAAAGTGGAACACGGTCGCCGTCATCACGGACGGCTCGGCTGTGCTCGGGCTCGGCAACATCGGCGCGCAAGCGGGTATGCCTGTCATGGAGGGCAAGTGCGCTCTCTTTGCGGAGTTTGCGGGAATCGACGCCATTCCTATCCTTGTCGGCACGCAAGACACCGACGAGATAGTCCGCACCGTATTCAACGTTTCAAAGAGTTTCGGGGGTATAAACCTCGAAGATATCTCCGCGCCGAGATGCTTTGAAGTCGAGGCAAAACTCAAACAAATTTGCGATATTCCCGTCTTTCACGACGACCAACACGGCACGGCTATAGTTTTGGTTGCCGCGCTCAAAAACGCACTTAAACTTGTCAAAAAAGATATATCAACCGCGCATATCGTCATAAACGGCGCAGGAAGCGCAGGCTCGGCAATTGCCGCGTTTTTGCTCCTTCAAGGCGCAAAAGATGTCGTCGTTTGCGACCGCCTCGGCATAATCGACGAGTCCGAAAAATTCAATTTTGCACAAAACGAACTCGCAAGAAAGACAAACCCGAGAAAGGTAGCGGGCGGACTTAAAGAGGCGATGATAGGCGCGGACGTCTTTATCGGCGTCAGCGTTGCGGGCGCCCTTTCAAAAGATATGGTGAAGACCATGAACAAGGACGCTATCGTCTTTGCTATGGCAAATCCGACTCCCGAGATTATGCCGAACGAAGCGTTAGATGCGGGGGCAAAGATAGTCGCAACGGGCAGGAGCGACTTTGACAACCAAATCAACAACGTTTTGGCTTTTCCCGGTATCTTCCGCGGTGCGCTTGACGCAAGAGCGAGCGAGATAAACGACGATATGAAACTTGCCGCCTCTCTCGCGCTTGAAAACCTTGTCGGCGACGACATTGCGACAAACTATATTCTCCCAAAGGCATTTGACAAGCGAGTCGTGCCAGCGGTCGCCGAGGCGGTAAAGCAAGCGGCGATAAAGAGCGGTGTTTCAAAATTATGAGCAAGATATATTTTGACGAACTTGTAAACGCGGTGGAAAACCTCGTCCACGCCTGTTCCTCTCTCACTCCCGCTTGCAAGAGCGCGCTTTGCCGTGCAAAGGCAGGGGAGACAAACGCGAACGCAAGATTTGCGCTGGATACGATACTCTCGAATGCGGAACTTGCAGAGCGAGAGGATTTGCCCGTATGTCAAGACACGGGCATGGCGGTATTCTTTGTGGAATACGGAAACGGCGTTCAGTTTGTCGGCGACTTTGAAGAGGCGATAAATGAGGGCGTAAGGCGCGGATACACAAAGTTCGGCTACCGCGCGAGCGTGCTCGATCCCGTCACGCGCCTGAACACGAAGGACAACACTCCCGCCGTCGTTCATACAAAAATCGTGAACGGCGACGCGATCAAAATCTCCTTAATGGCAAAGGGCTTCGGAAGCGAGAATATGTCAAGGCTGTATATGCTCACTCCGTCCGCGGGAATGGACGGCGTAAAGAGTGCCATTTTGGACGCGGTGAAGCGAGCGGGTTCAAATCCTTGCCCGCCTATCGTCGTCGGCGTCGGCATCGGCGGTACTGCGGAAAAGGCTATGCAAGTCGCAAAGGAAGGACTTTTGCGCGACGTCGGCAATCAAAACCCCGACGATACTCTCGCGCAACTCGAAAAGGAACTTTTGGAAGATATCAACGCCCTCGGCATCGGCGCGCAGGGCTTCGGCGGTGCAAACACCGCGCTTGCCGTGCATATCGGCAAATACCCGACGCACATCTCCGCGCTTCCCGTTGCCGTCAACGTACAATGTCATGCGGTTAGGACTGCAAGCGTCACTTTGGAGGGAAGAGAATGAAGACTATTTCCGCTCCGTTTTCAAAGGAGGAATTAAAGTCCTTAAAGGCAGGGGATTTCGTGAACCTAAGCGGCAGAATTTTGACAGGGCGCGACGCCGCGCACAAGCGCATCGTGCAAGGGCTCAAAGACGATACTCTCCCGTTTTCTATTGAAAATCAAATTATATTCTATGTCGGACCATGCTTCAAGGACGGCAAAATCACGGCGTGCGGACCGACTACCGCCATGCGTATGGACGCATACGCTCCCACGCTTTTTGACAGCGGTTTGCTTGCGGTCGTCGGAAAGGGCGACAGAGGAGACGCCGTGTACGAGTCTATCAAGAAAAACGGTTGCGTCTATTTTGCCGCGATAGGCGGAGCGGGCGCGACTTACGGCAAAGCCGTAAAGTCTTATTCCGTCGTGGCGTATGAAGATCTCGGCACGGAGGCGGTTTACGAATTTTACGTCGAGGACTTTCCCGTTATCGTCGCAATCGACGCCGATGGCAATTCGATTTATAGGTGACGGAAAAAAACGAATTTTCGCTTCGCTCAATATCTCGCACTTTGTTTGTAAGATACTTCCATAATTATAAACTTCCGCTTTATTGCGATAAAGTGCTTGACAAATATTTCGCTTGGTTGTAAACTGACTGTATGAAACGATTTGCATCAAACAACTACGCATACTACTATTATCAAAGAGGCTAACGGGTATAGTCGGTTTTGGTATTGTCAAGACGTGTAATCCGCCGACGAAACATCTCGTCGGCTTTTTTGTTTTTTTAGTGGAAAAAAACGTAATCTATGATATAATGAAGTTTGAAATAAACTTTGAGTTATACAAAAACTAATTTTGCAAAGGAATTTTTGAATTATGATAGTCGTAATCAAAAAGAATCAAAACGAAAAACAAGTCGAAAATCTCACCAATTGGATAAAGGACTTAGGACTTGACGTCCATATCAGTCGCGGTGAAAATTCGACGATTATAGGTCTTGTCGGCGACACCTCTAAGGTGGATATAGATCTCGTCCGCTCGCTTGACATAGTCGAGAGCGTGACGCGCGTGCAAGAGCCGTACAAGAACGCAAACAGGAAGTTCCACCCCGAAGACACGATAGTAGACGTTGCGGGGCATAAGTTTGGAGGCAAACATTTTCAGTTTATTGCGGGACCTTGCTCGGTCGAGAGCGAAAAGCAGATTATCGGCGTTGCCGAGGCGGTCAAGGCGGCGGGAGCAACTCTTCTTCGCGGAGGAGCGTTCAAACCGCGCACTTCGCCGTATTCCTTCCAAGGGCTCGGGCTTGACGGTTTGAAACTCCTCAAAAAGGCGAAGGAGGAGACCGGTATGCCTATCGTCACCGAACTCATGAGCGAAAAGTATATCGACGAGTTCGAGGGCGTGGACGTCATTCAAATCGGCGCGCGCAATATGCAAAATTTCGACCTTTTGCGAGCGGTTGGAAAACTCAATGTGCCGATTCTTTTGAAGCGCGGCATCTCCGCCACCATCGAAGAATGGCTTATGAGCGCGGAGTATATCATGAGCGAGGGCAACGAAAACGTCATTCTTTGCGAGAGAGGCATAAGGACTTTTGAGCCGTACACGAGAAACACTCTTGACCTCTCGGCAATTCCGATCCTTAAAGAGCGTACGCATCTGCCCGTCATCGTCGATCCGTCTCATGCGTCTGGAGTCGCAAGACTTGTGAAGCCGTTGAGCCTCGCCTCGGTCGGGGCAGGTGCGGACGGACTTATCATCGAGGTTCACAACGATCCGCCGCACGCACTTTGCGACGGCGCACAATCGTTAAAGCCCGAGCAGTTTGAAGAGGTCGTGAACTCTGTAAGACCGCTTCTTCCTGTCGTCGGCAAGGAGATGGACGAATGAAGATAGGCATTTTCGGCATGGGACTTATCGGCGGTTCTCTTGGTCGCGCGATTCTCAAATATACCGACCACGAGGTGTTTGGCTTTGACATAGACAAGTCCGCCCTCAAAAAGGCGAGTTTGCTCTCGGCGCACACCCGTCCGCTCGATTTGGACAAGGATTTGCCTTCGCTCGATATGGTGATATTCGCACTGTGCCCTCGAGCGGCGATAGCGAGTATGAAAGAGGTCGTCCCACACCTTAAGGCGGGCGCAATAGTCATGGATATATGCGGGAACAAGCGCATAATCGTCGAGGAGATGACGAGGCTTGAAGAACTGTATCCAAATTTGTTTTTTATCGGAACACACCCTATGGCGGGGAGAGAATTCAGCGGAATATCCCACTCTCAGGCGAGCCTGTTTGAAAAAGCGTTTGTAGTGCTCGTGCCCGTGAGTCAAGATATCGCAAAAATCGCCGAGGTAAAAAATCTGTTCATTAGTATCGGCGCAAACGATGTGGAGATTTGCAACGCAAAAAAGCATGACGGAATGATTTCGTACACCTCGCAACTTGCACATGTAGTGTCAAGTAGTTATGTCAAAAATCCGCATTGCAGTTCCCATGCGGGGTTTTCCGCGGGCAGTTTCAGAGATCTCACTCGCGTGGCAAGGCTCAACCCGGATATGTGGGCGGAACTGTTTGTCGAAAACAAGGACTATCTTGTGAACGATATAGATGAAATCATCAAGCATTTGCAAGAGTATCGCGACGCAATAGCGAGGGGCGACGAGCAGGAACTCCGTGTACTCTTGGCTGACGGCGTAAAACAAAAAGAGGCGGCGGAAAACGCCAGAAAAGAAAGGCAAAAATGAAAAGTATCAGACTTGGTCTTAGTCAAAATCCATACGATATTTTGCTCGAACAAGGCGGGCTTGAACGGGTAGGCGAAGAGGTTCGTCCGCTCGTGCATGGAAAGAGCGTGCTTATCGTGACGGACGAAAACGTCGCCCCGCTCTATCTCGACCTCGCAACGAAATCCTTTGAAAGAGCGGGATTCCGCGTTGTGGCAAAGGTCGTCAAAGCGGGCGAGCATCACAAGACAACTGAGACATACCTTGACGTCATCGACGCGCTCGGGAGAGAGGGATTTTTGCGTGACGACACAGTCGTTGCACTCGGCGGCGGTGTGGTCGGAGATATGGCGGGATTTGCTGCGGCGACTTATATGAGAGGAATAAACCTCGTACAGGTGCCGACGACTTTGCTCGCTCAAATCGACAGCTCAATAGGCGGAAAGGTCGGAGTCGATCTCGAATACGGCAAAAACCTGCTCGGCGCATTCTATCAACCGAAACTCGTCTTCGTCGACGTGGACACGCTGTCCACTTTGCCCGAGCGCGAATGGCAAAACGGACTTGGCGAAGGGCTCAAATACGCCGTTCTTGACGGAGGCAGGCTGTTCGAGATCATGGACGAAAAATCCGTGAAAGACAACCTTGAAGAATTCGTGTTTCTTTGCGCGGGTTATAAGGCAAGAATCGTTGAACAGGACGAAAAGGAGTCGAATCTTCGTAGGCTCTTGAACCTCGGGCATACGCTCGGACACGCGATAGAAAAGAAGAGCGGATTTGAAATTCCGCACGGAGAGGCGGTGAAGTTTGGGCTTGCGCTCATCCTGCAAGCGTCAAAAAAACTTGACGGAGCCGACGTCGCGTCAATAGACAAAGGGCTTGAAATGATTGAAAAATACGGCGGGAAGTGTCCGTTTGACACGGCGGAACTTTTGCCGCTCATAAAGAATGACAAAAAGGCTGAAAGCACTCATATAAACGCTGTGTTTGCAAAGCGTATAGGAGAGTGTTTTGTGCAAAAAACGACGTTTAGAGAGTTTGAAACGCTATTTTAAGTGGCGATTATGCAAAATAAATCAAATTGTAGGCAGTTATGGACGTAAGGGTTGACAAGTCAAAACCGGTAGGCAGGGTGCAGATCCCGCCGTCAAAATCGCAGGCGCACAGGGTGATGATAGCCTCATTTTTGGCAGGCGAAAATTTTGACTTCGGACTCGTCGGCGACGACGTCGTCGCAACAAAGAATTGCCTTGAAGAATTCGGACGTCTTTTTGCGGGCGACGTGCACGTCGCGCATATAAACGCCGGCGAAAGCGGTTCTACGCTCAGGTTTTTGTTGCCCGTCCTTTGTGCGCTTGACGTGAATGCCGAAGTGACGGGACAGGGAAGACTCCCCGAGCGTCCGATAGGCGAACTGCTTGACGTTCTTCGCTTGCACGGAGCAAAAATCGTCGGCGACAAATTGCCGCTCAAAGTCTTTTCGTCCTGCGGAGAACTTTGCCTCGCAAAGGGCGGACTGCGCGCAGGCGAATATACGATTGACGGGGGCGTGAGTTCGCAGTATATCACGGGACTTTTATTTGCGCTTCCGCTTCTCGACGGGGACAGTATTCTAAAAATAGAGGGCGAACTCGTCTCAAAGAACTACGTGGAAATGACGCTCGACGTGCTTGCGGACTTCGGCGTGCAGGTGGAACGTACGACTGACGGATTTTTTGTCAAAGGCAACCAAAAGTACGTCGGACGGGGAAAGCACATAGAGGGCGACTGGTCGTCCGCGGCGTTTCCTCTCGCGGCAGGGCTGCTTGCGGGCGAAGTCGAGGCGGTCGGTATCAAAGAAAATTCTAAGCAAGCGGACAGGGTGTTCTTGGATCTTGCAAGAAAAATGGGCGGAGACATTAAGAGTTCGGACGGCGGGTATATCGCAAGAGAGTCGAGACTCGTCGCAATAGATTTCGACGCGACAAATTGCCCCGACATCGTGCCTATTGTCTCCGTGCTTATGGCGTTTGCGAGCGGTGAATCCAAGATTTTCGGCGTGGACAGGCTAAGGCAAAAGGAGAGCGACAGGCTGACGGCGGTTTGCGAACTTTTGGCAAAGATCGGCGTCCGAACAAAGTATGACGACAATACCCTGACGATTTTCGGCAAGGGTGACGACGTACAAAAAGAACTCGGACAAGAGGGGATCAAGATAGACAGTTTTGCCGATCACCGCATCGCGATGAGCGGAATCGTCGCAGGACTTGCGTGCGGAAACACCGTCGTAACCCGTGCGGAATGTATTTCGAAATCGTATCCGAGTTTTGCAAGCGATATTGCGAGCATAGGCGGAAAAATAAAAGCAACGAACGGAGCGGAATATGGGATTTGACATCATTGACGTGGAAATCGCAGGCGAATCGCATTCGGACAAAATGGTTCTCAAACTGTCTGGCATAGAGCGAGGCGGAGAGTTTTCCGCGCGCGGAATAAAGAGTATGCTAAACCGCAGAAAGAGCGGTGCGCCTTGGACTACGCCGAGAATAGAGTCGGACGAGCCGAGTTTTTTAAGCGGTATCGAAGGAATACGCGGAGAAACCTCGCTCGAAGACGGCAAAACCTACCGTGCAAACGGCGACGTCATTACGGCAGTCGTCAAAAACACCAACGTCAAAAAGGCGGATTATTCAAATATCGCCGTTGTTCCTCGTCCGTCACACGCGGACTATGTGCAATACGTCAAGGACGGCAAAATCGCAACAGGCGGAGGAAGATTTTCTGGTAGGCTCACGGCAATGCTTTGCATAGCGGGAGGCATCGCCGAAGACGTTTTGGAAAAAGAGGGCATCGAAGTCGTCGCATACGTGTCGAGCATCGGCGAGAAAAAACTTCGTTCCTACCTAGGCGGTGCGGACGTGAGCGGACTCTCGAAGTCGCAAATCGAAAGAATAAAGTACAGCGATTTTCCTCTTCTCGACGAATCCGAGAGAGAGGAGACCGTCGAATATATCAAGCAAATCGCGTCGAGCGGAGACAGCGTCGGAGGCACCGTCGAATGTATAGTCCTCGGCGTGAAAGCGGGGAGCATGGGCGAAAATCTCTTCTCCGGTTTGGAAGGGAAGATAGCATACTCCGTGTTCGGAGTGCCTGCCGTGAAAGGCGTAGAGTTTGGACTCGGAGCAGGGCTTGCAGGGCTTAAAGGAAGCGAGGCAAACGACGCGTTCACACTTAAAGACGGCGAAGTGAAGACGGCGACAAACAACAGCGGCGGCATAAACGGCGGAATCGCAAACGGTATGCCTATAACTATGCGCGTGACAGTGCGCCCGACTCCGTCTATATCCCTGCCGCAAAAGAGCGTTGATCTTGAAACGAAAAAAGTGTGCGAACTGTCCGTTCACGGCAGACACGACGCCTGTATCGTGCCACGCGCCGTACCCTGCGTGGAGAGTGCCGTGGCTCTTGCCCTACTTGACGAACTTATGTTGCAAAAAGTCACAAACGGCATTTATAATGACTAAATCGCGTGTATAAAACCTCGATTTTGCAATTTGAAGAGGAAAACGAGCTATGAAACTTGAAGAAATAAGACAACAAATAGACGTCGTTGACGACAACATTTGCAAACTCCTTGTAGAGCGCTTTGACCTGTCAAAGGCGGTTGCGGAGGCAAAGAAGTCGCAGGGCTTTGCAATAGAGAACAAAGATAGAGAAAGGGAAGTCATAGAGAGCGTGCGAGCCAAGATGCCCGACGATCTCAAAGACTACGCCGAGAAAGTGTTTTTGCTCCTCATCGAGGAGAGCAAGGACTATCAAAAGAAATTATGAGATACGCCGTCATAGGAAAGAGTCTACCGCACACGCTGTCTCCGAGCCTGCACAATTCGCTCGGCAATTTGTCGTACGGCGTGAGAGAATTCGAGACGGAAGAGGCGCTTGCAAAGTTTGTAAAGTCGCACGAGTGCAAGGGCTACAACGTGACGATACCATACAAACAAACGGTGATACCTCTCCTTGACTTCGTGGACGAGGCGGCAAAGATAGGACATAGACGGCGTAGAGTTCGCTTTCAAGACCGCGGGCATAGAGGTGCGCGACAAAAACGTGCTTATTCTCGGTAGCGGCGGGACGGCAAAGACCATGCGCTATTTCCTTGAAAAGCACGGCGCAAAGTCTATAGGCATAGTGTCGAGGACGGGCGAACTCAACTATGAAAACGTCTACGACAAAGCGGATACGCAAATCGTCGTCAACACGACGCCCGTCGGTACGCTTAGCATTGAAAAACCCCTCAACCTCGCGCTGTTTGAAAACCTCGAAGGTGTTTTTGACACTATATACAATCCGCTCGAAACCGCGCTCGTAAGGCAGGCAAGAAGACTTGGCGTGAATGCCGCAAACGGACTCGCTATGCTTGTCGAGCAGGGAAGAGTGGCGCACAATTTGTATGCAAAAGCGGACGACTCTTTGCCCGTGCAGGACGAGGCGAAAACGCTTGAAATTGTCCGCAAAATGACGAACGACAGGCAAAACGTCGTGCTTGTCGGCATGGCGGGATGCGGAAAGTCGACGATAGGCAAACTCGTCGCGGAAAAACTTTGCAAAACGTTTGTCGACTTGGACGAAGAAATCGAAAGGAAGACGGGCGAATCTATCCCGCAAATCTTTGAAGAAAGCGGAGAGGCGGGATTCAGACAAATAGAGAGCGAAATCGTCGCGGAGTTTGGCTTGCGCGCGGGACAGGTGATAGCGACGGGCGGAGGAGCCGTACTCTTTGAGAGAAACGTCGAGTATTTGAAAGCAAACGGAACACTCTTCTTTGTCAAACGGGATCTCGAAAGGCTTGCAAGAGAAGGTAGACCGCTCTCAAAAGACCTTGAAACCGTCAAAAAACTCTATGAAGAGCGAGAGCCTATCTACAAATCCGTCGCGGATTTTGAAATTGAAAACAACGGAGAGATACACGACACGGTCGTGATGATATGCAATGCTCTGCATTGGTGATATACACGCATAAAGCGTGATAGTGGAAGAATATAGTTTTTTTCTACAAATGTGATGAGATAATAAAAATTAAGGCGGTTAGAATATGGAAAAAATCCTTGTTATCAACGGAGTAAACCTTGGCATGCTCGGCATTCGCGAGCCTGAACTCTATGGAAACCAAACGTATAGCGATCTCGAAAAGTTCATCAAGTTTTGGGGCAAGCAGTACGGGCTCAAAGTGACGGTGTTCCAGTCGGATAAAGAGGGGGAGATATGTCAGCTCATTCACGGCGCATACTGGAAAGGTTATGACGGCATAATCATCAACGCCGGCGCATACACGCACACAAGCATAGCCATTCTCGACGCGCTCAAAGCCGCAGGCAAACCGACGGTCGAAGTCCACCTCACCGACATAAACGGCAGGGAGGAATTCAGAAAACACTCCTACATCTCCCTTTATGCCGAAAAAGTCATTATGGGCAAAGGGTTTGACGGATATAGGGAAGCGCTTGCCTACTTCGCTCAAAGCGCACAAGTTGGCGAATAACTTTGTCAGCTTTGCGTGCGCTCAACGTCATGTACGTTTTGTACATTAGGCGTTTCGCGTGCGCACCTTCCTCGTTCTTCATCCAACTTGAGCGCTTTGCATTCGCTTCATGGTCACAAGTCGGCGAATAACTTTGTCAGCGTCGCTCAAAAGAAGCAACGATTCAGTGATGTTTGCTGTGCAAATGATGTTGCTTGTGCAGTGATGTTTCCGCTATTGAGGAAGAGATGTTTTTGCATAGCGGAAGTTGTGGATAAAAAGAAAACCGCGTTAGATACGCGGTTTTTGTATATTTTTATTCTTTCTACTAAATAATTAAAATTAAATGCTCTCAATTTTGATGAGATGCAAGGAAGGCGACTCTTTCCCAAATCCTAACGCGTACGTGAATTTGGAAAAGAGTCGGTTTGTCTGCTGCCGTGAAAAACCCCATTCTTCCATAATTTCTCATTCCTAAGTCCTAATTCGCAAAAACCGCGCAGTTTAGATGAAGAGCGCGAAAAAGCCCATTTGCGAGAGATGAGCGTACCGACGTACGTGACCCTCGAACAAATGGGCTTTGACAATGCTATTCGCTAAACTGTGCGGTTTTTACTCTAAAAGGGTGTCGTGAATGAGCGAATACGCAGTCGACGCCTTGTCAACCCAGGACTTGTAGAGGTATTTTGCGAGTTGACGGTTGGCGACTACGAGTTTTAGTTCCATTATCGTGCCGATGTCGTTGTTGATGCGCATGATCACCGTGTAGGTGCCGTCGGCGTTTTTGGAATAGTCGCAAAAATAGGCTTGACGCTTTTTGAAACGCATGCGGTTTTCTCTTGCATACTGCACGATGTCCTCGCGGATAGACGCGGGAATCCTCGTGACGAAGAGGGAAAGGCAACTGATGCCGTCCTGCGTGATACCGAGCATATCGCCCTTTGGCATGCGGTAGATGAGATTTGTCTCTATGAGTTCCGCAAGATATTGCTTGCACTCCATATAACTGAGCCAAGCGTTGTCGGAAGAGCAAATGTCAAGCAGCGTGGCCTCCGAGAGCGGTATGGACATCTTGTCGAACACGAAAAGAATAACAAGTTTTTGCACCTTGCTGTCGAGTGGAGTGCTTAGAAGTGATTGTTCCATTTCGCTCATTGTGTTAAATCCTGTTCGTTTTCTCGCCTTGCGCCTGAATGACGCGAGGGAGAACGAGAAAAATATAGTCTTCCGCAACAAAGAATATTAGCGCAATTCTTTGGCATTTTCAAGAGGTTTTTGAAAAATTTTGTCGAAATACTATTTTTTGTGATAATCCGCTCCCCTCGCAACAACAAATTGTTTGCAAGTCGCTATTGACATATGGAAAATATTAGAGTAAAATGATAGCGTATAAAAAACTGCGTGCATACGCACGCGTATATATGTGCAGTAGATCTTGACTCGCCGCCTCGGTGACGATAGAGATACCGTACGAAAGGTGGATTATGAGAACAAACAATTTTAGCAAAAAACAGAACGCATTGAAAGCCGTGGCTCTCGTCACGTTGCTCCTCACATGCTTCGTCTTCGCCTTTGCGATGACCTATACACTCATCGACTTTGGCGAAAATAGTGCCGTTGACACAGCATTGGCAGGTACGGGAACTCTGTACGGTGGTAATACAACTGTTTACGGTGACAGGGGAAACTTTCAAACAACCTCTGAACTTGGATTTAAAGGATTAACTCAAGACGGGAGCAACTATGTTTGGTCGTATACGGAATCTTTTGCGGAACAAACATTGACTACGGCGGCAAAAACAATTCTTGTACAAAACGACTCTTCTTCCGGTTTAAAAACATATAGCCACAGCGTTACGGGTGGAACCGGCACTTTTAGTTGGCAGGTTGATTCTGGTAGTTATAGTAATACGGAACTTGGTGTTATTCATTATCAAGTTCCTGCCGCGATAAAGAATCTTGCAGGGGCGGTGACGGTTACTGCTACAATCTCGGCAAGTGTTACTACATCAGACTCTGGAAATGTAACCCCAGGTTATGGGTTGTCCGCGGCAAGCGGTAAAGTTTCTTCCTTGTCCGGTTTTTATCAAGAGGGCAGCTGCAAACAATATACGTCAAAAACGACAACGATTACGTCTTCGAGCACATATTTAATCCTAGGGTTTTGGTCTTATTGCAACAACAGCTTATTTAGTCAACATGAAAATGTGGCGTCTGTTAGCAATATTGCGGTTACGTTCTCAGTTTCTTTAACATCCGCGCAGGCCTCAAGCAAGTCGGTAGAGGCGTTTGGAGACAATAAGATTGTTGCACAGAGCCTTTATGAACAAGGTGTAAATGATACATTTGCTCCATACAGAACAACGACCGATCAATCCACCTGGCCGGTATGGTATGACTCTATCAAAAACAACCTCTCTTCCGCAGTTGACAGCGTAAGCGGTGGTCAAGGCACACTTCAATCATATACAAGCACATCTCTTGGAACAATTGGCGGTCGCGCATATTACAAAACAAGCAAAGTGACGTATGTCGGAACTTACGCCTATGCTTTTCCTGCGACGGCAAGTTCCTATAGCGGTACGGACGCGAACACGTCCTTTGCAGTCGGCGTAAAGACTGTTCAGGTCGGTAGTGAAGACAGCACAACGGACGGCGACGGAAAGGGCGCTGTGTTTGATGTTACGACAATGTCAAACGGTGGTTCGTCAAGCAAAGCAGTTTATGTTGAAAACGAACTCGTGGGTTATGCGACGGTAAAGCGTGTGACGCGTGCAAAAGTCGAAGTCACAACTTATGTGTACAAAAACACGGATATTACGACAAAAGTTTTGGATACAAGCTATACGGCATCTGCAAGCTCTTTCAAAATCAGTTATAAGGGCATTGATACAACCGCTCCGAACAGGCTTGACGTAGATAGTGAAGAAGCGACAAGCGTGATAGGAAACGTGTCAACTATCAACTGGTGGAGAAACCGCGTTTTGACGCTTGAAACGAGCGTCGATGACGAAACGGAAGACGCTTATGCGCCGTACGTTTGGTTCTATGAAGTCAAGAGGTACAACACTCTTGCGGATCTCAATTCGGATACGTCCGGGGCGAAGTATTCAAATTATAGCCAAATCAAGGACGCGGGAATCGAACCGTTTGCATTCAGCAGTGTCGGGCAATTGTCAAGTTTTGAATATAACTTTGCGACCGGCAAGGCGACAGGTATCAACAGCGCGCAGATAGCGGGCGGTGTGAATGCGACAAAATCCGGTTATTACCGCTTTATCTTCTATGCAGTCGACCTTGCGGGCAATGCCATAGCGACATCAACGTACTATGTCAAAGCGGACTATGACAAGCCGACATTTGACACTCATATAAGATTTGAATACCCCGAAAATTCGGGCTTATGGACGAGAATCACAAACGAAGGCGAAGGCTCGGACCTCAAGAACGGCGCATGGGCGCTTGGCGACACGCAAGTCGTTGTTCAACTCATTTATGACGAGACGACAAAGTCTTATATCAACGACAACGGCACGAACATCTCGGGCAATACGATCGTCTTTGACGCAGGCTCCGACGTCTTTGCCGTCGTGGTCGACAAAGACAAGATTGTGAAGATCATCGAAGGTTCTACGTCTACCGCAATAAACGCCGCAACCGCGACTTTCACGAAGAAGGTCGAGACGGACGCGGGCGCTCTCACGCTCGCCGTCGATTATGACAAAGACTACGGCATTTTGATATTCAGATTCCCTGACGGCAAGGACCAAAGCGGAAACTACCCCGACATCGACTGGACGACGTCGTTCACAATGTATGCGGGACAAGACTATGAAAACGACGGTGAAGTGTATGCAAGCGACGGCTGGACGGGCGGTGTGAAAGTCCGCGTGGACAGAAACGCGCCTGTGACTCCGGAACTCCTGGACGATCCGGACGCTTATGAGAAGAGTTATATCTTCGGTCTTTCGAGATTGTCTACGGACATTTCTTCAAGGACGTGGTTTACCGAATCCGGTTTGAAACTCAGCTCTATCATCAACTTCAGCGACAACCTCTTAGAACTCTACAGCAGTGAAGTCAGGGTGTACTATGCAATCGCAACGGTTGCAAAAGACGACGATTTCACGAGCGGTACGTACACGCTTGCGTATTTTGCGGAGCATTACAAAGAAATCGCGGTCGACGACTATGCGCTTTACTTTGCGGACGCAAACCACCTCGGCTATTTTGACGGCAAGCACTTTGACGAAGGCGTCGCTTCCGTCACTCTCAACCTGCAACAAACGGACGGAGCGGGCATGCGCGCTATCTTTATGTGGGCGGTCGACCAAGCGGGCAACGTCTCTCCGGAACTCGTAAAATACTACGTGCTCGCGGATGAAAGCACGTATACGATAAGTTCAAGCGTGAAGGAAAACGCGAATTTGCCGACAGGCTCAGCGGTTATTTCTCAAACGAACGCGGACGGCGACAACGCCATGTCTTTCAAGCGCGGTGAAGAAGTCACCTTTACGATAGAAATGGACACGGATATATACGCGCCGTATTTGTTCACGCTCGCTAAATCCGAAAAGTCCAACGACGATCCGCTTGAATATACGTCGACGAAGCAACGATTGCTCGTCAACTATACGCCGAGTTCCGTATGGACCGTAGCGGACAACTTTAGAAAGAACCTCACGGTCGAGGGTGAAAACTCCTTGACCATCAAATATTTGGTCGACGATTTCACGACTCTCGGACCGCTCGACACAATAAAAAAACTCAAAGACGCATCTTACAACGACACGAAGACTCTTCCGTTCGAGTTTGCGCATCGCAAGATTGTAACTTATACCGTAACGAACAACACGTCCGTTCCTTTCACTTATGCTCCGACAGTAGTGGAAATGTCTACGGACGAAGTCGCGGCAAGCGCGTTTGAATATTATTATCTCGACAAGAACGGCAACGAGTTCGCGGCGGGACTTGCGGGCAACGAAAACGTTCCTGTATACCCGAACGAAGACGGCGAATCCTATTTTGTCGCTATCTATATCCCGTCAAACAACGACAGCTTTGCCGTCAGACACTCGAACAATACTCCGAAGAGCAGCGAGAGCGCGGACAAAGAAATCTCGGGAGACAGCGGCAACTACGTCTTGAACTTCGGCTATCAAACAGTCAAGTTTATTCCGTACACGATCGTCAAAGGTAGTTTGACTGTCACTGCGACACCTTCCAACTCCACATACGGCGACGCGGTGACTCCGACTTATACGGTCGGCGGACTCGAAAGCGAGAGCGCGAATAAACTCGTTGTAAAACTCAAACTTGAAACGTCCGAAACCGATTATACAAAACTCGGAGTCGGCGCGTATCAAATCGTCCCGGACGGCGCGGAGTACGGCTTGCCAAACAGTTATATCTCCGTATCCGAAGGCGAAGACTTCTTGAAATACTATAACATCCGCTATATCAGCGACTTCCACACGATCTATACGAGAAAGGTCACTATCTCGACCGTCGCGGACAGCAAGGTGTACGGCGAGGCGGATCCTATCTTCAAATTCTCGGTCGCTCTCAGCGAGTTCGGAGGCAATTCTGAAGCGTTGCTCTCCTTCTTCAGCGCGTTTGAAAACTATACCGAAAGCGCAGGCGTCTATACGTTTGAGTCAAACGGTATCATCAAGAGAGCGGGCAACGAGAACGTCGGCTACTACGCGTATACCGTGAACAGCGCGGCGTTTGACGTCGATACGAACTATTCTATCGAATTTGTCAATACGGCACAATTCTCCATTACTCAAAGAACCATCGTGCTTGGCGTCGGCGGTCAGTCTATCGTCAAGAAAGCGTTTGATCCGAGCGTCGATTATGCGACTATCGTTCCGATGTATACGCTTGAATCTCAAGACGCAAAATTTGCCGACCTCATCACGGGTAGCCTCGCGCTTAGCTCGTCTTATACGGATATCTCCGCAGGACTTGTCGAATATGATAACGGATATGAATTTACAATCACGCTCGGCACTATAGCCAACACGTCCAACATCGCGTTTGAACTTTCCGCCGACAAGACGTATACGGTTTACGTCCTCGCGGACTCCGTAGTCTTGAAACTCAGAAGCGGGGAGGCGTTCAGCTTTGTGTTCGGCACAACCTGGAGCAGTTCTTCAACCATCACCTATTCGCAAGCAATGTTCGAAGGCTTTGCAAACAACGATGACGACTATGAAGTGAACTGGACCGCAACAATTGACGGCAAGGCGGACGGCGCACTTTTGGACGCAGGTTCATACCTCGTGACGTTCAAAGTCAATTCCGCATCGAAAGGCGGAGTCGCCATCACGGAAAAAGTGTTCGTCGAGCCGTTCAGCATTACGATAGTTCCTGCTGTCGTAAAAGTCAGACCGACTTGGTCCACGCTTTCAAAGCCGTACGGCGGACAAGAGAACGCGTTTGGAATAGGCTGGGAAATCGTCTCCGTAAACGGCGAGACTCCGAGCGACTATGCGGGCTATTCGCTCACAAGCATAAAAGAACAAATAAGCGGTTCCTATGCAAGAGCGCTCTTTGAAAACGGTGCGTTTGTCGCATACGGCACAAGATACGACGACGCGTCCGACGTAAACGGCGTGCTTTATAGCAATGCGGCAAGATATTATGCGTTTGCTGTCGACAACGAATTCGTCATTTCAAATCCAAACTTCGCAGTCGATTCTTCGCTCTCCGCTCAAGACGCGGCGGAACGCTTTGAGATCACAAAGAAGACGATAGAGATAAATTCCTCTATGCTCACAGGTCTCAGCAAGGTCGCGGATACGACGACGGCAGTCAACTATGAACTCGCAGACAAGACTCTCTTGGAACTCAGAGATTTGCTCGTTCTCTCCACGGACGACGTTCAACTCGCGTTTGAAGACGCGGCATACGGCACGGCGACAGTTCCGAGCGGTACGTACGTCGACACGGACATCACTTTCACAAATCTCTATTTGAAGGGCGCGAAAGCCGCGAACTACCTGCTTGTCGTGACGGACGCCGTTGACGGCAAAGTGACGATTTCTTATATCAACAACGTTACGAAAGACGAGCATATCCGCCTTATCTCGGGTTATGTCGGCATTCGTAGAAGCGACGTCTCCGTCACGAAAGAATACGACGGAACGACCGCTCTCGGCATTGAAAACGTAATTATTCAAAACCGTATCGAAAACGGCGTCGGCACGTCGATTTTGCGCGGTATTATAGCAAACGGCAAGGCGAGCGTCATCGGCTCGTACTCGGGGAAAGAAGTTTCCTCCGCTTATACGCTCTCTCTCGAACTTATCTTTAAGGTCGACAACAAAGACGACGTCTATCTGTATGACTACGGCGAAGACGGTTTGAGAATCGAAAAGACGACGATCGAGGGAAGCGACGCAATTAGAGTCGTCATCTCGGGTATTGCCGCAAGCATCACAAAGAGAGTGATAAACTCTAAGAGCTTCGTCTCTATCGCTCCCGTCTCCCGCGATTACAACAGAGGCAAGACGGTCGAGGTTGAATATCTGTTTGCGGACGGCGCTATCGTCTCGGGCGACGACGTAAAACTTACGCTCTCGGCGAAGATTACGACGGTTGACGTCGGAGTCGGCGAACACCCGGTCGCGTTTACAAGCGGCGTTGTCGGCAACTCCAACTATATCGTCGACGTTGATGAACTCAATACGAAGTACAACGAGTATAATCCGCTCAAAGTCACGATCACTCCTGCAAAACTTATCCCGGACGTCACGTTCGTGGAGAGAGAATACAACGGCTCTCCAAAGGTCGACGTGGCAAACACCGAGTCTAAGAAATTCACGACTCTCCACTATGCGGGCGAACTCAGTTCCGAACTTGAAAAACTCTCGTTTGACAAGGACGCGGTAGAGTATATCCTTTCTTCCGGCGGAAAAGAGGACGAGAACGTCAGAATCGACGGCGACGGCAACGTCATCGCTCACGATTTGATAGTAAGAGGACTGAGTATCGCCTCAACTGACGATTCTATCCTCGCCAACTATGAAATCTACGGTTTCCGCTACAACGCAAGCGACAATACGTACAGCAAGGTAGGCTCCGCAAAGACGGGACTCGTCGAAGACTTCGAACTCCTTGACGCAGTGCTTATCTCTAAGAGACGCGTCAGCATTTTGGAAAACGATATAGACGTCCAAAGCAAGGTGTATGACGGCACGAAGGCGGCGGAGGCTACTATCGACGTTCAAAAACTCGACGAGGGTATGGCCGACGACGAAAAGCGTATTGTGCCAAAGGATAAAGATTTCCTCATCATCACGGCAAGCGGTGAATTTGAACAAAAATTCGTCAACTTGATAGTCAACGTGAAGATCCACGATATCATGCTCGGTGTCACGGACAAAGAGCACGAATATCTCCTTAGAAACTACGACGTGAGCAGCGCATCTGACGTCACGATCACAAGAGCGATTTATGAGCGCCCGGTCACCTTCTCGTTCACTCTCGGCGCAAGAACCTATTCGGGCGATCCGTACGTCTCCGTCAACGTCATCTCGGCAACGATTAACGGTCTGCTCGACGTCGACAAGAAATCTTATGGTATTCAAGTCTCCGGCGGTGCGTTCTTTATGGACAAGAACGTCGCATACGAACAAGTGAACGCCGAAGATTACTTGGGCAAGGACGTCGCAAGCGGCAGTTTGTTCAAGCTCGACGGAGAATATTTCGTCGCTCTCACGAACAACGAACTTGAAAAGGTGAAAGAGGGTACGTTTGAAGACGCTATCTATGCGATCGGCGCAAAACAAGGTACCGTCTACAACCCGATTATCAAGAACACGAAGGCTGTCTATACGAACTACGTGCTCACGTACGCCGTTGACGCCGCGGATTACGACGGCGAAGAATACCTCGTGTGTGAAACTACGGACGGGGCAATGCTCCACGCGGGCAACCCGCTTATCGCAACTTCGACAATAAAGACGTACTACTGCGCGATTAAAGCGACGGGCAAGTATATCTTGGTCGAGGACAGCGCGAAACTCGCAGCGGCAAAGACCGCGAACGCGCTCGTCGGCTTCTATAGAGCGGATGGCAAAGACGCGTATCTCGTAAATGCCGATTATGCTGGCGAAATCACAGACACGCTCAAAGATACGAACGGCAACGATATCTCCGTCACGTACTCGCAAGACGCATACGGCAAGATCAACAAGAGAGCCGCTATCATCAGCGACGTTACGAAACTCCAAGACGAGAAATTTACGAAGAATTATGACGGAACGACCAAGTTCTACGGCGTCGAGGGAGTGGACTACAACTACTCATCCGCAGGCATCGGACTCTCCGGCGACGAACTTACGATCGAGGGCGTTACGGCGGAGTTTGAAAATGCGTCGGTCGGCGACACCTACGTCGTCATCAGAGCGGACAAGCTCGGCGGTAAGGACGCAAACAACTATACCTACGGCACTCTCAGGAGCGCGCGTGTGCCTGCGTGTATCAACAAAATAAAGATCAACGCCTCTCTCGCGGACGACGAGATGGTGTATGGTACGGCTCTCGCAAACGTCGAAGGCCATATAACTTATACGATCGGCGAAAACGAGTATTTGCTCGATATGACGCCAAACGGCATTATGGTCAAACTCGATGAGTTCTTGGTCGCCGTCGAATTGCTCGAAGAAGGCAAGACGTATGCGGATCTCGAAGCGGACGATATCAAATTTATGGAAGATCTCTTGAAGAGAATCTACGTCAAGGACGCGGAGGGCAACTACTCGGAAAATCCTGTCACATTTGACAAGACAAGCGGCGAAGAATATTACGTGCGCCTCGGTGGTGCGTTCACTTCGCTCCCGAGAACGAATCCTGTCTTTATGTCCGCAAGACCGAGCGCCGGCACGGAGTCCACGAGTTATACGCTCAAGGGCGGTGAAGCCGCAAACTATGAGTTTGCATTCAAATACACGGACGGCACGACCAGCCACTTGACGGTCGTCAAAAAGCCTCTCTACGTCGTTGCGGCGGTTGAAGATTTCAGAATGGAATACGGCGGAACGATGCCCGCTATCACCTTCAACTACCTCGACGATAACGGCAGACAGTCGATTATCTCCGGCGAAACATGGAAGAACGTGTTTATGCAAAACGGCGTCGACTATCGTCCTGACGTCTATTTCACGACGTTTGAAAACGGCGTAAGCGACCTTGCTCGCATCACTCCGACCGCAAAAGTCAACGACGGTAACGACCCGAGTTTCCATGGCGATTACGTGCTCGTGTTCGAGCCGAAAGAGGGCTTTGACGCTTCAAAATCCAACTATGACGTCTTCTGCGGTACTATCGAACTCGTGAATGCGGACGGCGCAAAGAACGAAAGATACGTCTATACCTTCCCGGGTACGTACACGGCAAAAGCCCCTGAACTTACGATCTACAAGCCAACTATCTCCGGTATATCGCTTGTGGCGAGCGACAACGGCAAGTATACGACGACTTATAACCGTCGCAGTCAACACGGCGTTGCGATCGTCGGTGCAAAGGATACCGACAGCATCGCAATGTACGACGCGAACGGAAACGAACTTCCTGTCATCAACGCGGGAACGTACACGGGCTATATCGAACTCAGTCGCCCGGTTGACGCAAGCTATTATGACGGAGACGGCAATTTCGTGCAGGATAACAACAACTATTCTCTCGTTTGGAGAAGCGACCTCGACGGCGGTGTTGAATCTATCACGATAGAGATCGGCAAAGCAAGTCCGGGACTCAACGCCCCGCGTGATAGTATCACCTACGACGGCAAGGCTCACACGTATTCTTATACAAAAGCAACTGTGGATGATGATTTGTCTGGGGAAGCGGAGTACTTCAATGCTAGATATATGAAGAAAGTCGAAGGAAACTACGTACCTGTCGAAAACATGGTCGACGCCGGTACTTACCTTGTCTATCTCACCTACGATCCGGGCAACCCGAACTATGAGGTTCAAACGATAGAAATTCAATTTGCTATCACCAAGGCGTCCGTTGTCGTGGAACTCAGCTATACGGAGAGACAACTCTACGAACAGGGCAAAGCGTATGCGGTTGACTTTACACTCAAGAGCGTTACGCCTGAGACGATTCCTGCGCTTCTTACGGACAATGACCTTATGTTGCAATTCTTGCTCGCGGGCGAGGGACTTTTGAAACTCGACGCGTCAGGCAACGTCGTACCGATTGATGAGAGCGTCATAAAGATCGAAAACGGCAAATATGTGTTTGGCAATTCGGGCAGGTATCCGTTCCAAGTCATCTTGAAAGACAGTTCAAAGAAGGACAACTTTGACATCTCTCAAAACGTTGCGATGTCCGGCAAGACCGTCTCTACAAACGCTACGGGCGTGCTTGAACTCGTCGTGACGTCAATGCAGTATACGAAGGATACCGACGTCGTTGCTTCTATCGAAGTCAAACAGAGCGGTGAAGGACTTGACAACTTGCTCCTTGCGGACAAGTTCGAGGCAAGATACGTCTATCAAAACAACACTCTTGCTGACGACGACGCGTACTACGCGGCAGTCGACTCCAAGTTTATGGACGAGATAGCGAATGCGCTTGGCACGTCCGTTACGATCTCTACGATCATCAGGTACAACCTAACGCTCGGCGGCAACGCAGTCGGACTCGGCAATACGCCGACGGCGGTCTCGGTTCAACTCACGCAAGACGTCTTGAACAACCTTGACAGAACTGTCATCTATCAAACGGTTCTCAACTCGGACGGTTCTACCGCACTCAAAAAACTCAACGGATATGAGATAAAGGACGGAGTGCTTTCCTACACGACGGACAACCTCGGCTCTCTCGTATTCGTAGAGGCAGGAAGAAAGACTCCGATGCTCGCCGTATGGATCGGCGTTGCAGTCGCCGGCGGTATCGTCCTCATTGTCGGACTTACCACACTCTATATGGTTATGAAGAGGAAGAGACTTAAGAAGGAACTCCTCGGCTAAAAAACGTGCGAGGAAGCGCCTGACTTTGTCAGCGCACTTTGCCCGCCCAACCGTGTACGCAAAAGTACACTGGGTTGGTCTGTCAAAGCACCCTTCCTCGTCATCCATCTCCCTCGCGCGTTTTGCAACTGCGCTATTTGGCGAATAACTTTGTCAGAGCGCCTCGCCTGTCAACTCATGTACTAAGTGTACATTAGGGTTGCCATTCGAGGCGCTCTTCCTTGTTCTTCATCCAAATATCGCAGTTTTTGTTAATAATGAATGGAATCCTTGCTTTTCTTCATCCAAATAGTACAGTTTTGCGAATGGGGAACTGTGGAAGAATGCAATTTTTATTATTACCTTTTTATTCTTACCTCAATTCAGCACAGCGAAAATTCATTTTATATTGATATATAATATAACAATTTGTATATATTAAATAACAAAATAAATCTTGCTATATTGATTTGTTTGTTGTATAATATAAAAATGAAAAGTATGCGAGGTTGATTTATGAAAATTGCTGTCGGTTGCGACCATGGTGGCATTGTTTTGAAAGAAAGCGTAGTGAACACCTTGAATGCTCTTGGAGCAGAGGTTTTGGATCTCGGCTGTTATTCAACCGATTCGGTGGATTATCCTGAATATGGCGAGAAGGTTGCCAAGGCGGTGGCATCGGGAGAGGCGGACGCAGGCGTCATAATGTGTGGCACGGGCATCGGCATCAGCATTGCCGCAAACAAGGTGAAGGGCATACGCGCCGCGGTCGTCACAAACACGTATATGGCAAAACTCACAAAGAACCACAACAACGCAAACATAATCGCTCTCGGCGGGAGAGTTATTTCTCCTGAAGAGGCAAAGGATATCGTCGAGGCTTGGTACACGGCAGAGTACGAGGGTGGCAGACATCAAAGACGCCTTGATATGATAAGTCGCATAGAGGATGAAAATTTCAAGTGAGGACAATATGATCGAAGAAGTCTTGAATGATATTAGAAAAGCCGAGGAGAAAGTCGACGGCATGCTCAAAGACGCGAACGCAGAGGGCAAGCAAATAGTTTTGCAAGCGGAAGCGGAAGCGGAAAAGCAGAGGAAACTTACCGTCTCGGGCTGCAAAGAAGACCAAAAGAAGGCTGTTGCAAATGCGGAAAAGCAGGCGGCGGACAAGAGAGAAGTTATTCTCAAAAAAGGTCAAGAAGAAGCAAATCGTTTGATAGAAGACAAACACGCGGAGATCGAAGCGCAGTCTGACAAGATTGTCGAAATGCTCCTCGCAAAATACGAACAAAAATAAGACGCTATGATTGTTGAAATGAAGAAGTTGGTGCTTGTCGGGCACCGCTCTACGAGACACAAATTGTTCCATGCACTCCAACGCACGAAGGCGGTGGAGATTGTGGCAACCCGTGATATTGAAAACACGAAGCGTCTCGACAACAACAATTCAACCGAAAACGCAAAGATTCAACTCGGGCGAATCGCCTTTGCATTCAAGTTTTTGAAAGACCAAAAGAAGAAAGCGGAAACGCTTGCCAAGAGGACGGAGAAGAGCGAGTATCCATACATTTATACTCCTATCAAGACGCCGTCCGTTTCTTCTATTGCGAGACTCAGTTTTGACGACTTCGACATGATAAGCGCGAGAGAGTTTGAACTTATGGCAAACGTCTCCGACCTCGAAGATATCAATTCAAAGCAAGTTATGCTCGCTGCCGAGAACACGAAACTTAAAGCGGAAATTGAAAATCACAGAGTCTATATCGGGCTCAAACAACCCTATTCTTTCTACAAAGACACTCCGCATACGACGGTTATCGTCGGCGCCGTACCGTCTCAAATGACGACGGAACTCAGAACGTTTGCGGACTCTCAAGACTTTGCGACCATTGAGTTTTTGGACTCGCAAAAGGTGCAGGCGTTCGTCGCCGTCACGCACAAAGAACACGCGGACGAACTCACGTCAAAACTCCAATCTCTCGACTATGCGAGAGCAAACACGGATCTTGATATACGTCCTTACGACAAGATCGTGAGTTTGGAGCAAAAGATCAAAGAAAACGAGGACGAAATCAACGAACTTATGACGAGAGCGCTCGTCAAAGAGATGTTCGTTGCCGACCTCAAAGTCCTTTACGACTACTATATGATTCAAATCGCCACCAACACGGCGCTTGACGGGTTTGCGACGACAGAGCGCAGTTTTGTCATGGAAGCCTGGTACCCGGCGGAATTTGAAGACAAACTGAAAGAAACTTTGGACGGCGTCTCCGACACGCTCATCTATGAATTCAGAGAGCCTGAAGCGGACGAAGTCGTCCCGACCTATATAAAGAACAGCAAGATCGTCACACCATACCAAGACATCACGAACATGTACAGCGCGCCGTCATATCACGGCGACCTCGATCCGAACCCCGTGATGAGTTTCTTCTACTTCCTGTTCTTCGGTATGATGCTTGCGGACGCGGCGTACGGCTTGTTGCTTGCGCTTGGCGGTCTTATCATGTACAAGATCAAAAAGCCTGTTCCGGGCAAGGGAAGACTCCTTCTCGTCATCGGCATGGGCGGTATTTCCACGATAATTTGGGGCGCGATATTCGGCGGCTGGTTCGGGCTGGATATATCAGGCACTTTCCTCGAAAAGATTCAGCTTATTAAGCCGCTTGAAGACAAAGGACCGCTCATCTTGCTCGGAATATCATTCGGGCTCGGATTCTTGCATATCCTCGTCGGTATGCTTATGAACGCTATCAACCTTATACGCAAGAAGAGAGTGCTTGACGCCTTAGCTGAAGTCGGCACTTGGTATCTCATCTTTGCGGGTATTGCTTGCTTCGTGTTGCAACTCCTGTTCTTCAAAGAGGCTGTTCCGCTCAAATGGATAGGCATAGGACTTGCCGCGGCAGGCGTATTCTTCCTCGTCGTGCTCAATGCGAGAGGGAAGAAGGGCATCAAGATCGTCACGTCGCTCTTCGGAGGTTTCGGCAAACTGTATGACGGCGTGAACATCATAAGCGATATACTCTCCTATGCGCGTCTCTTCGGTCTCGGACTCTCCGGCTCCGTCGTAGGACTTGTCGTCAACCAAATCTGCCAGGTGTTCATGGGCTTCTTCCCGTCAAACGTCGCCTGGATAGGGTATATCGTCGCCGCGCCTATCTTCCTTGTCGGACACGTCTTCAACCTTGCTATCTCAACGCTCGGCGCATACGTGCATGACGCGAGACTTCAATACATCGAATTTTACGGTAAATTCTATGAGGGCGGCGGACACGTCTTCGTCCCTTATGGTACAAATACAAAATACACATATCTTGATATGTAGGAGGTAGTTATTATGTTTAGCATGGGCACATTTATTGCCATCTTGGGTGCAGTTTTTGCTGCGGCTATGGCGGGTATCGGTTCCGCAATCGGCGTCGGTGTCGCAGGTAAGGCGGCGGCAGGCGTCACGAGCGAAGATCCTGACAAATTCTCAAAATGCTTGGTTCTCCAACTTTTGCCGGGTACGCAAGGTATCTACGGCTTGCTCGTAGCGTTCTTGGTATTTGTCAAAATCAACCTCTTCGGCGGTGTTGCGGCACTCTCTATAAGCGGCGGTCTCGCGCTCCTCGGCGCATGTATGCCAATGGCAATCGTCGGCTTTGTATCCGCACTCTATCAATCCAAGGTTGCATGCTCCGGTATCGCACTCGTTGCAAAGCGCCCGGAAGAAAGCGGTAAGGCAATCATCCTCGCAGTTATGGTCGAAACGTACGCGGTTCTCGCACTTCTCGTTTCCCTTCTTGCAATCATGATCCCGGACGTTTCCACAATGGCAATGGCATAATATAGTTTGCACGACTTGAACTGTTATGAGTAAAGAAGCAATTATCGAAAAAATCATCTCGGACGGACAAAAAAAATCCGACGCGATTCTCGCCGAAGCAAGGGAGAAAGCGGAAGAGATTTTGGCTGTTGCGGCAGAAGAGTGCAAAGGGTATTACGACAACGCTGTCTATGAGACGAACAAGCAGGTTGACGATATACTCTCCCGCGGAAAGACCGTTGCGGAACTTGACGCGAAAAAGTTGCAACTCGGCGCAAAGGCAGAGATTCTCGATTCCGTATTCTCTATGGCTCTCGACAAACTTCGCAGTCTTGACAAAAAGACGTATAAGGGGCTGCTTCTCAGCATGCTCAAAAACGCCGACGACGGCGACGAAGTTGTCATATCGGCAAGAGAGAAGGACATCTTGACTGCAAAGGACGTGAAAGAGTATGCCGACAAGCGCGGTATCAATCTGACACTTGCAAAAGAGTTCGGCGACTTTGACGGCGGACTTATGTTAAAGGGCAACGGCATTGACAAGAACTTTACGTTTGAAGTCGAGGTCGATCTTCTCCGCGACGAGATAGAAATGAATATTGCAAAGGAACTTTTTGCGTGATATGAGCGACAAATTCGTGTTTCAAAACGCCAAAATCAAACATATGGAGTCAAAACTCATCACCTCTCAATCAGTGCAGAGGCTAATTGAGTGTCCGTCAACGTCGGACGCATTCAAGGTTTTGCTCGAAATGGGGTTCGGCGCGGGTATTCCCGTCGATACGAACGATTTTGACGCGCTCTTTTCTCACGAAGAAGAAAACGCCGTCGGACTCCTTAAAGAGTTCAACGTCGGCAACGCCCTTGACGCTTTTATGGTGGAAATCGACTACCTGAATTTGAAGAGCGCATTCAAGGCGCACGCGACGGGCACGGATTTTTCTTCCTCGCTTGTAGGACTCTACGACGTGAACGAGATGAAATCTCAAATCGAGGGCGTAGAGAGCGAAAAGTTGCCAAAAGAAATGAAGGAAGCGGTGTCAGTCCTTCTTGAACTTGAAAAAGCCGAGAAACTCTCTCCGAGAGTTATTGACGTGACTGTTGACAAGGCGATGTATAAGCATATATTGTCACTTGTCAAAAAGAGCGGAAATCTCGCAAAGAGATACTATATCAAAAAAATTGACTACCTCAATATATTGTCATTTTTGAGGGTGCAAAAACTCTCGCTTCCGCTTGAGTTTTTCGTCAGTGGCTTTATAGAGGGCGGTACGCTTGCAAGAGAACTCTTCGAGTCCTCCTTCGACAGCGTTGAAAAGTTTAAGGAAAACACCAAACAAACCGAATTTAGAGAAATCGTTGAAAAGGTCGCGGACGGCAAGGACGTCGTAGCCCTTGAAGTCGCCATGGACGACGACCTTCTCAAAATGTTCAAAGACGAGAACAACGACTTGTTCTCGATTGCTCCTATCGTGAGTTACTATCTCACGAAACGAACGGAGATAAAACTTACAAAACTTATCGTTGCCGGCATCAAAAATCACGTTGATCCGCAACTAATAAGAGAAAGGATGCGTGAACTCTATGCGTGAGGGTGGTATTGCAGTTGTAGGAGACAAGGACTCCGTGCTTGCGTTCAAGGCTATTGGCGTTGACGTTTTCCCCGTGGAAAACGAGATTCAGGCAAGAGACAAAGTTCATATGCTCGCAAGGTCATATTCCGTCATTTTCGTGACGGAACAGGTCGCCCTTTGGATAGAGATGCTCATCAAGCGCTACCTTGCAAGACCGTACCCGGTCATCGTGCCGATTCCGTCCGCGGAAGGCAACAGAGGACTGGGACTTCAAGGCATCAAAGCCAACGTCGAAAAGGCTATTGGTGCAGATATTCTATTTGACAAAGAGGACAGATAATGGAAGTAGGAAAAATCGTAAAAGTATCCGGCCCGCTTATCATCGCCGAAGGTATGGCGAACAGCAAGATGTACGACGTCGTGCAGGTGAGTGAAAAGAAACTCATCGGCGAAGTTATCGAACTTCGCGGCGACCGTGCGTCCATACAAGTATACGAAGAAACGAGTGGCTTGGGCCCCGGTGAGAACGTCTATTCAACGGACGCTCCGCTTTCCGTCGAACTCGCACCCGGACTTATCGAGGGTATCTTTGACGGTATTCAAAGACCGCTCGGAAAACTCCGCGAGGTCGCAGGCGATCATATCGAGCGCGGCGTTTACGTCTCCGCTATCGACCACGAAAAGAAGTGGGATTTTGTGCCTGTTGCAAAGAAGGGCGACAGCGTAGTCGCGGGTAGCGTGCTCGGTACCGTCCAAGAAAACGTCCTCATTTCTCACAAAATCATGGTTCCGTTTGGCGTAAGCGGTACAGTCAAAGACATCAAGAAAGGCAAATTCAACATCGAAGAGACTGTCGCCGTCATCGCTACGGACAAGGGTGACAAAGAAGTTTGCATGCTCCAAAAGTGGCCTGTCAGAAAGGGCAGACCGTATGCGGAAAAACTTGCTCCGAAGACTCCGCTTGTCACAGGTCAACGCGTCATAGACACTCTCTTCCCGATCGCAAAGGGCGGCGTTGCGGCAGTTCCGGGACCATTCGGAAGCGGTAAGACCGTCGTTCAACACCAACTTGCAAAGTGGGCTGACGCCGACATCATAGTGTACGTCGGTTGCGGCGAACGCGGAAACGAGATGACGGACGTTCTCAACGAATTCCCGGCTCTTACCGACCCGCGCAGCGGTCAACCGCTTATGAAGCGTACCGTTCTCATCGCAAACACGTCGGATATGCCTGTTGCGGCGCGTGAAGCGTCCATCTATACGGGCATCACGATCGCGGAATATTTCAGAGATATGGGCTATTCGGTCGCTATCATGGCTGACTCCACTTCACGTTGGGCTGAGGCTCTCCGCGAAATGAGCGGTCGTCTCGAAGAAATGCCCGGTGAAGAGGGCTATCCTGCATATCTTTCCTCCCGTCTTGCGGAGTTCTATGAAAGAGCGGGTATCGTGAAGGTTCTCGGCGACGACGGCAGAATCGGTTCTATCACCGCTATCGGCGCGGTTTCACCTCCGGGCGGCGATCTTTCCGAGCCTGTCTCACAAGCGACTCTTCGTATCGTCAAAGTCTTCTGGGGACTTTCCGCATCGCTTGCATACAAGCGTCACTTCCCTGCAGTCGACTGGCTCACGAGCTACTCCCTCTATGCGGATAGACTCGGCGACTGGTACGGCGACAACGTCGGTGAAGAGTGGGTGAGACAAAGAGTCACCTGCCAACGTATCCTCCAAGAAGAGGCGCAACTTGACGAAATCGTCCGCCTCGTCGGTATGGACGCGCTCTCTCCCGCGAACAGACTCACTATGGAGACCGCAAAGTCCATTCGTGAGGACTACCTCCATCAAAACGCTTTCCACGAAGTCGACACGTATACGTCGCTTGCAAAGCAAGAGTATATGCTCCGTTTGATCTTAGAGTTCAACCGCCTGGCGGGCGAGGCTCTCGACAAGAACGTGGATATCGAAGATATTTTGGAACTTCCGGTCAAAGACCAAATCGGCCGTGCAAAGTATATTCCTGAAAGTGAGATGGCAAAATTTGACGATATCCTCGCGGAAATCAAGAAAGAAATGCTCGAACTCACGAACGAAGGAGGCATTTGATGTTAAAAGAATATAACACCATAAGAGAAATCGTCGGCCCGCTCGCTCTCGTCGAGGGCGTTGAGGGCGTAAAATACAACGAACTCGTCGAGATCCGTCAGGAAAACGGCGAGATCCGTGCAGGCAAGGTGCTTGAAATCAACCGCGACAAAGCCCTCGTCCAACTCTTCGAGCCTTCGCAAGGCATCAAGATGGCGACCGCAAAGGCAAGATTTTTGGGACACGGCGTCGAACTCGGCGTGAGCGAGGATATGCTCGGCAGAGTTTTCGACGGTATGGGCAGACCTCGCGACGGCGGTGCGCCGATTATACCTGAGATGAAACTCGATATAAACGGCAGACCGATAAACCCTGTCGCGCGCGACTATCCGAACGAGTTTATTCAAACGGGTATCAGCGCAATAGACGGACTCAACACCCTCGTTCGCGGACAAAAACTCCCCGTATTCTCAATGTCGGGTATGCCTCATGCGGAACTTGCGGCACAGATCGCGAGACAAGCGAAGGTTCTCAATTCAAACGAGAAGTTCGCCGTCGTGTTCGCCGCTGTCGGTATCACCTTTGAAGAGGCTGACTTCTTTATCAGCGATTTCAGAAAGACGGGCGCAATCGAGCGTGCGGTTATGTTTATAAACCTCGCAAACGACCCGGCGGTCGAGCGTATCTCCACACCTCGTATGGCACTTACCGCCGCTGAATACTTGGCGTTTGAAAAGGATATGCACGTCCTCGTCATCACGACGGACATTACCAACTACGCCGAGGCTCTCCGCGAGATCTCCGCTGCAAGAAAGGAAGTTCCGGGACGCCGCGGCTATCCGGGCGCTCTCTATACCGACCTCGCAAGCATGTACGAACGCGCAGGCAGAATCGTCGGCAAGAAGGGAAGTATCACTCAAATCCCGATACTCACCATGCCCGAGGACGACAAGACTCACCCGATTCCTGACCTTACGGGCTATATCACTGAGGGACAAATCATCATCTCTCGTGAACTCTACAAGCGCGGTATCGTCCCGCCGATCGACGTTTTGCCATCCCTTTCGCGTCTTAAAGACAAGGGTATCGGCAGAGGCAAGACAAGGGAGGATCACGCGGACACGATGAACCAACTTTTCAGCGCGTACGCACAAGGAAAAGAGGCAAAGGAACTCAGTTCTATCCTCGGCGAATCCGCTCTTACCGAGACGGACAAGAAGTTCGCAACCTTTGCGGACGAGTTTGAAAAACAGTACGTCTCTCAAGGATTTTCAAAGAACCGCTCGATAGAGGAGACTCTCGATCTCGGTTGGGATCTTCTTCACTTGCTCCCGCGCGGTGAACTCAAACGTATAAGAGACGAATACCTCGAAAAGTATTACGACAAAAACGAGGGAAAAGTAGAAGAATAATATGGCGAAACTCAATGTCAACCCAACGAGAATGGAGTTAAGACGTCTCAAAACACGTCTCAAAACCGCCACTCGTGGTCACAAACTACTCAAGGATAAATCCGACGAAATGATTCGTCAATTTATGCTTTACGTTCGTGAAAATAAGCGCCTTAGAGAGGAAGTCGAAGACGAACTTCAAGCCTCCCTCAAGTCGTTTATGCTTGCGCGCGCCGTATCCTCCGACGCAGTCATCGAAGAGGCTGTGCTTATGCCGTCCACTCACGTCGGACTCGAAACCTCTTCAAAAAACGTTATGAGCGTGGACGTGCCTGTGTTTGACATCATTGAGGGCGAGGTGACGGACCTTTATCCGTATTCTTTTGCAAGCGTATCGAGTGAACTTGACACGTCTATCGCGTCTCTCACAACGCTTCTTCCGAAACTCTTAAAGCTCGCCGAAGTCGAAAAGACTTGCAATATGCTCGCGGACGAGATAGAGAAGAACCGTCGTCGCGTCAACGCACTCGAGTACGTCATGATTCCGCAACTCGAAGAGACGATAAAGTATATCACAATGAAACTTGACGAGAATGAGCGTGGAAATACAACGCGCCTTATGAAAGTCAAAGACATGATTAAACCCGCTGATTGAGCGATCTGCTGTGTCAACTGCAACAAATAAACGCCACCATGTACGCAAAAGTACATTGGGTGGCGTTATTTATTTTGTTTCCTTGCATCTCATCTCAATCAGCAGGTTTAATTTATGCCTTTGGGTATAATATAATCAACTGACCAAGCGATATGCTTCGTCAACTACAAAAAGGCGCCCGGTCATGTACGCTCATGTACATTAGGCTGTGCGCCTTTTCTTGTTTTCTTGTATCTCATCTCAATCAACAGGCTTATTTTCTTATGGTACAAATAATAAAGGCACGAAGTGCCCGAAGTTCAAAAAGGCAAAATTTGAGACAAAAATGCTCGCAGGTTGACTTTTGCGCCGTTTTATTCTATTATGTAATCAGTATAACACATTCAAAGGATAAGTCCTTTTGGAGGATAATAATGAAGCACGGAAGACGTATTGTGTCGCTCGCTTTTGTTTTCGCTTTTGTGGTGGCGGTTGCAGCCGTTTGCTTTGTCGCCTGCGACAAAAAACAAGAAGAGGCTCCTCACGCGCATCAATTTGGCGAATGGACGACAACGCTTGAACCTACTTGCACCGTAGACGGCTCAAAGGAAAGGGTTTGCGCTTGCGGTGAAAAGGAAGTCGAGGCAATTGGCGCACTCGGACACGTAGAGGTCGTGGACGCGGCAGTCGCTCCAACTTGTTCGCAAAAGGGCAAGACCGAGGGTAGACATTGTTCAAGATGCGGTGAAGTCGTTGTCGCTTCGCAAGAACTCGAAATGCTTGAACATACGATAGTTACGGACGCCGCAGTTGAGCCGACATGCACGGCTACGGGGCTTACGGAAGGCTTTCATTGTTCCGTATGCGGCAGGATCATCGTCGCGCAACATATCATCAACGCTTTGAGACATGATTTTGACGAGCATTATCATTGCTCTATTTGCGATGAAGACAGAGAAGGCTTCAACTTTGAACTCGTCATGCAAGTCGGCGAACACATGGTAAACGAACAAAACACCTGTATCTTTTGCGGAACTCCAAATGTTATTGAAGATTTTGTGTTTGACGAGTCCGTCGCAACGTATTCGTTCAGATACACGGGACCGAGGACAAAACTCACCCTGCCTGCGAAGTTCAAGGGCGTTGCGGTGACGACTATCGGTAGGTCCGCATTCAGAGAGGCGGGCGCATACCTGACGTCTATCGACATCACCGACAACATTACGATGATATCGTCGCTTGCATTCAGCGGTTGTTCGGCGCTCAAATCGGTTACTATCGGCAACCACGTCGCGGATATAGGCGAACAAGCGTTTATGGGGTGCGCGTCAATTGAGTCCATAACCGTGCTTGACGGACATCCAAAATACCACAGCGCGGGCAACTGCCTCATAGAGACCGAAACAAAGAAGCTTATCGCAGGATGCAAAACGAGCGTTATTCCTGTTGACGGAAGCGTGACAAAGATAGGAAGCTCGGCGTTTATGCAAAATAGCGGACTTGAAAGTATCTCCATTTCGGAAGGCGTGACGGAGATCGGAAACTCCGCATTCTATCAGTGCAGCAATTTGAAGTCTATTATACTTCCGCACAGTTTGAAAATAATAGGTCAGCACGCGTTTTTCTACGACTGGCAACTCACAAACATCTATTATGACGGCACGATGGCGGAGTGGAAAGAGATAGAAAAGGGCAGCGTTTGGGATATGTTGACTGGTGAATATACGATTCACTGCTCGGACGGCAATATCGCCAAGAGCGACACCGAAAACAGCGGTTCAAAAGCCTAAACCGCATAAAGCGTGTCAAATGAATATTTGCGACAAAATGGAGTCAATGCGTTTGACTCCATTTTCTTTGCAAAACGATAGACAAAATATGCGCCGTTTGCTATAATTGCATAGTCGTGAGTTACGACATTATCCTTATTGAAGATGTTCCTTGCTTAACCATCTTCGAAATAAAAAACAAGGAGAGTCCTAAAGTGACTGAAAAAATCAAAAAATTGTTTTTAGAGATCAAACTGTTGTTCAGAAGCATTCCAAGCATTTTGCTTGCGTTCAACGTCGTTGCGATAGTCGGTATGAACCTGCTCGCAAACAAGAGCCTCGATTTGGGCGAAAAAGTCGGTTCCTGGCTCGCGCTTGACGGGGGGATCATCTTCTCTTGGCTCGTATTCCTCACAATGGACGTCGTGACGAGGAGATTCGGCGTGAAGGCTGCGAATATCGTATCATTGTTTACGCTGTTTGCAAACCTCGTTTTTGCGGTTATACTCATCATAGCGTCGTATATCCCGGGATTTTGGGGGCTGAGTTTTGAAGGAGACACCATCAATATGTCGGTGAACAACGCGCTCGATTTGACTTTTAGAGGAGAGTGGTTCGTGTTGCTTGGAAGTTCTGTTGCCTTCATCGTATCGGCAGTCGTCAACAACTTCCTGCACGCAGGACTCGAAAAACTTATGAAGGACAAAAAGCGCGCGCTTGCTTTCAGCGTCAGCAGTTACGTCTCCACGTTTGTAGCGCAATTTATTGACAACATGCTGTTTGCGTTTATTGTCAGCATAAACTTCTTCGGTTGGTCGGCGGTTCAATGCGTAACCTGCGCGGTCACGGGCGCGTTTGCGGAACTTATCTTTGAAATCATATTCTCGCCGGTAGGCTACCGCATCGTCAAACGCCTTGAAGACGACAACGTCGGTGCCGAATATCTTGAACTTGTCTATGGAGGAAAAGAAAAATGAAAGTGTTAGTGACGGGTGCGAGTAACGGCATCGGACTTGCGATAGTCAAGAAGTTTTTGAACGCGGGACACGAGGTCGTAGGACTCGACAAACAGCCGAGTGACGACGTGCAAGTAAACTATTCTCTATGCGACGTGCAAGCAAAATATTCTCACTTTGTATGCGACGTGAGGGGAGAACTCCCTGAGATCGACGGGGTGAACGTGGTCATCACGTGCGCGGGCATACAGTCGCCCGAAGAGGAGACGATAGACGTAAACCTCAATGGCACTATGCGCGTGGTTGAAAAGTATGCGTTTTCAAACAGCATAAAGTCCGTTCTCACAATCGCTTCCGCAAGCGGAAGAAACGGGGCGGAATTTCCTATGTACACGGCGAGCAAGGGCGGCGTTATAGCGTACACGAAGAACGTTGCGCTCCGCCTTGCAAAGTACGGTGCGACGGCAAACAGCATTTCTCCCGGCGGCGTCAAAACGCACCTCAACGACGTCATCATGAACAACGAAAAACTTTGGCAAGCCGTCCTTGACGAATCCTTGCTCGGCAAGTGGGCTGAGCCGGAGGAAATCGCCGAATGGGCGTATTTCCTCACCGTCGTCAACAAGAGTATGACAGGCGAGGATCTTCTCATTGACAATGGGGAGATGCTGAAATCCAATTTTATTTGGCCCGAAGAAAAAACCTTGTGATTTAGCGAATAGCATTGTCAAAGCCCGTTTGTTCAGGGGTCACGTACTAAGTGTACGCTCATCCTTCACAAACGGGCTTTTCCGCGCTCTTCATCTAAATCACAAGGTTTTTTACATAGAATTGTTTTATTTGATTTAGCGACCTGCGGTGTCCACTCAAGATTTGCAACAATAAAAAAGCGTTCCCTATGTAGGGGACGCTAAATTTTTATTGCAACTCTTTCACCATTTCGCACAAAACGCTGTTTGCTATGCAAAACGAATGCGAGCGGTCACGTTGGATTGCTTAGTCATTTTTGTTGTCGTATTTGCTGTATACGCATCCGCAAAAAACTTGTTGATACAGTCCGAACTCATCGGCAAGCCTGCAGGAGCGCAAAAATCCGTCTCGCTTTTTGAAGTTGGAAGAAAGATATTTCACGCCATATTGCTCCGCGATTTTTTCGCCTATCTCGTTGATGCGTTTGTGATTTTTGTAGGGAGAGACTGTGAGCGTCGTCGCAAAAAAGTCATATTCGTTTTTGTGGCTCGCAACGTATTCGGCGGTTTTGCCAAGACGAAGAGCAAAGCAAATGCCGCATCTTTCTCCGCCCTCAGGGTCCTGTTCGTGTCCTTTGACAAGAGATGTAAACTCGCTCTCGTCCTGTTCGGGGACAATGAGTTTTACGCCGTCAAAATGCGAAATCGCCACTTTAAGTGAGTCTAAACGGCGGATAAACTCCTCTTTTGGCATAGTATTTGGGTTGTAATAGTATGCCGTGATGTCAAAGTACGGCACAAGATATTCAAGCACGCTTGTGGCGCATGGACCGCAGCATGCTTGCAAAAGGAGACGAGGTTTCACGCCCGTTTCTTTGATGATTTCGATTTGCTCTTCGATAGAGCCCTTTTGTACGTTTTGTTTTTTCATAACTTCATTATATCACGCAAAGAAAAAAGTTACAACCAAAGCTTGGGATTTTTGGAGCATATTTGCCGCGAGATATAGAGGCAAAGCAACAAAGTTGCTTTTGAAAAAATATATCTTGTAGTTGCTTCTCTTGTGTGTTATAATAATTTGTAAGTTAAAATGCGCGCGTATGCGTGAAAGGTGAAGTATGGTACTCGAAGCAAAAGGCATCAAAAAGAGTTTTACAAACGGGGAAGTCGTGACAGAGGTGCTAAAGGGCATCGATTTTTGCGTGGACGACGGCGAATTTGTCGCGATAGTCGGTGAGTCAGGCTCGGGCAAATCCACCTTCCTCTATATTCTCGCGGGAGTTGAAAAGCAAACTGAGGGGAGCGTCGTTCTCCTTGGCAAAGACCTTTCCGCGCTACCCGACAAGGAACTTGCCGCGATGAGAAGGCGAGAGTTTTCCTTTGTGTATCAATTTGACAACCTTGTGCCAAATCTCACCGTGTATGAAAATATCGTGCTCCCGCTCGTCCTCGACAAACAAAAGGAGAGCGACTTTAAGGCTCACGCGGAGGAAGTCGCGGAATACCTCGGCATTTCTTCCGCACTCGGCAAATTTCCGTCCGAGATAAGCGGGGGAGAACAACAAAGAGTGGCGATCGCCCGCGCGCTTGTGACAAATCCAAAGGTTATCTTCCTCGACGAGCCGACGGGCAGTCTTGACAAGGAGCGCGGTAGACAGGTCATGGAACTCTTGAAAAAGATAAACGAAGAGAAGGGCGTTGCCCTCGTCATGATCACCCACTCGCAGGCGCACGCGGAGTATGCCTCTCGCATAGTTCGCATGGACGACGGTGTCTTCGACACTTTATTATGATTATAGGGCTTTAACCCTTCATGACGAGTCGTCTACGCTCATTATGAGGGCGGTCGTTGCGATAATTTTTGACGATGATAAAGACCGATTTTTTCAAGCGCGTCACTGCTTGAAAACGGAAAGAATAATATGCTGAAATTTGCCTTTCGCAATCTGAAATCCAAGCCATGGCGTATGCTGGCAATTATGTTCGGAATCGCGGTCGCGGTTGCGATGATTTTTGCTATGCTGTCGTTTAGGGGCGCGGTGTATGACTATATCAGCGCGACGGAGACGGCTGTCGCGGGCAGTAGTGATATAAAGATTGCCACGCAGTCCAGTTCCGACCGTATCACCACCGTCACCTCCGACCTCAAAAATTTGGACGGAGTGAAGACCGTCGTGCCGTCGCTCTACCTCTATGCGGAACTTAGAGGAGAATACGTGCAGGCGAGGGGACTTGACGGCGCGCAACTTGAAACGTTACAAAAGATAGACGTCGCTCGCGGCAACGTATCTCAACTCAGCGCGGACGACGTTGTCATATCCGAAAAGGCGGCGGAGCATTTCGGAGTCAAGGTGGGAGACAAACTTGAACTCTCGCTCGGCTCAAACGAAAGAAGTGTGTACGTCGGCGCCGTTGCAAAAAATACGGGGTATTTTCTTGACGACGCCCCATATCTCATTCTCGGCAACATAAAAATCATATCCGGGCTTGTGGTCCCCGGCGAGTCGTCGCTTTGCAACGAGATTTACCTGCTCACCGAGAGCGGAGCGGACAACGAGCAAATCGTTTCCGCGATAAAGGGCATCGAGACCTACAAGGATATGCAAGTCGGGCTGTCGCACGACTATAAATATATCGACGAACAGACCGCGTCGCTCACAGCCCCCGTCGTGCTTGCAGGGGCGGCGGTGCTCGTGCTTGCCGTCGTCATCGTAGCATTTCTCTTCCTCATGGGGGAGAAAGACAAAATCGACTATATCGCACGTCTCAAAATCGTCGGCGCGACAAACGGACAAATCTTTGGAATATTCATGATAGAAAGCGCGATACTTGCGTGTGTCGGCGCGCTCGTCGGCTCGGCGCTTGCCGTCGGCGTGTTTGCGCTCATTATAAGGCTTACGCTCAAAATCGCCATAACAAACGTTTCGGTGCTATACCTCTTTTTGGCGGCAGTAATCGGCATTTTGGCAGGTATGGCGAGTTCGGTCGTGCCGATCGTGCGCAGTATGCGCTCGACGATAAGGCAGAGCCAAACGCAGGTGCAAACGAAGTCAAAATACGGCTTTGTCGTGCCTGTCCTGCTCGCGCTGCTTGCCACGGGCAGTCTACTCGTTGAATGCCTTGTCGAGAGTGTGACGGGCTATTTTGCAGTCCTGTCTCTCGTCCTGCTTCTTGCGACGCTGTTCTTTGCCGCACCATACGTTTTGAGAGGCGCGTCAAAACTCGTTGCTTTCTCAAAGAATCCGAGTGTAAAAACGGCGGCAAAGACTTTGCCGAGGGAGAAGAGATTTGCGCGTTCGTCGTCGATACTCTCCGTCGGTATGGTCGTCAGCGTAATGCTGTTTATGGCGTGGAATATCACGTCCACCGTCTTTGACGGATACATCAAAAACTTTGAAAACTTCGTCTTTGTGTCAAACATAAAGTCGACCGTAAGCGTTGACGATTTCAAAGTCGTCGATGGCGTCGAGGCGGCGACGAAGATGGCGTGGGGCAAGAGCGAAATAAAGGGTGACGGCTTTGAAAAAACCGTCAACATGCTTGGCTCAGGCGACATCATTGATATGGTGAACTTTGAGTTTATCACTCCAAAAGACGAGGTTAAAACCTCGTTTGCGCCAAAAGAGGCGGGAAAAGACTATACGGACGAGGCGGTTTGTCTCGTGGATATTTCACTCCAAAAACTCTACGGTTTGCAGGTGGGGGACAAGATAGATATTGGCATAAAGGACGTGAACGCAAAGGCGAAAGTCGTCGGTATTTTGAAGCATACGCTCTTTAACGGCAACTATATCGTTATGTCCTTTGAGGCGCTTGCAAAACTCGGTGTGGACGTCGACACCGTCCTCGTTGTCGCAAGCGGTGACGTGAAGGAAACCGTCGGAAACGTCAAGGCGAAATACGCAAGTCAAAACTATTACGTCGTGGACGCGCTCGAGGCATACAAGTGGGACAAGGAAAGTACTTCCGCCGTCTTCGACCTCGTCGGCACTCTCGCGGTCGTTGTGGGAGCGTTTATTCTCATCGTGTCCGTGTTCGCGGCGCTCGTGGGAAGAAGCGCGGAGGAAAGGGCAAGGACGGCAATGCTCTCCGCAGGTATGTCAAAGGGCGGTATGCTTGCGCTTGAAACCACACAACACACGCTCATAGCGCTTACGTCGTTTGTGCTGTCGTTTGTGTTTTCCGTGCTGCTCACTATCTCGCTCATACACGCACTCGCACTCTTCGGACTCTACTTCGAGTTCGTGTACAGCGCGTGGGTGGTCGCCGTCGTCGGCATAGTTATGGCACTTGCATATTCGGTCGTGCCTCTCGTGCTTGGCTTCAAGCGCGGATATAAACTCGGAAGGAACTAATCGCCGTTTGGCGCAAAGGGTTGAATTATGACAAAGTCTGTAAAAATCTTGATAGCAGTTCTCGTTTGCTCGGTTATCGCCGCAGGCGCCGTGCTTGGCGGCGTGTTCGGCGCGCGCGCAGTAGCGGACAAAAGGCATAGAGAAGAGGAGCAAGCGGCATACGACGCAAGGCGCGAGGCGACTGCCTCCGTCGAGCGCGAGTTCTTGCTCGGCATAAACGATAATTGGTCGGCGGAACTCTCTATAGAGGAACTTAAACGACTTGAAGACGCGGGCGACTACGTCGTTTTTAAGGGTTGGACGGAACTCGTAAAGGAAGAACTGTTTGCTTCTAATCTTCAAACGGCAAAAATAAACGCTCTCTCCGACGCGCTTAAATCCGAACAAGGACAAAAACTTTTCGAGGATTTCGAGAACAATGCGGAACTGCTCATTCCGCTCATTCGCGGAGTAGGATTTACGTCAAGCGACGTGTCGAATCTTGTTTATTCGCTACTTCGCGCATTTGTCGACAATGGCGGTAACGTGCTGAAATCCGCACGAGACACGCTTGCAACGATCAAGACCGAAACAAACGCCGTAAACGTGAACAAAAACCTTGCGGCGGTAAATTCCGAACTTGAATATCTCAACTTTTCCGCCGAAGAAAAGAGTGAAATCTTGGCGGATTTGGCAGACGCGGAAAACGCCATCAAGGAACTTGCGAGTTTTGCGTATACGACGTCCGTCACGACGCTTACCGACAAGATGGTGGAGATTATAGCCAGCGAGGATGGTGCGCTCTCCGACATCACGGACGGCGAAATTCAGGCGGTTGTGGACGCTATGCTCGGGAACGTGAGAGAACTAAAAGAGAACATGACGTCCACCGAAATTGCAAAACTTAACAAGGCGATAAAGACAATAACCGACAACTTTGACGGAAATCCGTCAACGTCGAGAATCTTCTCGCAAATCGTTGACTATGCAAGATTCGCCTACGTCGTCACGGATTCAATCCCATACCTCACAAGCATTGTGATTTCATCAGCCGAGGCGGTGGACGCGGCGTTTTTGACAGACGTCAGAACATACGTGGATTATTCGCCAAGTTCAAACGACGACTTGAAACTTGTGAATATCTCCGTGATTTCCGCAAAGATTTTGAAGGCTCTGTATGAAAATATAGACAGGGCGGACTTGACCGCGCTCCTCGAAACTCTGGAGACACAAGCGAAGACGGACTATCGCCGTGCGCTTCCTATCGTGGCACTCGACTTCTACTTTAACATCATGGCGTACAACGACGAGACGGAAGAGGTTTTGCACCCCGACATTATAGACAACGATACCTTCTATGATGAGACAATGTACTTCTTGACATACGGCTTGCTTTCGAATTTTGAAAGGACGTACTATGACTATCTTGCCGGCAGCGCGACGCTTGACGACGTCAGAAAGGCGGCAAACGCTTGCCCGTTTGACAAATTGGGCATTTCAAATCCGTATTCGAGAGATACGAACACGAGGGAGTGGTTTGAGTATTATATGACTGAGACGGGCAAAGCGTTGTCAGCTACGGCAACCGAGATCGCTCCGACTCTAAAAGCCGATCTTGTCGCCTGTATAGACGACTACTACGCCGAGGGATCTGCGGTCAAGCGCGACACCATTCGCCTTGCGGGTATGCCTCTCATCGCTCCGCTCGCCGAGGACGCAACGGAAGAACAAACGCAAGAGTATGACCGCTTGTGTGCGGAATACGAGCAGTTGATTAAGTCGTCAAGAGCGTTCGGGCTTGCGTTTATCCTGCAAGAAGTGTTTGCGTGAGCAAAGTTTTGCTCCCGCTTGACATAAGGAAAAGAATATATTATTATAAGCGTAGAAATCTAAAACGATGACAAACGCCGTGTTTTCGGAGTGGCGGAGAGATCCAAAACGATGTTTGAGGCGTGACGTGTCGGAGTGTAAGACGGAAAGAATAGTTTTGCGTATTTTGTTCGCTACCGTTTTACGTTTTAGGTAGCGAACTTTTTTTGTCCACTTTGACGAATTTTGTCAAAGTGGAGCAGAAAGGCGGTTAATTGAAATTACAAAATGGGCGAAGCCCCAAAGGAGAAAATATGAAAAGAATAGGTGTTGTGGGAATCGTCGTCAAGGGCGACAAAAACCTCGTCTTGGAGATGCAAAAAGTCCTCAGCGACTACGGCGATATAATCGTCGGACGTATGGGAGTGCCGAGAGAAAACGTCTCTACAATCGCACTCATCGTCGAAGGCTCACAGGAACGAATCTCCGCTCTTACAGGCAGACTCGGGCAGTTCGACGGGCTCGCTGTCAAATCGGCGCTCACAAGTTTTGAAATACAAGAATAACACGTATCGTGTTTTGTATCTCTTATTTAATAATAACCCCTGTTGATATAATCAACTCGAATCGGAAAATACTATAAGAAGGTCATAGATATGAAAAAGTCAATCAAACTTGTATCAATCGTGCTTGCACTCGTGTTGATGCTCGCACTTGCATCGGTCTTTGTCGCCTGCAACAAAAATTCAAGTGAACAAGAGACTCCGTCGACAAAAGCGGATCTTCGTTTTGCGGCACCCGAAGGCACTCCTGCGCTTGCAATGCTCACTTTTGCTGTGGACAAGACGCAAATTGACGGGCACAACGTGACGTATGCCGTCGTAACTCCTGCAAATATCGCGGCGGAACTCTCCTCGAAGAGTGCGGACATCGTGATTATGCCTGTCAACGGCGGTGCGAATCTCATTCGCCAAGGCGCTGACTACAAACTCGTCAGCGTCGCTGTCAGCGGATCGCTTTTTATGGTGGCGGGAGACAACAGCGGTGAAGCGCTCACGGTTGCGGACGTAAAAGGCAAAAAAGTCGCTTGCATCGGTCAAACGGGCGTCCCGGGACTCGTGTTCAGATACGTTATGAACGCAAACGGTATCGCTATGGTAACGTCGGGAACTCCGACAGCCGAGCAAGTGTTTGTTCAGTACGTTGCGGACGGCGCGCAAGCAAGAACTTTGCTTTCGGACGGACAAGTGGATTTCATAGTAGTCGGCGAGCCTGCGGCAACTGCGACGAAGGCGTCGCTCGGCAAAACTCGTGAACTCGATATGCAGGCGGCGTATGCGGCGGCAAATCCGCAAAACGGCAACACGTACCCGCAAGCAGGTCTCTTTGTGAGAACGTCGCTCGCAAACGACGAAGCGTTTTTGACAGACCTCTTTGCAAAACTCGCGGAGAACAAAACTTGGGTGAACGGTCACGCAAGCGAAGTGGCGGCAAAGGTAAAACAACTCTATGAGAGCGCGGCGTTCCCTGCGCCTGCTATACCGCGTTGCGCCGTTGACGGCACGCGTATAGACGACGCAAAGAAAGCGGAAATCATCGCGTTCCTCAAAAACGTCATGCCAAAGGACGCGGGCGGAAACGCCATCGACTGGGACGGCGCAAAGGCAAGAATATTCGGTTAATCGATGAAGAATCTCAATATACAATTTGACAAAAAGAGCGTGAAGCGGGTGGCGGAGAACGTTTGCTATCCGCTTATCGCGCTCGGCGTTGTGCTTGCGGTGTGGGCGATAGTCGCCAAAGTCAAGGACAACGCGCTTGTGCTTCCTATGCCCGACGTCGTGATAGTCAGGTTTTTCCGCTTGGGCGGAGAAGAAGGCTTTTGGCGCGCGGTGGCGTCAAGTTTGCTCCGCACGCTCATAGCCTTTGTGACGTCGTTTGCGTTTGCGCTCCTGTTCGCCTCGATAGGTGGAGTGTTCAAGCCTTTTCACCGAGTTCTGTCACCGATAGTGACGATATTGAGAGCCGCGCCGACAGTCGCCGTCATACTCATAATGTACGCCTTTTTGAACAACAACACAATGGCTGTCGTCGTAGGATTTTTGATAGCGTTTCCTATCATGTATTCTGCGTTTTACAGCGCTGTAACCGGGGTGGACAAAGACCTCGTCGAGATGTCGAAACTCTACAAAGTTTCTCCTCTCGACCGAATAAGATTCGTCTATTTGCCGTCTATTGCGAGGGCGCTGTTCGACACGTCGAAGTCGACCTTGTCGCTCACTTTCAAAGTCGTTGTGGCTGCGGAAATTTTGACGAGCGTAGCCGCAAGTCTCGGCGGGAAAATTCAAACGGCTTATGCGTCGTTCGAGATCGCATATTTGCTCGCTTGGACGATAATCGCCATCGTGTTCAGTTTTGTTTTGGAAGCGGTAGTCATGCTTGCAAAGAAGATTTGGGAGGTGGCGAGATGAGTGATTTGACGGTGAAAAATCTTGGAGTGAGATATGATGACAAAGTCATCTTTGACGGCTTTGACATCGTGTTTAAAGAGGACAAAATCTCCGTCGTCTTAGGCGGTAGCGGTGTCGGCAAAACCACGCTCTTAAACGCCATCGCAGGGCTGAAAGACTATACGGGCGACGTTGACCTCGGCGGAGATGGAATAAGTTATATTTTTCAAAAAGACAGGTTAATCCCTACGATTTCGGTGTATAAAAACCTTGATTTGATATTACGCTCGCAAATTAAGGACAAAAAGGAGAGGAGAGAAAAGATAGAGAATATGCTCTCGCTCTTGGAAATCGAGGACATACAAAACAAGTTGCCGACCGAGATAAGCGGAGGACAGGCACAGCGCGTCGCTATGGCAAGAGCATACCTGTACGAAAGCAAAGTCTTGCTTCTTGACGAACCTTTCAAGGCACTCGATACCGCCCTCAAACAAAGACTGCTAAAAGCCCTTATAGACCTCAACGAAAAATCGCCGAGGACTATCGTGTTTGTGACGCACGCGATAGACGAATGTTTGCTCTCAGCAGACGAGTATTTCGTGCTTGGAAAAAAGGAGGAGAGCGGTGCGGTCGAAGCGGTAGAGTCGGGAAGGATAGAGAGCGACAAAAAGAATAGAACTCTTGCGGACAGCGACCTCGCGCTCGTCCGTGAAAAACTCTTGAAAGCGCTTCTTTGAAAAGATATACCATTAAAAAGCAAAAAAAATGCGGACGAGCAAATCGTCCGCAATTTTTTTGTTAGTTGAGACCATATCTCTTTTTGAATTTGTCCACGCGTCCGCCGGTGTCGACAAGTTTTTGCTTGCCGGTGAAGTATGGATGGCACTTGGAGCAAATTTCGACTCTAAGTTCCTTCACGTTCTTCGTCGTGCCGGTTTGGAAAGTGTTTCCACATGCGCAGATGACTGTAACGTCATGGTACTCTGGATGGATACCTTCTTTCATTTTGTTTCTCCTAACTTGATTTTTGCCCCCACACGCACCACATTATGCGTATATGACACAAAGTGTATTCATTATATAGAACATAAATTTTGTTGTCAAGCAATCTTTCGGCAATTGCAAATTTAATTTGGTTTAACAAATATTTCGTTTGTTGCAATTTTAATATTATTTTAACTTTACTAAACTAAACTTTTCTTATATAATGATATATCACACAGGTATATGCGCGAACATATATGCGTTAAGGAAACTATGGCAAAGAAAGAAAAGAAAACGAAAATTCCGAAAGATAAATCCAAAGCTACTTGCAGGACGTCCATAGGCGGTCAGGCGGTTATCGAGGGCGTTATGATGAAAGGCTCTCGCTCGATCGCGACGGCTGTGCGCTCCGCAAGCGGTGAAATTACGGTAGAGAGCAAGTACACAAAGCCTGTCAAGGAAAGAAATTGGTTCTTGCGTCTTCCGTTTATTCGCGGTGTCGTCAACCTCGTCTCTCAACTCTTCCAGGGGACGGGCATTATGATGAGGTCGGCTGAGGTCTACGGCGATTTTGCCGAGCCGTCCAAGTTCGAAAAATGGATGTCCGACAAGTTCAAAATCAACCCGATGAGCATCATCATGACGTTCTCCGTCGTTTTGGGCATCGCGCTTGCCGTCGGACTCTTCATCTTTTTGCCGAACTTCTTGGCAGGGCTTATTTGCGACAATATACCTGCGATAGATACAAGCGACCTTCGCAGTCTTTGGTACAGCCTCATCGAGGGCGGTATTATGATCGTCATCTTTATATCCTATATTCTCGGCGTGTCGATAATGAAGGATATAAGGAGAGTCTTTATGTATCACGGCGCGGAGCACAAGACCATCGCTTGCTTCGAGCACGGACTTGACCTCACCGTCGAAAACGCAAAGAAGATGAGAAGAGAACACTCCCGTTGCGGAACGACCTTCCTCTTCTTCACGATAACCGTCAGCATTATGGTATTCGTGCTTATCAATTTTATGCTTGAAAAGTGCGGACTTCTTGTGACTGAAGATATGACGAGCGCATACAAAGTCGCAAACGTATTCATTCGCCTCGGCTTCAAACTGCTCTTCTTGCCTGTGGTCGCGGGTGTGTCGTATGAACTCCTTAAACTCCTTGCAAAGAGCGACTGTCTCTTTGTGCGAATACTCAGATTCCCTGGAATGATGCTCCAAAAACTCACTACGCGCGAGCCTGAAGACGATATGCTCGAAGTTGCTATCGTCGCATTCAAGACCGTGCTTGAAATGGAGCAAAACGACAACGTTCCCGAGCGCAGGTTCAGCATAAACGTGCCGTACGGCGTTGCAAGAAAACGTTTTGAAACGTTTGCGCCAAAGGCGGACGAGAGCGATATCGACTGGCTGTTTGTGGAGATTACCGGTTGCAAGCGCAGCGAAGTGCCGGGACTTAAAACTCTCACGAAAGAGCAGTACGACGCAGGCGAAACAATAGCAAAGAAGATGGCGACGGGACTGCCGTTTCAATATGCGGTCGGCAACACCGACTTTTACGGCGTGAAAATCTCCGTCAACCAAAACGTCCTCATTCCTCGTCCCGAGACGGAGGAACTCGTGGAAAAGGCAATAACTCAAATCGAGGCACAAAAAGCCAAGAGGGATAGCGATGAAAAAGTCGCGGTGCTCGATCTTTGCACGGGTAGCGGTGCGATAGCGACCGTTCTCGCGCTCAAAACGGGAGCGAAACTCACGGCAAGCGACGTGAGCGGAGCGGCACTTGACGTGGCGCGCGCAAACGCATTGAACGCGGGCGTAAAGGTCGACTTTGTGCAGTCGGATATGTTTGAAAAGATAGACGGGAAGTTTGACGTCATCGTGTCAAATCCGCCGTATATTCCGACAAAGGACATAGACGCGCTTGACGATAGGGTGAAATACTTCGAGCCGAGACTTGCGCTCGACGGCGACAAAGACGGGCTTAAATTCTACCGCATTATAGCCCAGAATCTTGAAAGCCATTTGAGCGAAGGCGGTGTGTTCCTTTGCGAATTCGGCATAAATCAAGCGGAGGACATAAGAGAACTGTTCAAGGCGTACAAAGTCGAAATTTTGAAAGATATTGAGGGAAAAGACAGAATTGCGGTGGTGAGAGTATGAAAGTAACGGAAGGTATGATTCAAAAACTTGAAAAAATCAAGACGAGGTACGAGGACGTCGGAGAGATGCTCTCGGATCCTGCCGTTATTTCCAACCAAAAGCAGTTTAAGGAACTCTCAAAAGAGCATTCCGACCTCTCTCCTATCGTCGAAATCTTTGAGAGATACAAAAAGCATAAACAGGAGTTTGACGACTGCGAAGAGATGATATCGCTTGAGACCAACCCCGATATGAAGGCTATGTTCAAGCAAGAACTCGACGAACTGCGAGAGGCTATCGAGCAGGACGGGCAGGACATAAAGATCGCCATGCTCCCGAAAGATCCGAACGAAAACAACAACGTCATTATGGAAATCCGAGCTGGCGCAGGCGGAGACGAAGCCGCGCTCTTTGGCACGGAACTCATGAAGATGTACCGCCATTATGCCGATCTCAACCACTGGAAAGTGGAAGAAGTCAATATGAACTATACGGAACTCGGCGGAGCGAAAGAACTCGTGTTTATGATAACGGGCAGCGGCGTGTACGGCAAACTCAAATTCGAGAGCGGTGTGCATAGGGTTCAGCGCGTGCCGGAGACCGAGTCGCAGGGGAGAGTTCACACCTCCACCGTGACGGTTGCGGTGCTTCCCGAGGCGGAAGACGTGGAAGTCGTACTCAATGAAAACGACATCAAGGTGGACACCTACCGCTCGGGCGGAGCAGGCGGACAGCACGTCAACAAGACGGAGAGCGCGATACGTATGACTCACTTGCCGACGGGCATCGTCGTCGAGTGTCAGGACGAGCGCAGCCAAATCAAGAACAGAGAAAAGGCGATGAAAGTGCTCAAATCCCGCGTGTATGACTACTACCAGTCGCAGGCGGAAAAGGAATACGCCGAAAACCGCAAGATGCAGGTGGGCACGGGCGACCGTAGCGAACGCATAAGAACCTACAACTTCCCGCAGGGCAGAGTCACCGATCACCGCATAGGGCTCACGCTTTACAGCCTCGACAAGTTTATGCTTGGCGATATGGACGAGATGATATCCGCGCTTCAAATCGCCGTTCAGAACAAACTCCTTGAAAACGTGGAAGACTGACGGTCTTCGACCTTCTATTAGAGAATGTCGCAAAATAACAAGCAGATAAAAGGTTTAGGAAGAAGAAAAAGATTTTAATAAAAGGCAAGCCTTAAAAATCCGCCAAAGACCTAAATTCAGACTTGAAATATTCTTAGATTAATAGTACAATATATATAGAACAAATCTGGAGGTGCTTATGATTAAACTTATCACAGGTGCAAAAGGAACAGGAAAGACCAAAATCATCATCGATATGGCAAATGACAACGTCGAAACCGCAAAGGGCGATATCGTCTTTTTGACGGACACGGATAGATATATGTATTCTCTCCGCTATCAAGTCAGAGTTATCAACACGGACAACTTTTTGAAACATGGCGACGCTCCGATTTCGGAAGAGGCACTCACAAGTTTTATCAAAGGCATACTTGCGGGCAACCACGACATAGAGACGCTCTACATCGACGGCGCACACAGAATGCTCGGCAAGACCGTAAACGAGATGGAAGATTTTTTCACGGACATCTATGCTATCGGCAAAGATACGGAGACTAAGTTTGTGCTGACGGTCAGCGAAAACGAAGATCAATTCCCTGAGTTTTTGAAGAAGTACAAGCAACAAGGCTAAGGGCGTATGAAACAACCCGCAGTATACACAGCGGACAAAAGAGATTTTGATGAGGGCGGCGGACTTTTTGTTCCGTCGTCTTTCAGCCGTATAGGTTGTGAGGAGCGAGCAAAACTCCTCGTAATGCCGAGCGAAGAGCGAGAAAATTATATCTTAAAACTCCTCGGAGCGGAAAAGTGCGAGACGGGAGACAATGCGCTTGTAGAACTTGAAGAAGACGTTTTTGTCTTAGAACTCGACCGAGGGAGAAAGGATAGAAAGGAAATGCAGGCGGTAGCGTTTGCCGCAGGACTCGCGTCCGCCTATTTCGACCTCGAAACCGAAAAGAAACTATGCCTCTTCCTGCCGTACGAAAGGGCGCTTTTGTTTGGAGCGGTGTATGCGGAGACGCTTGGCATACCGCTTGAAATCTTCGTCGCCACCGACAAAAAGGAGAGGCGCGAGTGCGAGCGCACTTGTGACGATCTCAAAGACCTTTTCCCTACGCGAGGGGAGATAAGCGTCTTGACAGTCGGAGACGAGATAGAAGAGACGATAAAGAATTTCAGCGACTTTGACGACTACGTGTTCGGACTCTCTTCCGGGAGCGCGGCGGTAGCGTTTGAAGCGGCGGAGGGAGAAGACTCGGACAGCCTGTCTGTTATAGTCGCGACGGACAGCCCTATGGACAACCCTCGAGAGGTGCTCGCTTGTCTTGGAGAAAGGGCAAAAGACGAAGATGACGCAAAGAAAAAACTTGCGACGCTCTTTGCAATCGAGCAGGAATAAGAATAGAAAAAAATTTGTTGATATAGATTTATTGACACAAAACGGAGTTTATTATGGCAGATCTTAATGATAAAACGCAAGATCAAGCAAAAAAGATCGTATATAGTGCATTGAAGCCGACAGGCGATTTGCAACTTGGCAACTATATCGGCGCGCTCAAAAATATGGTGAGAATGCAGGATGACTACAACTGCGTCTATATGGTCGCGGATATGCACAGCATAACCGTCGACAACGTTCCCGCCGACCTTCGCCGCAGGACGTACGACTTTATGGCGCTGTTCCTTGCAATCGGGCTGGACCCCGAAAAGTCAATTCTTGCCGTTCAGTCGCAAGTGCCCGAGCACGCGGAACTCGCGTGGGTGCTCAACTGCTACACGCAATTCGGCGAGGCGAGCCGTATGACTCAGTTTAAGGAAAAGAGTGCAAAAGCCCCCGAAAACGTCAACGTCGGACTGTTTGCATACCCGACGCTTATGGCGGCGGATATATTGCTTTACCAAACAGACCTCGTGCCTATCGGCAAGGACCAAAAACAACACTTAGAACTCGCTCGCGACATCGCGCAGCGCTTCAACACAAAATATTCTCCGACGTTCGTCATCCCGGACGGTATATATCCGAAGCAGGGTGCAAAGATATACAACCTCCTCGACCCGACCGCAAAGATGGGCAAGACGGACGACAATACGAACGGCGTCGTGTTTTTGCTTGACGATCCCGACACGATCATGCGCAAGTTTAAGCGTGCCGTGACGGACTGTGATACGGATATAAGATACGACGAGTCAAAACCGGGCATTTCAAACCTTATCACGATATACTCCGTGTTCACAGGTACTCCCGTCGACGCGGTGGAGAGAGAATTTGCAGGTTCTTCCTATGCCGATTTCAAGACGAAAGTCGGCGAGGCGGTCGTGGAATATCTCCGTCCGATACAGGCGAGACATCACGAACTCGTCACGGACAAGAAATACCTTGAAGAGGTCATGAGAAACGGCGCGGAAAAGGCGTCGCGTATCGCAAAGAGGACTCTTTCAAAAGTCTATCGCAAGGTCGGATTTGTGCAACTTCCATAAGGATTAAAAGCGAAGAATAGGGAATAGTTATTATGTTTGGCTACGTCATACCCGACAAAGACAATATGCTGATAAAGGACTTCAACGTCTTTCAAGCGTTTTATTGCGGTCTTTGCAAGGCACTGCACGAGACGGGCAGTGAGGTGACGAGATTTTGCACAAACTATGACGTGACTTTTTATAGCGTGCTCATGCACGAAATCACAAAGACGCCCGTCAAATTCGAGCGAAAACTTTGCGTGTACAACGGCAGGAAAAAGGTGATTGTCGAGCCTGACGAATTGTCAAAAAAAATGGCGGATCTTGCAGTCCTCCTTGTCTATTACAACATAAAGGACGACGTTGCCGACGGGAAGGAACTCAGGGCTCCGCTTGCATGGAGGCTGTATCTTCGAAAGCGCAAGGCGGCAAAGAATATGCCAAAAATCGACGCGCTCATGAGAGAACGTTTCGGGCTTCTCGCACGCCTTGAAAAGGAGAAGTGCGACTCTATCGACAGAGTTGCCGACACCTTTGCAAGCCTCATGCGAGATATAACAAGAGAGCTTATTCGTGAGGATGAAGAAAGCAAACTCACAAAATATACCGAAAGTAACGAGCAACTTGTAGAGCCTACCAAAGCAAAACAAACAGCCGAAGGCTGCGAAGACGAGGAAAGCAAACTTTCAAAATTTGCTGAAAGCAACGAACAAATTGTTGAATCTACTAAAGCAAAACAAACAGTCGAAGACTGCGAAGAGGAGACGAAGTCCCTTACAGAGGATGAAAAGAGAGATATAGACGACTTTTGCTATAACCTCGGCAGACTCGTATATCTTGCCGACGCCGTTGACGACGTGGAGAAAGACAGCAAGAAAGGCACGTATAACGTCTTGTTGCTAAACTACGGCGAATGTGCAAAAAAGGCAGATTATCTTGTCAAAAACGCGGATGAACTGTCGTTTTTGCTGAAATCTACATATAACAAAATGGTGGGAGCATACAACAGAATGAACGTGAATATGTATGAAGGCGTGCTCTCAAACACTGTGTATCTCGGAATAGAGATGCAGATCGGAAGACTTCTTAAAGGAGACGAAAAATGCCAAATAACCCGTTTGTAATCATCGGCGTGTCGGAAAACGCGACGCAAAGCGAAATCCTTGACGCATACAAGAAAAAACGCGCCGAACTTCAAGAGCATCTCTTTGACGCGGGCGAAGCGGGGGATAACGCCGCAAGGAAAATTACGGAACTCGACGACGCCTATCAACAGGCGATGGAAATCGCTATGGACAGGGCGACCGTGTCGGGCGAGGGCGAGTCTACGTTCGAGGCGGTAAAGCAGGCGATAAGAAACAAGAACCCCGAAGAGGCTCAAAAAGCGCTTGACAATATCTCCAACAGGTCCGCCGAGTGGCACTACTACCAGTCGGTCGTCTTCTATGAGAAGAATTGGCTTTCCGACAGCAAAAAACAACTCGAAATCGCACTCTCTATGGACGAGGGCAACGAGAAATATTCTCGCGCGCTCGAAAACCTCAAAAAGAAAATCGACGGTTCTCGTCCTTACGAAAAACAGGACGGGGCGAGCGACGTGTATCACCAGTCCACAAGCCAAGGAAGAAGTTATCAACAAAGGCGTGACGCCGACGCGGCGGACGGCTGTTGCGCGGCTTGCCAAGCGCTCATTTGCGCGGATTGTTGCTGTGAGTGCATGGGCGGAGATCTCATCCGCTGTTGCTAAGCATTTCCGACGCTTTGCGTCGGTTTTTGTTTTGTTTAGTAGAAAAAAGTAGAAAACGTTGTCGACTTGACTTGTCAAGACTTGGCAAAGAGTAGTGTATATGACACAAAAAGCGAAAAAGAAAATATCCCGTCAAGGGGCGATATACAGGGTTGCGCTCGCAGGCATTTGCACCGCGCTCGCGCTGCTTCTCGTATGGCTGAGTGTGCTTGCAAGATACGGTACTCTCGCGTTCTTTTCCGCGGCGGCGCTTGTCATCATGATCCCGATACACAAAAAATACTATTTGTCGGCATTTTTTGCATACGCGGTATCCGCAGGGCTCTCCGTGCTTGTCGGAGACCTCGCAAGCGTTACGGGCTATATCGTATATTTCGGACCGATGGCATTGCTGCTTGGCATACTCGTCAACAAAAACGTCAAGTGGTTTTTGGCTCTTCCGCTTCAAATCGCATACTGCGTCGGCGCGCTCGCGCTTTTGTACTATGCGGTCGGCACGGTGGTGCTAAGATATGAGAACTTAGAAGACATTCCGTTTTGGGCGTTTGTCGTTGTCGGCGTGCCTGCGCTGTGCCTGATAAACTATGTCTTAGTCCTTGCCTACGAGCGTATACTCCCGAAAGTCACGAGCGTGCTTAGAGACAACGAACAAGGTGAAAACACGGCATCTAATCGCGTGGATTCTTATGACGAGGACGAAAACCCGTTTGAGGAATTCGACACTTTCGTCGTGCCTGTCAAAAGAGAAGAGCAGGACGGGCAAGACAAAGAAACCGACAAAAAGGAAGACGAAAAATGAAAAATATTATGCTTGCAAGCAGGACGAAAATAGAGATAAAATTTGCCGACAACCTCCGCAAACTACGAAAGAATCAAGGGCTTTCGCAAAAGGAACTTGCCGACATCGTCGGCGTCGATCAGCGCACGGTCAGCGCATGGGAGACGAAGACCGCCGAGCCGAGCCTCGATATGCTCGCTCACCTTTGCGAGATTTTCGGGGAAACGTTTGACGGTTTATTGGGCTGATGAACAACCTAAATATGGCGGGTGTTATAATAATTGCATTTTCCCACTTACAAATTTAAGAAGTCAACTCCTGCGAGGAGGACGTTTTCGATTTTGCGGTTTTTTAGAGAATAGAAGATGATTTTGCCGTCCCGCCTTTGTTTTACTATATCGGCGGCGCGGAGCAAGCGAAGTTGATGAGAGCAGGTCGTTTGGTTGATGCCGAGAATCCGACTAAGATCTCCCACGCACATCTCGCTTATTGCGAGCGCGCAAATGATTTTTGCGCGCGTTACGTCGCTACACGCGGAGAAAAACTCCGCAAGGGCGTTTAGAGTTGCGTTTCTCGGGATATATTTTACGACAGTTTCTTCTGTTTGTTCATCGAGTAAATTTTCCATATGTACATAGTACCATACGTCTTTGCAAAAAGTTTGTGACACTTTGGCGACCTTTGCCGCATATTGTATAAAAAAGTCTTTTGGAGGCGGTATGTTTGAGGACAACTGGTATCTTTTTTTGCTGCTTGTGATGCTTGCGTTTTTCGGCGACGGAGAGGTGAGCGAGAGGGAGGCGTACGTCATGATATACATTCTCCTCGCACTCACTTTCACAAACAATCTCGAGAGCGAGGAAGAAGAGGACGACGCAAATTCCACTACGACGACAAACTCTAACTGTTTTTGCAACAAAACGCTGTAATAGAGCGTCCGCAAATCTTTGAAACAAGCGCGGCGGTATAGAGCATAACGAGACGTTGTGTAGTCTCGCATATACGTGCGCAAAATATAAAATATTTGTGTAAATTAAAAATTTTTATTTACTTTTCACTCGGCTGTTGGTTATAATAGCCGTATGGTTGATTTTAAGGAAAAACTGAAAGACGTGCCGATGAATCCCGGCGTATACCTTATGCTGGACAAGGACGGCGAAATTATTTACGTCGGCAAGGCGAAGCATTTGAAAAACAGGCTCCGTTCCTATTTTATCAACCTCGCAAACCGCACGGCAAAGGTTGCGGCGATGCTTGAACACGTCGACGACTTCCGCTATATCATTTGCGCGAGCGAAGTCGACGCGCTTATGACGGAGAATAATCTCATAAAAAAGCATAAGCCGAGATACAATATTCTCCTCAAAGACGACAAGGCGTATCCCTTCTTGCGTATAGATATGAAACAGCCGTATCCGACGGTCGACCTCGTTCGCAAACTCAAAAACGACGGCGCGAAATATTTCGGCCCTTATATGCAGTCCGTGAATATCAAGGATATTTTTGAACTTATTCACACGGCGTTCAAGGTGAGAGACTGCAAGCGCGATATGTCAAAACCCTCTCGCCCTTGCCTCAACAAGCACCTCGGCAGATGCCTTGCTCCTTGCAACCGCGAAGTGACGGAAGAGGAGTATAAAGAAGAGATTCAAAAAGTCATAGAGTTTTTGAAAGGCAACGACAGAGAGGTGGAGAGGATTCTCAAAGAGAGAATGCAATATTTTGCCGAGCAGGAGAATTTTGAAGTCGCGCTTAACTACCGCAACAAACTTGCCGTCCTCGACAAACTCGTGAGAAAGCAGGTGAGTTCGTTGCCGAAGGACTTCAACCTCGACATCTTTGCGTTTGAGACGAACGGCGTCGTGTCGACTGTCAATATGCTCGTCGTGCGCGGAGGCAAACTCGTGGGCGGAGAGAACTTTACCGCGGACGCTGCGGACGAAGATTTATCCTCGTACATTTTGCAATACTACGTCAACAACCCGCCGCTATGCGACGAAGTCGTCACGGACAACGTTGAAGATATGCTTTCGCTCGAGTCCGCAATCTCAAAACTTTGCCCGCATACGGTTCGCGTCGTAGAGCCGAAACAGGGGGTGAGACGTCAACTTCTCGATCTCGCGCACTCCAACGCGTTCGACGCCATGACAAAGCACGGCTCGAAGGACGAACGCCACGAAGTTCGGACTATGGGCGCGGTCAGGCAACTTGCGGAGATCTTGCATCTCAAGACTTTGCCGCTTCGTATGGAGTGCTATGATATATCGCATATCTCGGGCACTGACAAGGTCGCGAGTATGGTCGTCTTTGAAAACGGCGAGCCAAAAAAGGCGCACTACCGCAAATTCAAGATAAAGACCGTCGAGGGCAACAACGACTTCGCCTCTATGAAAGAGGTGCTTACACGCAGGTTGCTCAGGCTCAACGACGAGGACGAGAGTTTTTCTTCGATTCCCGACCTGCTCGTCATAGACGGCGGAAAAGGGCAACTTCGATATGCGAAAGAGGCTCAGCGCGAGACGGGAAGAGAGGATATAGAGATCATCTCGCTTGCCGAGAGGTATGAAGAAGTATACCTCGGCTCCGACCCCGAAAAGCCCGTGATCATTCCTCACGACAACGTGTCTTTGCAACTTTTGCAAAGGATAAGGGACGAGGCGCACAGATTTGCCATCACCTTCCATAGGAATCTCAGGAGCAAGCACCTTAGCGAAAGCGTACTCAAAGAAATAGACGGCATAGGACCGAAAAAGTCCGCTTTGCTACTTAAAACTTTCGGTTCGGTCGAGGAGATAAAACACAAGACTCCAGAGGAGATCGCCCGCCTTGACGGCTTCTCCGTTGAGTCTGCCGAAAGACTGCTCGATGCGCTCAAAGAAAAAAGTAAGTAGTCGTTTTGTGTTTGCACTTGAAAAACTATAATTATTGTTATACAATAAATTATAACCCTCTACGCATATAATGGCGTGTGAGAGAAATATCGGACATTACAAAAGAGGCGGGGTTTGCGCCTTGCAGGCGAACAGCAAGCGAAGTTACGACTTTCTTTGGCGGAGGGACGCTGAATTGCGTGTACGAGCCGAAGAGTATGGTGGAGTTCAAAGCCCTGCTCGGGATTTTTGTCGACGCGGGCGAAGAAGCGTTTTTGCTCGGCGGCGGTTCAAACGTCATCGTAGCGGACGGCGTGGTGGATAGACCAATAATTTCTACCAAGCGGCTTAATAAGATACGCATAGAAAACGGACTCGTGTTTGCGGAGTGCGGGGCGAAGATCTCGGACGTTGCGAGGCAGGCGAGGCAATATGACCTCGGAGGGCTCGAATATCTTGCCGGCGTGCCTTTGACTTTGGGCGGTGCGCTCAAAATGAACGCGTCCGCATTCGGCAGGGAAATTGCAGATTTTGTGCAGTCCGCGTTTATTTTTTCTTCGCGTGCGTGCAAGACGCCCGAGTGCGACACGCGTGCGAAGGCACCGCGAGAGAGAGTGAGGACGCTCAAAAGAGACGAGATAGATTTTGCCTATCGCAAAGGCGTGCGGGGGACTATTCTCGGCGGAGTGCTGAAACTTGACAAGGCGGACGGCGCGCAGTCGCTTGAAAAGGCGAGAGAATACGTGGCTCAAAGGCGGGCGAAACAGCCGAGAGAGCATTCATGCGGGAGCGTTTTCAAAAACGGTGCCGTGCCGAGCGGCAAACTTATAGAGGCTTGCGGACTGAAAGGACTCAGAGTCGGTGGAGCGAAAATCAGCGAAAAACACGCGAACTTTATCGTAAACACAGGCGGGGCGACCGCAAGCGACTTTCTCTCGCTCGTGGAAATTTGCGAGAGGGAAGTGTTGAAAAAATTCGGAATACGACTTGAACGGGAGTTTGTTCTTGTAAAATGAAATTTGTCGGAGACTACCACACACATACGCGCGCAAGCGACGGGCACTCTACGCTTGAGGAGAACGTGCTTGCGGCAAAAGAGGCGGGACTTTGCGAGTTCGTCGCGTCCGACCACGGCTTTTTGAGCGTCTTTGCGGGTATGACTCCTAAAAATTTTGCAAAGCAACAGGCGTTCGTGCAAGAAAAACACGGCGTTCGAGTGTTGCAGGGGATAGAGAGCAACATCATTCTCCCCGACGGCACTATCGACACGCCTGACGAATATATAAGAAAACTCGACGTGTTGACGGTCGGCTTTCACAGGTTTTTGAAACCGAAATATGCGTTTTCAAAATTTATTTTTGTCAACGGATTCGGGAGAAAATCAGCAAAGCAAAAACTCGTCAAAGTCAACACGCAGGCGTATGTGAACGCGCTTGACAAATACCCGATAGATATTGTCGCTCACCTCGGTCACAAAGCGCCTGTCGAAGCGAGAGAAATTTTTGAAAAGGCAAAAGAGACGGGCGCGTATATAGAACTCAACGCAAAGCACCTCGACGCCTTTTTGCCGTATCTCAAAGACGCGTTGGAAGTGGGAGTAAACTTCATAGTTGGAAGCGACGCGCACAGGGCGAGAGATATAGGACGGTTTGACGAGATAGAGAAGTTTGTTAAAGACAACGAAATACCTGCCGGCAGGGTGTTCGGCACCGCCGAAAACCCTCCGAGGTTTAAGGATAAAACGAATTGGAGAAAGGATAGATGAGCGAGACTTTTAAGGATGAAGTGCAATATGAAATAACCGAAAATTTGCCAAGCGACAAGTCTCGACTTACGGCTTTTCTCGCGGGACTCACAAAGGCGGTCGGCACGCTTGAAATCGTGAATAAGCGTATGAATTTGTGCCTTGCGCTCGACAGTTTTGACGAAGGTATGAAGATAGTTGAGGCGTTCAAGTCGCTCTATCCGACCGAGTTTGAACTCTCTCTCACCACCGCAAAATCGGGACCTAAGGCTGGCAAACAAATTTGTTCGCTCCAGGTGCCATACGGGTTTTCAAAACAGATACTCGTAGACTTCCGCCTTATGACGGTGGACGGCGACGCCTTAAACGGCTTTGTCGAAGGCACTCCGAACGAACTCCTTGAAACGGAAGAGGAAAAGAGCGCGTTTCTTGCAGGACTCTTCTTGGGCACGGGCAGCGTGTACGTGCCGTCCATGTCCGCGGATGAGGAGAAGCGCGACGGCTACCATCTCGAATTTCAACTGGACGACGAGGACTATGCAAACGATTTGGTCGCACTTCTCGACTTCTTCGGCTTGCAGGCAAAGACGAGCGAGAGAGGAGACCATACGCTCGTCTACTTCAAAGACAAGGACGAGATCGCAAGACTGCTCTCCATCTTCGGACTCACCGAGAGCGTGTTGAAACTCCAAATGATAATCAACGAACGCGAGACTGCAAACAGCCTCAACCGCGCTATCATCTGCGAAACGGCAAATATGGACAAGACTTTCGCCGCCGCAAGCAAGCACTTGCTCGCAATAGGCAAAATCATGGGCGCGGGGCTTTTTGAGGCTCTCACCCCGATTCTCAAAGAGACGGCGCAAGCGCGTATGGACAACCCCGAGAGCAGTCTTCAAGACCTTGCGGACGCGCTTGGCATAAGCAAGAGCGCGCTAAATCATAGACTTAGGAAGTTGGTGGAGATAAGCGAAGAACTTTCAGGCGTGTGAGTGGGCGACCTGCTTTGTTATCGAACTTTGCCTGCCCAACCGTGTACGCTTGAGTACACTGGGTTGGTCATTCAAAGCGCGATGCCGCGCATCTCATCCCACTCACGCACCTTCTAAAAGCGAAAAATTTATACAAACACACAAAAATTTTAGCATACAAACGATATAGGAACAAATATGACAGATTTTGTACATCTACATTTACACACGGAATACAGTTTGCTTGACGGAGCGGTGAGGCTTATTAAAGTCGTGCCAGATCCGAAAGATCCGAACAAGACGAAAAAACTGCATCCTCTCTCCGAGGCTCTAAAGGCGCGCGGTATGTCCGCCGTTGCCATCACCGACCACGGCAATATGTACGGAGTGTACACGTTTGTGTCCACTCTTCGCGCGGACGGAATAAAGCCTATCATCGGGGAGGAATTTTACGTCGCGGACGACATGTATGCAAAGACTCCCGACGTGCTCAAACAGCGCTATCACCTCATACTTCTCGCCAAAAATATGACGGGCTATAAAAACCTAATGAAACTCTCCTCTATGGCGTTTGTGGACGGTTTTTATATGAAACCGAGGATTGACCTCAACGTCCTTGCTCAACATAGCGAAGGGCTTATTTGCCTCTCCGCATGTCTTGCGGGGCAAATTCCGCACCTCATTTTGCAGGGGAAGTATAACGAGGCAAAGGAGCTGGCAATTCGCATGCGCGATATGTTTGCTCCCGGCGACTTTTATATAGAACTTCAAGACCATCACCTCGACGAGGACAAAATCGTCATGAATCCGCTCTGTAGAATTGCAAAGGAGATAGGCGTCAAAGTCGTCGCGACAAACGACGTTCACTACATAGAAAAAGAGGACGCGGATCTTCAAGACACGATGATGTGCATAACTCTCGGTTGCAAAAAGAGCGAGATGAATCCCGCGCGCTTTACGAATGACGAGTTCTATCTCAAGAGCGGGGAGGAGATGGAAGAACTCTTCTCCTGGTGCCCCGAGGCTATCGCTTCGACAAAGGAAATCGCGGACAAGGTGGACGGCGACTATTTCATCACAAAGCACGCCTCTATCATTCCGAAATACACCTGCGAAGAGATGGAGAGTCTCGGACTCGACGAGGCAGGGTATCTTCGCTATCTTGCGGAAAAGAACATCACAAAAAAATACAAGGTCATAACCGAAGAGATCAAGACGAGGCTCGAATACGAACTCGGCGTCATTCACAAATGCGGATTCGACGGCTACTTCCTCATTGTTTGGGACTACGTGCACGCGGCGCAACAAATGGGCATACCGGTAGGCCCCGGACGCGGAAGCGGTTGTGGCAGTATCGTCGCGTTTTCTATCGGTATCACGGACATCGATCCGCTCAAATACAATCTTCTCTTTGAAAGATTTTTGTCGGAAGAGCGCGTGTCTATGCCTGACTTCGATATCGACTTCTGCTTTGTAAGAAGGCAGGAAGTCATCGACTATTGCATCAAAAAGTACGGCAAAGACAACGTTTCTCAAATCATCGCATACTCCACGATGAGCGCAAAGGCGGTCGTCAAAGACGTCGCGCGCGTGCTCGATGTTCCGTACAACGAAGCGAACAACTGGGTCAAGGAGATCCCCGTCGGCAAAGTGTTGCTCCCGCAACTGCTCATCGAGGGGAGCGAACTCTACAGCCCTGATTTCAAAAAGATTTACGAGACGAACGAGGCGGCAAAGAACTGCATCGACATCGCCATGCAACTCGAGGGTATGCCGAGGCAGACCTCGATGCACGCGGCGGGCGTCGTTATTTGCGCGGATCCCGTCGTCGAACATTGCGCTCTTTCAAGAAACGGTCCTGTCATTACGACGCAGTTTGACAAGGCGATAGTCGAAGAACTCGGTCTTCTAAAAATGGACTTTTTGGGGCTCAAAACCTTGACGGACATCGACGAGGCTTTGAAACTCATAAAGGAAGACAAGGGCATAACGCTCGACTTCCACGAACTCGGCTATGACAACCCCGAGGTCTACAAACTTATCGGCTCGGGCGACTGCGAGGCCGTGTTCCAACTTGAAAGCGGCGGTATGAAAAAGTTTATGGCGCAACTGCAACCCGAGAACTTTGAAGACGTCACCGCAGGCATCTCCATGTACCGCCCGGGACCTATGCAGTTTATCGACCTCTTCTTGCAGGGCAAACGTCACCCCGATCAAGTCGTATACGACGATCCGCGCTTGGAGGAGATTTTGGGCAATACCTACGGCTGTATCGTCTACCAAGAGCAGGTCATGCAAATAGCGCAAAAACTCGCGGGCTTCTCCTTTGGCGGAGCGGACATAATGCGCCGTGCTATCGCAAAGAAAAAACTCGAAGTCCTGCAAAAAATGAGAGATATATTCCTCCACGGCGGCGTGCTTGACGGAGACAAGACGGGCAAGGTCGTCGAGGGCGCGGTCGCAAACGGCGTGGACGAAAAGGTCGCGAACAAACTCTTTGACGAGATTTTGAAATTTGCCTCATACGCGTTCAACAAATCCCACGCGGCGGCGTACACGTATTTGACCTATCAAACCGCGTATCTAAAACTTTACTATCCGTCGCACTTTATCGTCGCAGTCGTCAACAACCGTATCACCTCCGCCGACGAAGTCAAGCACTATATGAACTATCTCAAGCGCACGGGAGTGAAGATTTTGCCGCCTGACATCAACCGCTCAAAGAAATATTTCTCCATCGAGGGCGAAAACGTCCGCTACGGACTCATGGGCATAAAGAACGTCGGCGAGCAGGCTATGGAATACCTGCTTGAAGAGCGTGCAAAAAACGGCCCGTTCAAAGATATTCGAGACCTTTTGGACAGATGCGCGGGGCAAATCAACAAGCGTATGATAGAAAGCCTCATAAAGGGCGGAGCGATGGACTCTTTCGGCAAGGGCAGAGCAACGCTTATGGCGTCATACGAGCGCATTATGGACACGGTCCTGAACGACAAAAAGAGCAAACTCACAGGTCAAGTCTCCCTCTTTGACGAACTCATCGAGGACGACGAAATCCAGTATAGCGAGGTGAGGGAGTACGACAAGGCGCAACGCCTGTCCTTCGAGCGCGAAGTGCTTGGAATGTATATCTCCGGTCACCCGCTCGACGACTACGACGACTGGAGCAAGGAGTTCAACTTTGACACGAGCCAACTCCTCGTCGAGGAACAAAACGAGGACGGCGAGACCGTCATGGTCGCGGACAAAGCACTCGACGGCAAGCAAGTGAAATTCGGTTGCATCGTATCGTCGTTTGAAAAGAAGACGACGGCGAAACAACTCAAATTCGCTGTCGGTAGAGTGGAGGACAAGATGGGCTCCGTTGCGTTTTCCATGTTCCCGAAAGTCTACGAGAGATACGGCGCGTTTTTGGAGGGCGAAGAACCGATAAAACTCACGGGGCGCATTGACTTAAAAGACGAGAGCGAACCAAAGGTCACGATAGACAAGGTCGAACCCTGGAAGAACCAAAGGGCGGAGGAGGCAAAATCCGCTCCGAGCAGCGTCCTCTACGTACTCCTCCGCGACAACAGCGAGAAAGAACTCGTCACAGGCGTGCTTCAAATTCACCCGGGCGTGACTCCTGTCCGCGCACAAGTCAGAGTCGGCGATGAATACAAACTCATGCAATTCCCCTACAAGGTCGACGTGAACGACGAGTTGTTGCATAAACTCCAACTTATAGTAGGGGAAAAGGGCGTTAAACTCACAACAAAAAAATAAATCGCATGAGTGAGCGACCTGCTTTGTCAGAGGCACTTGGCTCGTCGGTTGCGTACGCATATGTACGCGCCCTCCGTTCCCGGGCCCTCTTCCTCGCATCTCATCACACTCATACGATTTATAAGCGGAAAATAAATATAAAAAACTAGAATTCAATTCTCGAGGTAATATATGGCAAAAAATTTAACGAACAAAAATTTGGCTATTTTGACAAGCGGCGGCGACGCGTCGGGCATGAACGCGGCAATCCGTACGGCACTTCGTTTTGCTATGCACAACGGCTATGAAGTTTACGGCGTTATGCACGGCTATCAAGGACTCGTAAACGACGAGATTTTCAAGATGGAATACAAATCCGTTTCCAACACGGTGCATACAGGCGGAACGATCCTCAGGACATCTCGTTGCTTGGAATTTAAGGATCCCGAAGTGCAAAAGAAAGCGGCTCAAAACCTTATCAACAGAGGCATCGAAAACCTCATCGTCATCGGCGGAGACGGCTCTTTCCACGGCGTGGAGGCACTTCACGAGAACACCGAACTCAACGTCATCGGTATCCCCGGCACTATCGACAACGATATGGGCTATACCGACTCGACTATCGGCTTCGATACGGCGTGCAACACTGTCATCGACGCGATTTTGAAACTCCGCGACACCATCACTTCTCACGATAGAATCATGATTTTGGAAGTTATGGGCAGAGACAGCGGCAATATCGCCATCAACTCGGCGGTCGCAGGCGGTGCGGAATACGTCATCGTCCCTGAGGCAAGTCCCGTCGATCCCGTTGAGATTGCAAAGAGCGTCAAAAAAGGCTATGACGTGAAGGGCAAGACGTCCACGATCATTTTGCTCGCGGAAGGCGTGAACTACCTAAAAGACGACCTCATCAAAGAGATCTCCGAAGCTACGGGCAGACGCGTCAACCACATGGCGCTCGGCTATATGCAACGCGGAGGAAATCCGACGGTTGCAGACAGAGTCCTCGCCGCTCGTATGGCACAGCGCGCAGTAGAACTCATCATGTGCGGTCAGTCGGGCAGAGTGGTCGGCATTCGCGGCGGCGACATCTATGACACAACCGTATTAGAAGCCCTTCGCATACCAAAAGAGTTTGACGAAAAACTTTATGATTTGGCTAAGGTCATTTCGAAGTAATGAAGTTTGTTTGAGGGCTTCTAACGCACACTCATTCGAAGACGGAGCCGACTCCGCAATGGCGGAGTCCCCGGAGTGCCTCGGTCTGCACTCAGTACGAGACTTTGGAACATTTTGTTGCGGAGCGTCCCAAAGGCGAAGTGGCAAAGAATAGAGAAAACCGGATTTTAGAGTGCCGACTTGGTGTCCCCGGAGCGAGTAATACACTCTTGTAGGGAATAGCAAGGTTGCGAACGACAGTTTTGTTTATTCCTTAAAAGTGAGCAACTTGTGTTCGGTAGGTTCCGCGGTGGGGAAACCTGGCGGAGCAGGAAGGGGTGTTGCATTTAGGGTTAAACAACGATAGCCCGTCTGAATGAAAAAAACAACTTTATTTAAGGTATAAATAGAATTAATTTTGCGCCTTTGGCGCAGCCGGAAGAAATAAATATTATTCTAAATTAATAAAACAACAAACGCACACGAAGTGTGCAATAAGGAGAAAAATATGAACAACTTGAAAGGCGCATGTATGTTCGGACAATCAGGCGGTCCGACGTCAGTTATCAACGCAAGTGCCGCGGGTGTTTTCACCGAGGCTCTCGCTCAAGACAACATCACCGCAGTTTACGGCGCGGAACACGGTATTGTCGGTATTCTCAACGAGAAGTTCTTCGACATCTCAAAGGAAGACCTTAGAGAAATCGACCTTCTCAAATACACTCCGTCATCCGCACTCGGTTCCGTCCGCTACAAACTCAAAGACGCAGACGTTGACGATACGGACTACAAGAGGATTTTGGAAGTCTTCAAAAAGTACAACGTCCGCTACTTCTTCTACAACGGCGGAAACGACAGTATGGACACCTGCAACAAGATTTCCAAGTATATGCAAAAATCCGGCTGGGACATCAACGTTATCGGCGTTCCGAAGACCATCGACAACGACCTCTATGGCACGGATCACTGCCCGGGTTATGCGTCCGCGGCAAAGTACATCGCAACTACGGTTATGGAAGTCAACCTCGACGCAAAGGTGTATGACACGCCGATGGTGTGCATAATCGAGGCTATGGGCAGACACGCTGGCTGGCTCACGGCAGCGGCGGCTCTCGCAAAGGTGAACGGACTCGGCGCCGACCTCATCTACCTCCCGGAAGTAGACTTTGACATCGACAAGTTTGTCGAAGACGTCAAGGCTGTATGCGCGAGAAACGGCAACAAGTGTATCGCCGTCGTATCCGAGGGTATCCACAACAAGGAAGGTCAACTCATTTGCGAATCCTTTGGTCCGCAAGCGGCACGCGACAGTTTCGGTCACGCGCAACTCGGTGGCGTCGCGTCCATCCTTGCAAACCTCATCAAGGAAAAATCAGGATTCAAAACACGTGGCATCGAACTTTCACTCATGCAACGTTGCGGAGCGCACCTCGCGTCCAAGACCGACGTCGAAGAGGCTTTCGAGGCAGGCGTTTCCGCAGTTCGCGCGGCAGTGAACGGCGAGACGGACAAGATGGTTATCTTCGAGCGTCACTTTGACGAGCAAGGCAACTACTACAACAAGAATGTCCTCATGCCACTCGAATACGCCGCCAACACCGAAAAGAAAGTTCCGCTCGGCTGGATCAACGCAGAGGGCAACAACGTGAGCGACGATTTCATCACCTACGCGCTTCCGCTCATTCAAGGCGACGCGAAGGCTCCGCTTGAGAATGGGTTGCCTAGGTTTGCGCGCCTCAAAAAGATCTACGCTAAATAACGCGCTATTTGGCGATTTGCTGTGTTATCGCACCTTGCCCACCAGACCATGTACGGCGTTGTACATTGGGTCTGCTGTTCAAGGCACGATGCCTTGCAACTCATCCAAATATCACGTTATTGCAAGAAAACCGCACAGCTTGGCGACCTGCGTTGTCAAGTCGCCTTTGGTAGTCGGTTACGTACGATCGTGTACGCGCCCTTCTCCCAAAGGTGCCTTTCCTAGCATCTCATCCAATCTGAGCGGTTTTGGGAAAAAAGAATAACAGAAACCAATCTCACATTATTTTAAGTAATAAAATCCCACAGATTGGCGACCTATAACACAATACAAAACTATCATTCAAGTTGAAAACAATACACCCCGTCACGCGTACGCGCGGCGGGGTAGTGAGTTTTCAAACGTAATTTTGGTAAGGGAATTATGAAGAGATCTACAGAGTTTCATTCGGCGTACATGAATGAAAAACTTTACCCGTACGTGAACAAAAAACAAATCTTGCGGGAAGCAAGCGAGCAGGGGAAAGAGGCGCGAAAAGCCAAAAAGCAGGAACTGCGCGAAAAGAAGCGCGAGTTTCGCATTGAGACAAAGGAGTTTCGCAAAGCACACGGCATGCGACTTCATCCTCTCATGGCATATATCTTTGACCTCGCGGAAGAGGACAGGGCACTGCCAAACAGTCGGACTCCGTTCGACAGTGAGATAAGGGTTGAAAAGGGTGTGGTGTACAAGACGGTGGACGGCGAAGACCTCGTCCTCGACATCTACTATCCGCCTTACAAAGTCGGAGAAAAGTCTCCCTGCGTTATGGATATACCGGGCGGAGGCTGGGTGATACACAACAGACCGCGCAGAGACGGCTATGCGAGACTTTATGCCGCGCTCGGAGCGGTGGTTGCAGTCATCGACCACAGGCTTTGTCCTCGCGTTTACTTCCCGGAAGATTTGAAAGACTGCGTCGACGCCTACAATTTTCTCGCGGACAATGCGGAAAAGTTGGGCATTGACAAGGACAATATCACGGTCACGGGCGACTCGTCCGGCGGACATCTTGCGGCGTGTATCGGCTGTGCCGCCACGGATGAGAGTTACGTGCAAAAACTCGGGCTTTCGCCACTCAAAACAAAGCCCGCGAATCTCGTCTTTATCAGCGGTGCGTTCTCTATGGATGTTATGTACCGCATACCTCTCACCAACACGCTTATGGTGAGATACGTCACGGGCAAGAACAGCAGGAAAGGTTCGAGAAACTGGGAGTTTTTCAAAGAACTCAATCCCTACAACTATATAAATCACGACTTTCCCGAGTCCTACAACAACGGCGGTGCGACCGATCCTCTTTGTATCGGCGAGGCAAAGCGTATGGCAAAGTACCTCGATAATGCGGGCGTAAAAAACGAGTATCACGTCGGCAAAGTGTGGTACAACTCCGCGCATTGCTACGTCCTCCGTCTTCCGTTCAAGCCTGCGCGCCGCGATATGCTCCGCATAATGAATTGGTATGTGCAAAAGCAGGCGGAAAAGGGAGTGGATTTGTCCGCGGGATTAAAGAGGGTTGAAAACTTCCTTACAAACTACAAAAAGGTTTTGAAAAGGAGTATAAAGAGTGTTTGATTCTAAAAGGGTTGACATCGAAAAAGGCGACATAATAGACGCGGAAATCGTAGATTTCGGCTCTAACGGCGAGGGCGTTGCAAAGTGCGGCGTTTATCCTATTTTCGTTCCTTTTTCAGTCAAAGGCGACGTCGTTCGCGCGCGTATCACCTGGACTTCAAAGGACTACGCCTTTGGCGAAGTGGTCGAGGTCGTACAGCCAAGCGAGCATAGAGTCAAACCCGTTTGCCCGTATTTTGAAAAGTGCGGAGGGTGCGACCTTCAAAGCGTAGAACACTCTTTCCAACTTGAAATGAAGCGCGAAACTGTCAAGCGCGCGCTCAAAAAGGTGGGCGGACTTGACCTTGACGTGCCGACTCCTATAAGCCTCAACGAGTGGGAATACCGCAACAAACTTGCGCTTCCGTTCGGCAAAAACAAGCGTTCGGGCAGGGTGTACCTCGGCTTTTTTGAAAAGCGTTCGCACTCGGTCGTGCCGATGAAGTGGTGCGCGCTTCAAGGGCAGTGGGCTGCCGACCTCATCGAAGATATAGGCGAATGGGCAAACGAAAACGCGCTCTCCGTCTATGACGAACAGACTGGGAGAGGGTATCTCCGCCACGCGGTCGCGCGTATGCTCGACACGCTCACGCTGACTATCGTCGTCAATTCAAGCGTACAAAATATCGAAAAACTCGCCCTCCTTACACAAAAACTCGACAGGCACTTCTCTGACTATACGGTTTTTGTGTCAAACAATACGAAAAATACGAACGTCATCATGGGCGACAATGCCACTCTCGTCTACGGCGAGGAACGCCCGCAGGACCTTGGCAGATACCAGGCTGTCGTGTCTCCGCTCTCCTTTTTGCAAGTCAACAACAAGGTGAGAGACGCAATATACGACGACGTTTGCGAACATATAGGAACGGATTTTGACGGCGAAATCGTAGAACTTTATTCGGGAGTCGGTTTGCTCACCGCGCAAATCGCACTCCGCTTGCCAAAATCAAAAATTACCGCGGTGGAAATCGTTCCATCCGCAAGCGAAAACGCAAATGCGCTTATGCGCAACCTTGCAATCGGCAATGTGACGAACGTATGTGCAGATGCGGCGACGTTCGTAGAAAGCATAGAACGCGACAACACGAAACGTGTTCTCATTTTGGACCCTCCGCGCAAGGGGTGTGACGAGAGGGTGCTTGCAGTTGCAAAGGAAGCGGGATTTGAAAAAATCCTATACGTCTCCTGCAATCCGCAGACCTTGGCAAGAGACTTGAAGACTTTGTCTTCAACTTACACGATAGACTACGTTCAGCCATACGACATGTTCCCGCAAACGCACCACGTCGAAACGGTGATATTAATGACAAAAAACTAAGAGGGAAAAATATGGAGAATTTAAAATTAAGAAGAAGTGCCCGTAAAGATTCGGAACGAATTGATAATCTTGTTAATGAGTTTAATTTTAAGCTCGTTCCGCCTGCAGACGGATTCGGTGATGAAGAAGAGACAATTTGTAAAAAAATATCAGACAAGGACGGCAATATAATTGCCGGATGTGTCGGATATATCTATCCATGGGGCTGCCTATACGTTGACGATCTGTGGGTAGATGAAAGATACCGAAAGCAGGAGCTGGGTTCGCATCTTTTACAAGCAGTGGAAGAGACCGCAATAAAAAGAGGCTGCTATCTGTCATTTCTGGGCACCGGGGATTTTCAGGCGAAACCATTTTATTTAAAACACGGATACGCGCTTTACGGAACGGTCCTGAACGAGCCCGTCGGGCACGAGAGCTTCGAATTATTCAAACGTCTGGAAAAAGGGCAGCCGAAACGGCACTGCAGACCGATCCCGTATCAGGTAGCGGATGGAACCGAGGAGGACGTGGAACTGATCGGCGATAAACTTTACGAGTATAATTTGCCTTTCCTTGCTCCAAAACACGATTACATCAAAATCAACCGGAAGCTTGTCGATGAAAGCGGCAAGGCCGTCGCCGCGATCATGGCGGGCGTGACCGAATCCGACGTGGGAGTTGTCTGGAAGATATGGGTCGATGAAGAATATCGTGATCAAGGACTCGGGACGTGGCTCATAAACCATTTTGAAAAGAAAGCCAAAGAAAATGGCGCAACAAAAATAATCGTGGAAGAATTATATGACTGGAACGTCGGTTTCTTCCTGAAAAACGGGTTTAAGGTCGCCGGCGTATTGTCCGATCTTCCCAAAGGACACAGTTACTACATTGTTGATAAAGACCTTTGACGGAGAATACAAATGGAGTTTAGACTTAAAGATTTAGAAAAGGATGAAGCAAAATATATCGGCGAGAGAATAAACGGAATCGTCCCGCACGAAGTGGAAAAAGAAGAGGAAGAGTTTGTCCTCAAAGTCGAGAACGAAGACGGTGAAATCATCGGCGGATGCATCGCAGAAGCCTACGAATATCGGTGGGCAAGATTGTTCGTCAATGATCTTTGGGTGAAAGAAGACTATCGCCACCAAGGTATAGGCTCAATGATCATCCGCGAAATAGTGCGTATTGCCAAAGAGAAGGGGTACAGAGTTATTACACTTGGCACCGCAAGTTATATGGCAAGACCGTTCTACGAAAAACACGGATTTGAGGTTTTTACAACTCTCAAAAAGGCAAACGGCCATATCAGTTATTCGCTGGTCAAATATCTTGAAAAAGATGTCCCGGAGTACGTGCCGACAAACAACAGCGGAACGAAATTCAAAGTGTCGTTTGGCAATGACGACGACGCAGACGTCATCGACGACGGTATCAGCGCATACAGCAATCTCTATGAGGAAAAATGCGAATCCGTTGATTTTTCAAAAAAACTCGTGGACGAGAACGGCAAGTTTGTGGCAGGTGTTATCGCAGACGTGGAAAAGGGCTTGAACGGCTTTGTCATTGCAATATGGGTGGAAGAGCCGTTTAGGTGTCAAGGCCTTGGCACGTATCTTTTGAAAGAAGTGGATAAATTCGCAAAGGAAAACGCTGCGCCTATGGTTTTGACGAATGCGGGCGATTGGAATATCGGGTTCTTCAAAAAGAACGGCTATTTGCTTAGAGGCGAACTAAAAGACGTCCCCAAAGGGCATGACGTCTATGAACTGTACAAGAATATATGAAAAATTGTGACATCGTTTACATTGGAATGTCGCTTATCGACGTTATTGTGCAAGGCTTTGACAAAGAGCCTGTTTCCGCAAGCGGGTATAGGGCAAAAAGTTGCTCCATAAACGTCGGCGGAGAGGCTGTCAACGGCGTGATAACCGCGGCGAAACTCGGGGCAAGGACGGCTATCCTCGCCCACCTCGGCAAGGACGCGGAAGGGAGTATGGTCGTCTCCGCACTTGAAAAGCACGGCGTAGATACTCGCTTTGTCGTGCGTGATAACGCAAAAACTCCCGTCACGACCATGCTCGTCGAGGACGACGGCAGTCGCAAGTCTATCACAAACCTCGCTCACAAATACAACTTCCACCCGGAAAAGTATTTGGAGTGCTTGAAAGGCGCAAAAGGGGTTGTGCTCGGCTCGCTCTTCCGCGCGCCGTTTGACGATCCGTCTATCATAAAAGCCGTGTGCGAATACGCGCACAAAAACAATATTCTCGTGTTTGCGGACACCAAAATCCCGAATTTTGCAAAGATAAGCCTCGAAGACGTCAAGGAGTCTTTGCCGTATATCGACTATATCACTCCAAACGAGGACGAGGGCAAATATTTTACAGGCGAGCAAGAGCCTGAAAAGATGGCGGACGTCTTTTTGTCATACGGAGTGAAAAACGTCATCGTCAAACTCGGCGGGAAGGGGTGCTTCTTCAAAAACGCCGAAAAGACGATTTTGCTCCCCGCATACGACATAAACGCCGTTGACACGACGGGCGCGGGGGACAACCTGCTCGCAGGCTTTGCGTGTGAAATACTGAGTGGCAAAAACATAGAAGACGCGTTGACTTTTGCCAACGCCTGCGGTGCGATATGCTCAACGGAAGTCGGAGCGATAACCGCAATAAAGGATAAAAAACAAGTGGAGACATTTATAAAAAGAAAACTATGAAAACAAATATACACCTTGCAAAAATAAACTATGACAATGCCTTTGAAATCTGCAAACTGCGCGTAAAAAAAGCGCAAAAAAACTTTGTCGCAAGCAATATGGCAAGTCTTGCAGAAGCGTTTGCCGCAAGAGAGAGCGGGATGACGGCTTTGCCTTTCGGCATTTACAACGGAGATAGCCCAATTGGTTTCGTGATGATCGGCTATGACGTTCCGCTTGATGACGATGACGATCCAAAGAAGTGCTGGTTTTTGAAAGGCAACTATCTTATTTGGCGGTTTATGATTGACAAACGCTATCAGGGCAGAGGCTACGGTAAAGAGGCGTTCAAACAAGTGCTTGATTATATCAAGACTTGGCCTTGCGGAAAGGCGGAATACGCTTGGCTCAGCTATGAGCCTGAAAACGAAGTGGCAAAAAAGATGTATGCTTCCTTTGGCTTTGAGGAAGTGCCCGACGTCTATGATGGCGACAACTGGGATGAAATGCCGGCTGTCTTAAAACTGTAATTATCATCGGAGAGAAAAATGAACGTTGGAATTATCGGATACGGAAGTATGGGCAGGATGTTGCTTGAACGATTTGCCGAGGCAGGCAAGGCGGAGAGGTTGTTTGTCACAAACAGAACTCTTGAAAAAATCGTTCAGGCGCCCGACGAATATACAATTCTTGCGACAAATGCGGAAGTGGCGGAGTGCGCGGACATTTTGTTTGTGTGCGTGCGCTTCGGAGACGTCAAGACTGTGCTTGAAGACATAAAGGGACACACGCGCAAAGGTGCGCTTGTCGTGTCGCTCAACGGGAGCATTCCGTTTGAACTCATGGAGAAGGTGGCTGACTGCAAATATGCGGTGGTTATTCCGAGCCTCACGGCGGAGATAAACCGCTCCGAGACGCTTGTCAGTTTTCAAAAAACGGTAGATGACGCAGCAAAAACGGCACTTAAAGACCTGCTTTCTGTCATTGGCAACGTTATTGAGATACCTGAAAGCGAAATTGCCATTTGCTCGGAACTCGTCAGTTGTATGCCCGGGTTTATCGCGTCTATGTTCGACGTGATTTGCGAGCGGGCAACCGAGTTTACGACCATCAAAAAGGAGCAAATCGTCGATATGGTGCTGAACACGCTCCACGCAACGGGCGAACTTATGCTGAAAAACGGCATGACTTTTGAAGAAGTCGTATCTCGCGTTGCCACAAAGGGCGGTATAACCGAGGTGGGAAGCAAAGTGATATATTCGGACTTTCCGCAAACCGCCGAGAAGATGCTCGACGAGTCTCTCAAAAAGAGCGAGAGTATGACAGAGTCGGCAAAAGATATGTTTGAAAAATAGAGAGAAGACTATGAACCATTGTGAAAATATCAGTTGGCAAGACGCGCTTGAAAGACTCAAACAAGGCAACAAAAGGTATGCCAAAAGCGGAGAGTTTTCGGGCGACGTGTCAGAGACGATAAGACAGGACAAGGCGGACAACGGACAACGTCCGTTTGCGATAGTTGTTGCCTGCGCGGACTCGCGCGTGATACCCGAGGCGATTTTTGCTTGCGGTATCGGCGATTTGTTTGTCATACGCGTTGCGGGAAACGTCGTCGGCGCACACGAGCTTGCAAGCGTGGAATATGCGCATGAGCACTTGGGAGTGAATCTCGCGCTTGTTATTGGGCATACCAAGTGCGGTGCGGTAGGAGCTGCGATACACGGCGATACGGAGGGGAGAGTCGGCACTCTCACCCGAGATATACGCGAAGCAATAGGCAGCGAGAAAGGCGAGAGAGTTGCAAGCAAAATCAATGCCGACTTCCAAGCGGAAAAGCTGAAAAAGGCGTTTCAAAACCTTGTCACGGTCTCCGCGGTCTATGACATAGCGAGCGGAAAAGTGGACTTTGAATAAATAGAATTTTATTATTTGGAGATAAATATGAAACAAACAAAGCGTATTATTGTTATCGTAGCAGTTTTGCTTGTCGTGGCTATGAGCGTATTCGGCTTTGCCGCATGCAACAAAGATCAATCTTGCCCGCAAGAGCAATTCAAATTTGAGTATTGGAACGAGGGAGTCGCGCTCTCCGCGCTCACTTCCTACGTCGCGAACGTGACAAACGAGGACTCCGCCGACTTTATTCCCGTCGAGGACAGAATAGCGGTGTTCGATATGGACGGCACGCTCGTGTGCGAGACCTACTACACCTATTATGACACGATGATGTTCATAGAATACTGCCTCGAAGATCACCCGGAAAAGGTGTCGGAAGAACTTAAAGAGGCGGCAAGAGCGATACAGCCCGGCTACCTTGCAGGCGAGGAACTTGCAAGAAACTTCGCAAAGGCGTATGCGGGTATGACGGTGGAAGAGTTCTCAGCCTACGTCGTGTCCTTTGGCAAGAAGTACACAAAGAGTTTCAACAATATGCGCTATATCGACAACTTCTACCTCCCGATGGTGGAAGTCGTGCACTACCTCTATGACAACGGCTTTACGATCTACGTCATCAGCGGTACCGAGCGCACAACGACGCGCACTATCGTCGCAAACTCTCCGATAAAGGACTACGTCACGATGAATCACGTCATCGGCACGGACTTCGAAGTCAAAGTGAAAGGGCATGAGGAAGAGTCTTCAAATATGAATTTCAAGTATGAAAACGGCGACGAATTGGTGCTGACGGGAGGCTTTATTCAAAAGAACCTCAACGCCAACAAGTCTATATATATCGAGCGCGAAATCGGCAAACGCCCTGTGCTCGCGTTTGGCAACAGCGGCAGTGATTCGAGTATGCTAAACTATACGATCGATTCGAGAAACAAATACAAGACGCAAGCCTACATGGTGGTTGCTGACGACAACGTCCGCGAATGGGGCAAGCAGGACTGGGCTACAAAATCCGCAGAATACACGGCAAAGGGCTGGATCTCGATCTCTATGGCAAACGACTTTGCAAAGATCTATCCCGACACAGTCACAAGAGCGGAGCAACAATATCAAGGATAATCATGCTTAAAGAAATAGTCGTCAAAAAGATGGAGACGGACGCCGAGATAAGTATGACAATGGAGAAATTATGAAAAAGGTTAGAATCACGGTTGTAAAGAAAGCAAGTTATGACAACTTGATTGCAAAATACGAGAATCCAATTGAGCACGCCTGCGATATGGAACTCGGCAAGGTTTATATTGCAAACGGGTGGCAAAAACCCGAAGGGTTCTGCGACAGTGCGTGGGATAGTGTGTCACCGTTTGTTATGACGCTTGCGCATGGCGGCGGAAACTTCTATGACGGTTGGATGAAAAACCCAAAATCAGCAATGATTTCCTGCAACGACGGATTTCGCCCCGTGAGTTTTCTTCTAGAAGCTTTGGATGAAGACGCAGATTGAAAAGAATATAAGAATTTGTTGATATAACGTACACAAATGATGGACACACGAAGTGTGCAAAGGAGCATTATGGTTTCATTTGAGAGCGATTATACGCAGGGCGCACATCCGCGCATTTTGGAAAGATTTGTCGAGACAAATCTCATTCCGCAACCCGGCTACGGCTTTGACGAGTATACGGCGAGCGCGAGGGAGAAGATACGTCTTGCCGCCTTAAAGCCGGACGCGGACGTCGAGTTTATCGTGGGCGGTACGCAGACGAATATGGTCGTCATCTCCACGCTGCTCAAAGACTACGAGGCGGTTATCGCGGCAAAGACGGGGCATATAAGCCTGCACGAGGCGGGGGCTATCGAGTATTCCGGGCACAAGGTCATCGAACTCCCCTGCAAGGACGGAAAGCTTTCGTCAAAGACCGTGAGAGAATATCTTGCGGACTTCTTTGCGGACGGCAGTCACGAACACATGGCGATCCCGGGCATGGTGTACGTGTCATATCCGACCGAGTACGGCACGCTGTATTCAAAGGCGGAGCTTGTCGCGCTAAAAGCCGTGTGTAGGGAATATAACATTCCGCTCTTTGTTGACGGCGCGAGACTCGGATACGGGCTTGCGAGCAAGGCGTGCGATTTGACGCTCAAAGAATTTGCGGACATCGTCGACGTCTTCTATATCGGCGGAACGAAGGTCGGAGCGCTTTGCGGTGAGGCGATAGTCTTTTCAAACCTCAAAAAGCCCGAACACTTTTTGACATCTATCAAGCGCCGTGGCGCACTCGTGGCAAAGGGAAGACTTCTCGGTTTGCAATTCGATACGCTCTTTTCGGACAACCTGTACTTTGAAATCAGTAAACACGCAATAGTCATGGCGGAAAAAGTGAAAGATATTATGGCAAAGCACGGTGTGAAGTTCTATATCGACTCGCCGACAAATCAACAGTTTGTCGTGCTTGACAATTCGGTGCTTGAAAAACTCAAACAAAAACTCCGTTTTGAGATTTGGGAGAAAGCCGACGAGAAACATACGGTTGTCCGCTTTGCGACAAGTTGGGCGACGACGGACGAAGACCTCATAGTGCTTGACGAGGCACTAAGCGCGTGTTTGTAAACTTGAAAATAGCACGCAAAAGCAGTTAGGAGATATTATGGTAAGACGAAGAGGAACAATTTTGATTCTTGCAACGGGCGGAACTATCGCGGGCGTCGGTGAAATCGGCAAATCGACCGTGTATAGACCGGGCAAATTGACGGCGGACGAACTCATCTCCGAGATCCCGGAGATAAACAATATCGCACCGCTTGAAACCATGCAAATTTGCAACGTAAATTCCGACGATATAACGGCGGATATTTGGCTCGAACTCGCCTCTATCATCAACCGCGAGGCAAAGGACGACAACGTAAAAGGCTTTGTCATCACGCACGGCACGGATACGCTTGAAGAGACCGCATACTTTTTGAACCTTGCGGTGAAGACAAAAAAGAGCGTGATAATCACAGGCTCTATGCGCCCCGCGACTTCTATATCCGCGGACGGACCTATGAATCTCTACCAAGCGGTGTGCGCCGCGGCGTCTCGCGAGACGGAGGGGCAAGGGGTTCTCGCCGTGTTTGCGGACAGGATCTATTCGGCGCGCTCGGTAACAAAGACAAGCACCTATCAACTCACCGCAATTTCCGCAGGACGTATGGGGGCTATCGGCGTCATTCGCGATGGAAAAGTGTATATGTATGAGACGACCAACAAGGCTCACACGAACAAGAGCGAGTTTGACGTGTCAAAACTCGACCGTCTGCCAAAGGTGTCCATACTCTATTTCCACGTGGACGCGTCGCCTGAACTCTTAAAATACGCCGCGGAACACTCGGACGGACTCGTCATCGCGGGAGCGGGAGCAGGGGAGTTCAGCCTCATCTACGGAGATATGATAAGGACTTTGAACGTTCCCGTCGTAGTCAGTTCGCGCGTGGACGACGGTCTCATTACAAGCGATATGCTTCGTGTCGAGGAGACGATAGCCGCAAATAACTTATCCCCGCAAAAGGCGGCGGTGTTGCTTCGACTCGCGCTCACAGTGACGAACGACACCGAGAAAATCCGCGAGATGTTCTTGAAATACTAAGACAAATTTTGTGCGAAAGAAAATTTTGGAGATAGATTATGAAAAAGTTTGACAATTTGGCATTTGATGAGAAATACACGCTTGACACCTTTGAAAAACTCGTGAACTGTGACTCTACGACAGGCAAGTGCGACGACATCGAAAAACTCGTTTGCTCCATGCTTGACGAACTCGCAACACCGTATGAAGTCATTCACAAGGGCGGAGTGATCGCAGACCTCGGCGGAGAAGGGAATCCGCTTGTAGTCACCGCTCACCTCGACGATATAGGGCTTATGGTGAGACATATAAACGCGGACGGAACTCTCAAAGTCGTGCCTGTCGGCGGGCTCTATCCCTTCTACTGCGTGACGGAAAACGTGAGAATTTATACGCGTGACGGCAAGGTGTATACGGGCACTATCTGCCGTACTCCAAACTCTATTCACGTGACGGAGGACGAGCTTAGAAAGAACGTCGGAGACTTTGCAAAGGACGTATGTATCGTGCTCGACGAGGACGTAAGGTGCGCGGACGATACAAGAAAACTCGGCATCGAGACGGGCGACGTCATTGCGCTCTATCCTCGCTTTGAATTTCAAAACGGCTACATAAAGTCCCGTTTTGTGGACGATAAAGCCGCTGTTGCGGTGCTTTTTGCCGTTATAAAAAAGTTGAAAGAAGCAAAGGCGAAGTTGGGACGCAAGGTCTACTTCTACTTTGCGGAGTACGAGGAGATAGGACACGGCACAACAGTTTTGCCTGCGGGCGTCAAGGATATGATAGCGGTCGACATCGCACCGACGGGCCCTGAGCAGACATCCGACGAGAAAAAGGTGACTATCTTTGCAAAGGATTCCCGCTTTCCTTATCACTATGAACTCACTAATGAACTTAGAGCGCTCGCAAAGGACAACGATATAGACTACGCGCTCGACATCTTCACTCCGCACTACGGAACGGACTGCGATCCGTCAATCTCAGCAGGCTATGACATTCGTCACGCCGCGATCGGCTTCGGAACTTCCAACAGCCACGGCTATGAGCGCACGCACATAGACGGTCTCAAAAAGACCTACGATTTGCTCCTCGCATATCTGCTCAAATGATAAATCTCGTAGAATGAGATTTTGAAAGGGGTAGACTGATATGCAAAACGTTTTGACGGCAAAAAACAGAGAGGAGTTTCGCGACTGGCTTGAAAAGAACGCGGAGAAAGAGTCCGAGTGTTGGCTTACGCTAAAGCGCGGAAGACCAAAGGACGACGGATGCTTCTACTACCTTGACGCAGTCGAGGAGGCGCTTTGCTTCGGGTGGATTGACTCCACACAAAAGATAGTGGACGGCGCGCATTATCAACGCTTTTCTCCGCGCAAGAAGAACAGCCCGTGGTCGGAACTCAACAAAGAGCGAGTGAGAAGACTTGAAAAACTCGGGCTTATGAGAGACGGCGGAAGAGCGGTGCTCCCCGATATGGGCTTTGTCCCCGACGAGGACGTGTGGGCGGAGATAGAGCGCGCGGGCGTGCTTGAAAAACTTCTCGAATTTCCTCCACTCTACGTGAGAGTGAGAATGTACAACGTGGCGTTTTTCAAAAATCGCGACAAAGCAGCGTACGAACGTGCGCTTGCACACCTTATTGAAGAGACGAAAAAAGGAAGAATGTTTGGCGAGTGGAACGACTACGGCAGACTGCTTGAATACTGATGTTAAAAGTTAGACACGCACAGGAAAAAGACATAGAAAGGATTTGCGAACTCTACCGCGGAGCGCAGGATTTTATGGCGCGTACCGGCAACCCGAACCAGTGGGGCAGGACGTATCCGCCAAGAGATATGGTGGAAGAGGACGTGAAAGAGGGACTGAACTTTGTCATATATGACGAAGACGGAATCCACGGCGTGTTCGCGCTGCTCCTTGACGCCGATCCGTGCTATGAAGTGATAGAGGACGGGGAGTGGAAAAACGACGAGCCGTATGCGACGATACACCGAATAGCAAGCGACTTTATTGTGAAAGGCGTCTTGAAATGCGCGGTTGAATTTGCGTTGAAGTTCAAAGAAAACGTGCGCATAGACACTCACCGCGACAACGTCGTCATGCAGTCCGCACTCTCGCGTCTTGGCTTTGAAAAGTGCGGAACAATCTATGTCCGCGACCACTCACCGCGCATCGCATATCAACTGACAAGGCGCAAAACGGACGCTTTATCACATCAAAACGATACGATAAAAGTCGTGTTTGTCGATATTGACAACACCTTGCTCTCCTTTGAAGAGTATGTCAAGTGGGCAATGAAAGAGGGCTTTGAAAAGTTCGGCTTTTTGCCGTACGAGCCGTATATGTTCGACGTCTTTCAAAGGATAAACACGGACTTTTGGCTCAGGCACGAAAGAGGAGAAATCACCTTTCAGGACATACAGGACAAGAGGTGGGGCAAGATATTCGAGGTGCTTGGCATAGACAACGACGGCAACGAGTTCGAAGACTTTTTCAGAGAACAAATCTATGACAACGCGATCCTCGAACCGCACGCGAAAGAGATGCTCGAATACCTGCACGGCAAGTACGTCTTGGCAACCGCCAGCAACGGACCTTACGAACAACAAAAGCACAGGCTTGAAATCGCGGGTTTAGCAAAATATTTTGACTTTGTGTTTGTGTCCGAAGCCGTCGGCGTGCAAAAGCCCGAAAAGGCGTTTTTTGACCGCTGTTTCGAGTTTATGAAAGAGAGAGGAGTCTCCGTCGAACCCGACGAGTGTGTGATAATCGGCGATTCGCTCACGTCCGATATGGCGGGAGGCAAAAACGCTGGGATAAAGACTTGCTATTTTACGAGAGGCAAGGAGCGCTACGACGTGCCTGACTGCGTAGACTTTGTCGTGAAAACTCTCGACGAGGTGGAGAATATCTTGTAAACGCAAACAAGTCAAAGAATGAATTTGAAAACAAATAAAATTATTTCAAGGAGATAAAACTATGAGCAGAAAAAATTTCGGTGCAAAACCGCTATCCTATCCGCAACCTGTGTGGATCATCGCAACTTATGACGAGAACGGCAACCCCGACGCTATGAACGCGGCGTGGGGCGGAATCAGCGAGGAGAATCAAGTCTCGATTTGCCTCTCCCCGGGGCACAAGACCTGCAAAAACTTCGCGCATACGGGTGCGTTTACGGTCAGTATGGCGGACAAAGAACACGTCGCGGGTTGCGACTACGTCGGCATGGCGAGCGGAAACAAGACTGAGGACAAATTTGCCCGCGCAGGGTTTACCGCAACGAAGAGCGAACTCGTCAATGCGCCTATCATCAACGAACTTGCGGTTTGTTTGGAGTGCAAAGTCATCGAATACAACCTTGACACCTGCATTTTGAAGGGCGAAATAGTCAACGTCAGCGTGGACGAAAAGGCTCTCACAGACGGCAAAGTCGACATCGCAAAAGTCGCCCCGATTGCTTTTGACCCGTTCAACAACGCATACAACGTGCTTGGCGAGAAAGTCGCAGATGCTTTTAAAGTCGGCAAAGAATTGTTTTAATCATGACAAAAATCGGAGCGAAAGACTTTTTTGAAACCGTGAAGCGCGAGGCGATGGTGTGGGTGGCAGTTGTTGCCGCCCTCATCGTCGTGTGCGTGGTGCGCCCGAGCGTCAGTCTGCTTGGAGAAATAGACTGGCGTACTCTCGGCACGCTCTTTTTGATGCTCACAGTGCTTGAAGGGTTCAAAAAAGAAAAGATTTTCAATCCGATTATACGTCTTGCGGGCAGGATAAAATCCGCGGTGGGACTTGGGCTGTTTTTGGTGTTCGGAGTGTTTTTCACCTCTATGTTTGTGACGAACGACGTGTCGCTCATCATATTCGTACCGCTGACGATCTTCCTCTTCCGCGCGGCGAAGAAAGAGAAGTATATTTTGCCACTGCTCGCAATGGAGAATATCGCGGCGATAAGAGGCTCGCTGCTCACGCCGTTCGGCAGTCCCCAAAACCTCTTTATCTTCGGGCAATCCGGCGTGAGCGTGTGGAGTTTTGTCGGGTATATGTCGCCTATTTGGGCAATATCGGGGGCGATTCTCGTCTGCTTTGTCGTGGTGCTGTTTGCCAAGAATATAAGGCAAAAGACGGACATTCCTCTCTCCGCGTTTCCTTCCGAGTCGCTTGTGGACAATACGCCGAAAAGGTTGACGTATTTGTTCCTCTTTCTCATAATCATTTGGATGATAGTTTCCCGCTTCGAGGCGTGGTATTATATCGCGGCGATGATCCTCGTGACCGTTGTTATCTTCGATCCGAAAGTGCTTGCAAAAACGGATTATGCGCTCATCGTCACCTTCTTTTGTTTCTTCGTTTTTTCGTCGACCATTGCGTCGAACGAGAAGGTGGCGGACGTCCTCGCAAAACTCGTTGCGGGCAGGGAATACTGGGTGTCTATACTCGTCAGTCAAGTCATTTCCAACGTACCTGCGGGCGTCGTGCTCTATCCGTTTGCGGTGAGCAAAGGCGCGCTCCTGTACGGACTTGATTCCGCGGGGCTTTGCACGATCATAGGCTCTCTCGCCTCCGTCATCAACTACCGCATTTACGTCAGGGAATACCCGAAAAACGGCTTGAAATTTTTGATTGTTTTTGAAATCGTAAGTTTGGCGTTTTTTGCAATTATCGTCGCACCGACTTATTTTTTGAGTCTAAGGCAAATGTGACGCGCAAAAGTCGCGTGCTTGAAGCGCGGAGACTCCGCGCATTTTTGAATAAATATGTGCCGAAAAATCCTTGCGAGTTTTGACTTGCGGCGGTCGTTTTTGAGCATTTTGCTAAATTTATTATTAATAATAAATTATTTTTATTTTATTATTGCAATTTTCTCGATTTGAGTTTATCATTATTTTATCATTGTTATAAAATACTGGTAGTTTTCGCTTTTGAACGCTGCCGATAAGGGGTCCGCTCCTGCGGAAAAGAAATGAGATTTTTAGCAAAAAGAGTTTTTTTCGGCGTCCTTGTGGCACTGTGCGCTGTCGGCCTTAGCGGCATACTCAGCGCTTGCGGTGGGAACACGGCAAACTATTCAAGCATCTGCATCCACAATTACAAGTCAGCTTTGGTTGAACCGACTTGTACGGAGAGCGGGTGTATGCTCCACGTTTGTACAAAATGCGGAGACACCTATAGGGACGAGGAAGTCCCTGCGCTTGGGCACGAGGCAAAGAGCGAGTGGAAAACGACGTCCACTCAGCACTATCACGAGTGCGCGCACGGTTGCGGCGAATTGCTCGGTCTTGCAAATCACGACTGGGACAATGGCGTGATAGAAGTTGCAAACTCTTGCGATACGAGCGGAAAGATCATATTTACCTGCACGACTTGCGGTTTCTCCCGCGCCGACGTGCTGCCCGCAATGGGACACAATATTCAAGGCGGTTGGGTGGCGTCGGATCCCGAGACGCATTGGCACTTCTGCACAAACGGCAATCACAAAATGGACGAGGCTCTTCACAACTGGGACGGCGGACATATAGAAAAAGCCCCGACCTGCACGGAGGAAGGCTCTATCGTATATTCCTGCATGACTTGCGGAAGATCCACAAGAAGAACTCTTGCAAAGACTGCGCACAACAAGTCCAACGACTGGGATTTTGACGAGCATGAACATTGGAGAGACTGCCTTGTCTGCGGAGATGAGTTTGACCGCGGAGCGCACGAATATTCAACGTCATACGTCACAAAAGAGCCGACTTGCACCGAGAAGGGTACGCTTGTTAGCGTATGCTCCGTTTGCGGAGGATATATAAAGACGGAAATCCCGCCGCTCGGACACGAACCTGCGACGAAGTGGTCGGCGGACAATCTTGAGCATTGGCACAAATGCGCGAACGGTTGCGGAGAAAAACTCGATTCCGCACCGCATACGTTCGGCGAGTGGGAGAGGTATCTCGAGCCGACTTGCACAACGAACGGCATCGACAAGAGAACGTGCTCAGTGTGCGGTAGGGCGGAATTTTCGACGGTAGACGCAAACGGTCACCGTATTGACCTTGACCACTGGCACGCGGACGAAAGCGGTCACTGGCACGAGTGCGAGAACTGCGACGGCAAATTCAACTTTGAAAAACACACCTTGACTGTCAAAGAGACGGTCGCGCCGACGCAAACCGAGCAGGGGTATACCGTCTACGTCTGCGACGTGTGCGGAGAGAAAGTAAAAGGCGACTTTACGGATCCGCTCGGAGAATAGAGAATAATTTTTAGGAGTTTATATATGAAACCAACAGTTTACTTTTCAAAAGAGATTACGCCTGAAAAGGTCGTTGAACTCTTCAACTTGCTCGGAATCGAACTTCCCGGCAAAGTAGCAGTCAAACTTCACTCGGGTGAAAAGGGCAACCAAAACTATCTTAAACCAGAGTTTTGGAAGCCGATGGTGGAGAGAGTTCACGGCACCGTTGTCGAATGCAATACGGCGTATATGGGCGCGAGAAACACGACAAAGAAACACTACCGCCTCATCCACGAGCACAAGTGGGACGAGTTTTTTGACTTCGATCTCATGGACGCGGAGGACGACGATCTTATTCTTCCTATCGAGAACGGCAAAATCCTCAAAGAAAACAAGGTTGGCAGACACATGGAAAACTATGACAGCATGGTCATTCTTTCGCACTTCAAGGGACACCCGATGGGCGGATACGGCGGAGCGCTCAAACAACTCTCTATCGGTTGCGCCTCGTCAAGAGGTAAGGCTGTCATTCACAGCGCAGGCAAGACGGACGACCAATATTCTTGCTGGGCAAGAAGCGCAAAGCAGGACGAGTTTTTGGAAGGTATGGCGGACGCGGCAAGTTCCGTAGTCAAATTCTTCGGCAAAAACATCGCGTTCATCAACGTTATGAAAAACATCTCCGTCGACTGCGACTGCTGTGCAAAGGCTGAAGATCCTTGCATGAAAGATATCGGCATTCTCGCGTCTCTCGATCCTATCGCTATCGACCAAGCGTGTATCGACCTCGTCTATGCGGCAAAGGACGATCCGGGACAAAAGCACTTCCTCGAGCGCGTCGAGTCTCGTCACGGCGTTCATACGATCGAGGCGGCGGCAGAACTCGGATTCGGATCAAGAGAGTACGAACTTGTTGAAATCAAGTAATTAACAGCTTTTGCAAAAATTTTTATGAATTATCTCTTTTTTGATATAGAATGTTCGGACGGCAGACATATGTGCAGTTTTGGCTACGTACTGTGCGACTGCCGTTTTAACGTACTAAAACAAGAGGATATTTTGATAAATCCCGAGGCGCCGTTCAGGCTCGCAAGATACGGCGGAGAACCGCAAATTCAACTCGGATATCCAAAGGAAAGGTTTTATTCGTCGCCGAATTTCGTGGCGAGATACGACAAAATCAAGAGGATTTTGGAAGCAAAAAATCAACTCGTCATCGGGCACTCGATACTCAATGACGTAAACTTCTTGCAACTCGCCTGCGACAGGTATGACAAACCTCACTTTGAGTATTCCTTCTTTGACGAACAGCAAATATACAAGACGATAAACGAAGGGAAGTCTGTCAGCACCGCGCTCGAAAAGATAGCCGAGACGTACGGCGTAGAGCCCGAGAGCCTGCACAGAAGCGACGACGATTCAAAAACTACGATGGAGATCGTTCGCCACATGTGCGCGGACTTCGATATGTCTCCCGAGCAACTTGCGGACGCCTACCCGCTCTCAAAAGGTAAGGTGGAAAACGGCATAGTAAAGCGTTTCGTCCTCGATCCGTACAAGTGGTTTTGCTCCGCGGTGTTCGATATAGCGACGGACAAAAAACCGCAGGAAAACAGGACGGACGGCGGAGAAGCGGGCGAGAAAACCGCGCAAACGAACGCTAAGAACGACAAAAAGGACAAGCGTTTCGACGGCAAGAAGTTTTGCTTTGCGACAAAACTCGAAAGGACTATTCCTCTCAAAATGTATACGGTGGCACAAAAGATTTCCGCTCTCGGTGGAGAGTATACGGACAACCCTGTCGAGTGCGACGTCTTTGTCAAGCATAAGACAAGCAAGTGCTACCGCTATGTGTATGCGACCTCGCACAAGGGCATTCGCATATTGCCGTTTGAGACGCTGCTTGAGGAACTCGGACTAAAATACGAAGACCTCGAACCGTATGAGTTTAAGGGCGACTACGTCGGCAAAAAGCCGAAGCCTATCGAGACGGGAGTGTCGCACGTTGAAAGCACTCCGTCGTCTATCGGAGACCACTTGCGCGCGCAAAAGGGCAAGAAGGGTGCAAAAGGTGTAAAGCAGGCAAAGCCCGAACAGAATCAAGACTCGCAGGCGGCAAAAAAGGCGCAACAGCCAAAACCGCAAACTCCACAACCAAAGGGGCAAAACGCAAAGAGACAAAGCGCCAAGCGCAACGAGTATTTCAAGAAGAGACGACTCTATATGAAAGCGAAACAGCAGGCGGAAAAAGCCTCGTCGGCAAACTGAGACGAGCAGGGGGAAACTATGAAAGCAGAACTGAAAAAGATCACACAAAACGGCATAAAAGTCTTTGAGATAGAAAACGACAACGGAATGCGCGCGGAACTTTTGTCCTACGGCGCAATAATCTCAAAACTCTTTGTGAAAGACAGAAACGGCAACCTCGTAGACGTCGTTGCGGGATATGAAAACGAGGACGACTATGCGAGCGATATTTGCTATTTCGGCGCGCTCGTCGGGAGAGTTTGCAACCGAACCGCAGGGGCAAAGTTTTCGCTTGACGGCGTGACTTACGAACTTGCAAAGAACGACGGCAACAACCATCTCCACGGCGGCGTCGAGGGCTTCAACAAAAAGGAGTATAGCGCGGAGATAGTCGGTCCCGCCTCTATAAAGTTCAGCAGGATTTCTCCGAACAAAGAGGAAGGGTATCCCGGCACGATGACGGTCTCCGTCACTTATACGCTCACAAACGACAATGCGCTCGAAATAGCATACGAGGCGACAAGCGACAAGCGTACGCCTTGCGCGCTTACGAATCATTCCTATTTCAACCTTGACGGCGACTTTGAAAGCGTGCTTGACCACGAGGTGTTTATTGACGCCGACAAAATGTCGGATATTGACGAAGAACTTATACCGACAGGCAAACTCATAGACGTCAAAGGCACACCGTACGATTTCAGAAAGCCAAAGAGAGTCGGCAAGGATATAGGTGCGGACGACAGGCTCCTGCATATCGCAAACGGCTATGATTTCAACTTTGTGCTGAACGATGGCGGTATCGACGACGTGCGAGCCTCCGCATACGGAAAGAAGTCGGGAATACTCCTGCAAGTGTTCACGACAAAGCCGTGCATTCAGTTCTATACGGGCAACTTTTTGAGCGGTGAAAAGGGCAAGAAAGTGTACAAAAAACAGTCCGCACTCTGCCTCGAAACACAAAACTTTCCAAACGCCGTGAACATGCCATCCCTTCAGGACGTAGTGCTTAAAGCCGGCGAACTTTACTCATCTAAGACCAAATACGTATTTTCAACGAAATAACGTAAACGAATGTTTATATGTGCATTTGTTGTGTGTAAAAGCCTGTTTTTGGCAATACATGCTCAATTGTATATATGTCGATTTGCAAAAGGGAAGACTATGACGACAAAAGAAAGACTTGACAAGATATGCGCACTTATAGACTCGGGGCTGACAAGCAAAAACGCCGTCCAGGCGCTTGCGCTCATCGGCTTTGACGGACTTGACGCGGAGGAGATGAAATCGTTCAGGCTTTGGAACGACTATATGCCGTTGGCGGACGAGTTGCCGTACACCGAGGCTCAGCGCAATTTGCATATACTTTGGGACTGCCTTGACAAAACTCCGTATGGAATGAACTGCGATTTTGCAATTCCTCTAAGATGCGCTATCGCAAAGAAACTCTTCAAAAAGTGCGGTGACGGTTTTGTCGCGAACGAGGGGTGCAAATTCAATTTTGCAAACAATATCGAAATAGGCGAAAACGTGTCTTGGAACTCGGGTTGCTACATCGACGCAAAGGGCGGAGTCAAGATGGGCGACTTTGCGATGCTCACCGAGAACGTCACGATCTTCACTCACTCGCACAGCGAACACGACCACATGGCGAGAACGTATACGCCTGTTGAGATCGGCGACTATGCAAAGATTTACACGGCGGCAACCATTTTGCCGGGTGTGAAGATAGGAAAGGGCGGTATCGTTGCCACGGGCGCTATCGTCACGAAGAGCGTGGACGAGTTTACGCTTGTCGCAGGCATTCCCGCAAAACCTATGAGAAAACGCAATTTTGACGGAGAAGACCTTGCCAAAATGAATCAATATATGATGAAAGACAAAGCCTTCCAAAAGAAGTGAGCGGTGTATGAAAGACAAAGAACTATCGGTTGAAGAGTTTAGGAATTTGATGAAAACAGGGGAGAGAATTGATTTTTCTTCTCCGCTTTTGCCGTTGCTTGACAAATATTCGGACGAGGCGAGAAAACTTACTTCCGAACTCAACGGTTCATACCGCACAATGGACGAAATACGCGAAATATTTTCAAAACTTACGGGGACGGAAAAGGACGAGACTTTTCGCATGTTCCCGCCGTTTTATACCGACTGCGGAAAGAACATAAGAGTCGGAAAGAACGTCTTTATCAACTCGGGTTGCTGCTTTCAGGATCAGGGCGGTATAGAAATCGGCGACGGGACTTTTGTCGGGCATCAAACGGTCATAGCGACGCTCAATCACGACATAGACCCGACAAAGCGCGGAGATATGTTTCCTAAAGCGGTGAAGATAGGCAAACGCGTATGGATAGGCTCTCACGCCACCATTTTGCCGGGAGTGACTATCGGAGACAATTCGGTCGTGGCGGCAGGCGCGGTGGTGACAAAAGACGTAGAGCCAAACACTATCGTCGCGGGAGTGCCTGCAAAGGTCGTAAAACGGTTTGACTCAAACGGGAAAACCATAGGCTAAGGCGAATAGCAAAAAGTTGCCGCACAGGCATTTGATTATGGAATCGTCGTCCGCAAAAAAACAGCGCAATTCAAACGTAGAACTCCTAAAAATCATCTCTATGGTGGTCATTGTTTTTGCGCATCAAATCAACCCGTATTCCTACTCGGGAATAGGCGGAACAGTTGATTTTTCGGGTACGGTGACGACTGATCCGCAATTTTTGTTTTTGTTGTTTATCGGCCCTCTCGGGCTGTTTGCCGACGTGGTGTTTATCGCGTGTTCGGCGTATTTCCTCCTTGAAAGCAACAGAATAAGCGTAAAGAAAGTCTTCTTTTTGATGGCGTCCGACGTCATAATTATGTCTTCCGCACTCGTCGTGCGCGCGGCGATAGGGGACGAGATCTCCGCCACACAAATTTTGGAGGCGATTTTCCCGACGTTTTTGCAGGTGAATTGGTTTGTCGGCTATTATATAGTGTTCTATTTGTTCCATCCGCTTTTCAATTATGAAAACTCGACAAAAAGGGCTTGGCTATCGTCACCCTAATACTCATCGTGCAGTGCAACGTGATTTTGTTTGCGATGGGGGAGAGACCGGGGCTGTAGGACTCAAATTTTTGTGTTTTGTGTCCATCTACTTTGCCGTCGCGTTTTACAAACTGTACGGCGGAAAGTTGTGGGAGTCTAAAAAGTTCAACGTTTGTATGCTCTTCGTGACGACCGCGCTGTACGTCGCGTTTAGGATCGCGATGAACTATATAGGACTTGCAAACGAGTACGTTGCGGAAAGGCAGTATTATTATGCTCACATCAACAACCCGATAATCGTCGTGTGGGCGCTGGCTGCAATTAACCTCGCGACGAGAAAGCCGAGATACAACAAGATAGTGAACTATTTTTCCGGCATGACGCTTCTCATGTACCTCATACATCAACGCTTGCTCTTTCAACAGCGTTCGGGGTATATGGAATATTTTCTCGACGCATACGGCGTGCAAAACTTTTGGCTTGCCGTCCTCACGCTCTCCTGCATAGTGTTGGGACTCACAGTTTCGTTGTCCGTGATTTACCGCCACACCGCGTACTACGGCGTTATGGCGCTCGGCGGAGCGGTGGAGAAGGGAGTGTACTCGGTATGCGAAAAACTCAAAACGAAAATTGACGAGAAGAAGAGCAAAAAGTTGAGCGAAGAGGCAACTATCGCTTGTGATAGTTCGCAAGAGGGAAACTTCGTTTGCGAAAAGAATAAACAGGACGAAAACTTATCCGATAGCGATAAGGAAGATAAAGAATAAAATAGAAATATATTGAGACAAAAAGCCTTCCGATTTTGAAGTGAAACCATTTGCACACTCGTCGGAAGGTTTTTAATTTTGCTAAATAAGAGCAGGTTCAGTGACGTACGGAAATAATGAACATACAAACCGGAAACAGCGGTTCGGAAATTTAAGGGAATCAAACAACAAAAAGCGGTTTAGGGACGCACAAAAAAAACAAACACACGAAGTGCAAATAAACACACGAAGTGTGTCAGTCGAAGCGACGGAAACCGTTGCCACGGACTTCGTGCGCCTTGGTGATGAAGGTGAATGCGCTCGGATCCGTCTCGGCGATGATGTCTTTGACCTTGTTGATTTGACGTTTTGAAGTAACGCAGGTGAGGACTTCGTGTTCCTTGCCTGTGTAGTAGCCGATACCGTGCGAGATGGTGACGCCGCGGTGGAGTTTTGTGGTAAGTTCCTTTGCGATTTCTTCCGGCTTGTCGGACACGATGTTGAAGACGATGGAGGACTGCAAACCTGCCGTGATTTGATCCGCTATTTGCGACTGAACGAGCATCGTGATGATAGAGAAAATGATAGGTGTGAACACAAGCGTCAACCCTTCGGACGCACCGATGCCCTTTTCGAGTTTTAAGATACCGAGCGTACCTGACGCGATAGCGATGACAAAGTCGAGCCCGAAGATAATCCAATGCGTCTCCATGCCCGGGTTGTGTTTGTAGATGAGTTTGCCGATGATATCGGTGCCGCCCATGGACATGTTGTTTCTGAGCATAAGACCGAAGATAACGCCGTTTATGACGCCGCCTGCGAGCGCGGATATGAGAAGCAAACCGTTGTCGGTCGCGAGGTATTTCGGAAAATTCAACGCACCGAACATATACATAGAACTCGAATACACGGCAACGACGAGCATAGTGTTGAAGGCAAATCGCTTGTTTAGGAATATAAACGCAATGACAAGCAAAGGAATATTCATGATAATGGTCGTAACACCCGGATCGAATACTGTTGCCGCAAGTTCGGGATTCGATGGGAGAACAGCATTGTACAAAATGGACGAAATACCGCCGACGCCACCCGGCGCAAAGCCGTTGGATATTATAAAGACGTATGCGACTAATGCCCTTAAAAATGCCAGGACGACGAGGAACGTGTAGTACAAAGTGTAGTGTTTTGCCTTATCTTTTGAAAATGTAAGTTTGCCCATATATGCCTACTTTTAGCGTGTATGACAACAAAGTAAAATTTGTTGAGCAAAATGTCAAGCAAATTTGAGATGTTGAGTATATTTTTTGTCACTTTTTACGTTTTTGTCGGATTTCGAAGGAAGAGAAACGCAAAAATATATTAAATATATTTTTTTATTCTTTTCACCGCCTTGACAGATTTTTTAGATTATGCGATACTAAACTGTAATATATTTTAGATACTATAAGTAAGGTATATAAATGAAAGAGAATATGGCAAAACAAACAAAAATGAACGAGTTCCTCGCACCGATGGCGAAATCCTTGATGTCAAAGTTCAAGGACGCTATAACGAGCGTTTTGCCAATCGTACTCATTTTCCTCATTTTGGGGGTAACGCCGATTACGGAATTCTCTATGAAAGAGATGATCACTTTCGTATTGTCCGCGTTGTTCCTTATCTTCGGCATCGGGCTTTTCAACCTCGGCGCGGATATGGCTATGACTCCTATGGGCGAGATGGTCGGCGCCGGACTCACAAAGTCGAGAAAACTCTCCGTCCTGCTCATCGTATGCTTCGTTATGGGCGTGCTCATAACGGTTGCGGAGCCTGATCTCAGCGTGCTTGCAAGCCAAGTCCCCGTGAACAACATTTTGCTCATCGCGGTTGTTGGCGTAGGCGTCGCGCTGTTTTTGGTGCTGTCTATCATAAAAATCGTCTTCAAAAAGGATCTTTCTCAGTTCCTCGTATTCTTCTATATGGTGCTGTTTGCTTTGGCGGCGGTGCTTATTCAGACGGGCAAGAGCAGTTTCTTGCCGCTTGCGTTTGACTCCGGCGGAGTCACGACAGGTCCTATCACCGTGCCGTTTATCATGGCGCTCGGCGTAGGCGTCGCGCTGACTATCGGCGGTAAGAACGCAAACGAGAACAGTTTCGGTCTCATTGCGCTTTGCTCTGTCGGCCCTGTGCTTGCGGTGCTCATTTTGTCGCTGTTTACAAAGGGTACGCTCTCGTATACGCTTCCTGACTATTCGATAGACGCAAATCTCGGCGCAAACTTTTGGAAGACTCTCGGCTCGACGGTCGGAGAGGTCGCCCTTGCGCTCGGACTCATCATCGCATTCTTCCTTATTTTGCAGTTTACGGTTTTGAAACTCCCGATGAGGAAACTCACTCAAATCTTCGTCGGCATCGTGTACACGTTTGTGGGTATGATAATTTTCCTTACGGCGGTCAAGGTCGGATTTGTGCCGATAGGCTTCAAACTCGGCAAGCAAATGGCGGAGTATTCAAACGCCGCAGTCGTTATATTCGCGTTTGTCATCGGCATGATAGTCGTTCTTGCCGAGCCTGCCGTGCATATACTCAACAAGCAGGTCGAAGACATCACGGAAGGGGCTATTTCAAAGCGTTCTATGCTCATCGCGCTCTCGCTCGGCGTAGGACTTTCAATAGGGCTTTCCGTCATAAGAATCATATTCGATTTTTCAATACTCTATTATTTGATACCGGGCTATATCATCTCGCTCGGACTCACTCTCGTCGTGCCTAAGATTTACACCGCTATCGCGTTCGACTCGGGCGGAGTCGCCTCGGGCCCGCTTACGTCAAGTTTTATCTTGCCGTTTGCAATAGGCGTGTGCGTGAGTTTGCACGGAGAGGCAAAGGTGCTTGAATCGGCGTTCGGTATCGTCGCTATGGTTGCGATGACTCCGCTCATCACGATACAAATTTTAGGTTTTAGAGCAATAGCGGCAAGAAAGGTCAAAGAGCGTGCGGTTATGTCTAGACTCCTTGGCGCGGACGATGAACAAATCATCGACTTTATGTGAGGTGCTTATGGCAGAAGAAAAGAGCAAAAAGAAAAAATCTTCGCAACAGAAGTCCGCACAAAAGACCACGCAAAAGGTCACGAGCAACCGCTTGGAACTGCTTATCACTATCGTTGACAGGCAAAAGGCGGAGTTTTTTGCCGATCTCATTCAGTCGTTTGACGTGAATATGCAAATGCTTGTTCGCGCCGAGGGCACGGCAAACGCGGAGATGCTCAACCTTCTCGGGTTGCAAGAGTCGCAAAAGACGGTGATTTTCAGCGTTATCAAGCAGGAGAAAATCCAAGACGCGCTCGCAAGCATAGAGCGCAAATTCAGAACTATAAGAAACGGAAAGGGCATCGCCTATACGATCCCTATGTCAAGTCTCATCGGCGTTGCGGTGTACGGATTTTTGTCCAACAACGAGCGCGCAGCGAAGGAGGATAAAAAATGAAAAAGTTTGAGTATGAACTCGTGGTTTGTATCGTAAACAGCGGTTTTTCCGAGGCTGTTATGGACGCGGCGCGCGAAGTCGGCGCACGCGGAGGAACCGTCATCAACGCAAAGGGTACGGCAAACAAGGAAGCCGAGGCTTTTTTCAAAATCTTTATCCAACCTGAAAAAGAGATGGTTATGATCCTTGTTCCCGACAAGATCAAGGAAGACCTTTTGCATGCGCTATACAGAAAGGTCGGGCTCGAAACGCCGGGTCAGGGTATAGCGTTTGCCTTGCCTGTCGACAACGTCGTAGGACTCGCAAACGAGAACCCTGCACAAGCGGAAGAGGAAGAAGAGGACGGAGAATAAAATGACGGATAAAGTGTTTGAAGAAAAAAACGCCAACGAGTCCATCGAAGAGACGAAACCTCTTGACGAGTTTTCACAAAGTCCCGAGGATTTGAGACTCGAAGAAATGACGGACTCTGACGGTGCGGAAGGCTCTAAGGACAGCGAGGAGATCGGCATTTCAAACGCCTTTGACGAGCGTGAAAACACGCTTGAAGGTGCTGACGCGAATAGTGCGGACGAGGACTTAAGTGCGGAAGCCGCCGAGAACGCAGAGAGCGGTGAAATCTCCCGTGACGAAAATGACGAGGCTGCTCGAAACGGCGACGATCTCGACGCTCGGTTAGACATCGAAGACGGCAAGAAAGGCGGTAAAAACGGCAAGAAAAAGAAGAGAAGAAGAATCAGCGACATCACCTTTGAAAACGACATAAAGTACCGCGGACCATTCTCTTATAGATGGCTCAGGATCTTCGCCTGGGCTGCTATCGCGTTTGCTCAGATCGCCATCATTATGACTCTCGGAGCAAGAGTGGACGCAAAAATCGCGAAGTTCAGCGGACTCATCGCATTCTTCCAAATCATGGGCACGATGTCAGTCCCGCTTTTCCTTATGGCAAACTTTGCGATTATCATCAACGCAAAGAACGGCTACCAGCGACTTATCGTGGCGTATGCCTTTATGGCGCTTATGATCTTCTCGCTGTTTATGCTCATCTACCAGCGTTACCTTTTGGGAATAATGGATATGCTGGTGGACAAAGAGGCGGGCGAAACTCCGCAACAGGCGTTCAACGTATTGTTCAAATCCTTCTCGCCAAGCGGATACTTTGCATTTAACATCTTCGTCGACTTGCTTATGTGTACGCTCGTCACGTATTTTATCAACTATACGCCGACAAAGCGGTTCGTCGGCAAAAAACTTGCGATATTCAGGTCTTTCGTCGTGTTCCCGCTCTTGTATGAGATCGCTTCGTTTGTTCTCAAAGTGCTTTGCGTGACTTTGCCGGGATTCGATTTGCCCCTCTACGTCATGCCTTTCCTCACGACAAAACCGCCTATCACCTTCCTTGTGTTTATCGGGCTTTCAATATTTGTCAAGAACAGGGAACTTATGTTCTTACGGCGCGGAAAGACGAGAGAAGAATACAGCATGTTCCTCAAAACAAATACAAACTCCTTGCACTTCTCGATTTCCGCAAGTATCTTTATGATAGTCGCCGCACTCCTTGACCTCATACTTTATTTTGTCATAGGTCTTTCGCTCACGGTCATCGGAGAGGACGATACGATCGTTCGAGACGGAATGGTGATAGCGCAGAATATGGGCTTCGGAAGATCCGTCTCACTTCTCCTCGTCGTCCCGTTTATCATGTTGTTCTCATACACGCGCGTGCACAAGCCGTCATCTTCAAACGTCGATATCATAATCCCGCTCGTCGGTATCATGATATTTGCGGTTTGCTATGTGGAAGGCGCGTATCAATTCATTTTGAGACTTCCGCAAATCATCGACGGACTGATGAAATAACAAAAAAACGACCATACTTCGGTCGTTTTTTGCAAAATACGTATTTTTGCATTCGAGTGGGTGCACAGTCGCAATTTTTTAGAATGAAAAGAGCAAGTCTTGCAAAATATATCGGAATATGCGCGTTTGTGGCTGTCGAGATCGTACTCTACGCCATGTTCATCGCCGAGGACTTCGGAGACGCGGTCGTCGGTGAAAACGCATATATAAAATACGCAACAGTTTGCCTGGCGTTTTTGTTTGCGATGATTTGGTTTATAATCGTCGCGGTTGAAGACGGGAAGGGCGTGACGGACGGAATGCTCCTTGCGCTCGGACTTACGTTGACGCTTGTGTCCGACCTCTTGCTCCTCATAAAGGTCGAGTTTTTTGAAGTCGGTCTCGTGACGTTTATTGGGGCGCAACTGTGTTATTTTGCAAGAATAAATAGGACAAAACTTTGGCTTATCGTCTCGATAGCCACGCGTATCACGCTGTCCGTCGTCGGAATAATAGTCATCGTCGCAGTTGGAGAGGCGAGCGCTGTTTTTGCCCTCGCCGCGATATATTTCGTTCAACTTGTAGCAAACTTTGCCGAGAGCGTCATATCCATATTTACGGCAAAGGGAAGAGCGGAAAAATGCAGGGCGATTGTCCTATCTATCGGGTTTTTGCTCTTTATCGGGTGCGACGTTTGCGTCGGACTCAGCAACCTATATAACGGTATGGCAAACGAACTTATTTGGCTCTTTTACACGCCGTCTCAGGTGCTGATTGCGCTGTCAAACAGGAGGATTTATGAAAAAGGCGAGATGGATTGATATTTTGCTGTCAGTCATAGCGTTTCTTGCAACGCCGCTCTTTTTTATTTCCTTTGCGGCGAGCATTCCCGCAGTCTTTCGTCCGTTCTACTATGCGTGCATAACCCCGCTCCACATAGAGGAGACGAGCGGATATGACAGGGAGACGATAGTCGAGGCGTACGACGACGTGATGAATTTTATTTGGGAAGGCGCGGAATTTAAGACGGGCAGTCTCAAATGGACGGAGGAAGAAAAGGCGCACTTTGAAGACTGCGTCCCGCTCTTCCATTTGCAAGTGATTCTTGCGAGCGTGCTCGGGGCATACCTGCTTGTCTTTTTGATATTGCGCAAGAAAAATGTTTTGCGCCCCGCAAAACTGTGGGGAATATCTTCCGTCTCGTACGGCGGAATGTTCACGCTTCTTGTTATGGCGATTATCGGCATTTTTGCCGCTGTAGATTTTGACAAACTGTTCAACCTCTTCCACGCGGTATTTTTCCCGGGCAAAGGGAACTGGGTATTCAATGAAAGAACCGAGCAAATCATCAACATCCTGCCGGAAGAATTTTTTGCCGTATGCGCAGGTTTTATCGTCGGGCTTGTCGTGATTTTTTCGATTATTGCGGTCGTTGTCGGAGTGGTGAAGAGAGAAAAGGTCGCTCGCATAAATGCGAGCGAGTGAATTGACATGTAGTGTCAATTCACTCCCATAGGGAATATAACTCCCGAAGGGAACGTCACTAAAAAACGAGGCATTCAGCCTCGTTTTTTCTATTGTCTCGTTTTTATCTTCTATCGTCGCGGTAATCATCTCTTCTCTCGTCACGATAATCCCGCCTGTCGTCTCGGTAATCATCTCTTCGGTCATCGCGATAGTCGCGCCTATCATCGCGCCTGTCGTCTCGGTAGTCTCGTCTATCGTCTCGGTAGTCGCGCCTGTCGTCATAGCGGTCGCGACGGTATTCTCTGCGCTCGTCATAGTCAAACTCGTCTCTTCCGCGTTCGCGGGCAAGCGTACGCTTTTGCGAGCCCTTCGTCGGTTTGAACAGGAGTACGACGATGAGCACCGCGGGGACGCATATACCGACTATCAAAATGATACGAAGAGTCTTTGACGTGTTCGGCACAATATCTCCCGCCTTTGGCGTTGCGGCGATCTCTTTGAGCAGTTGCTCTCGAGCCGCTTGCGTGCGCGCTTGATACGGTATATAACTGTCGGTGAAGAGCGTCTTGCCGATCATGGCATATTTCGTCACGCCGTCCTTTGTCGCCGAGACGTAAAACTCGTCGCCCGTTTGATTAAAGCCTATAAACTTGATGGTATACTCGTTTGTAAGCACGGTATCGTTGTCGAGATAGACGGTTTCGCCTGTGTCAATGAGTGTGAGACGGACGTCGGGGAAGGGGGTTTCGTCCGCGGTGAACGTGACTGTCTCAACCGTCAACGCTTCGGAATAGTCGATATACCACTTGCTCGTGTCGAGTCCCGCATAGGAAAAAGCGTAGTATTCGAAGTTGAATCTTGCGATCTTCCTGTATTCGACTCCCGTGAGATAATAACTGTCCGGAATATAAAAAACCGTTTCGTCAGTGTCAAGATCCTTGACGGCTATGGACGTCGGGGAAGAATATGCGCTGTGTTCAAGGTCGGCAGGGGCGATTTTGATGCACTTTGTCGTGATGGTCTCCGCAGTTTGCTCGTCCTCCGCGTATGCCGTGAAGGCAGGAACGTAAATGGACAAAGCCGTCAGGAGTATGACGGCAATGGCGATTGCGACAATCAAAATGGCTGCTACTTTGTTGAACGTATTCTTTCTCATACATATATATAATACTATAATCCTTGCCAAAAAAAAAGTGTTTATTTGAGATTGGCGAGATTTTTTTGTTTTTCTCTGAAAAAATTTGGCACAATTTTTTGAAATCCGAATATATGCGGGGTTATTATCTCGGTATGAAAGATTTTGAAATCGTTGAAAAGTTGTTGAATATCGAAAAGGAACAAAGACTCCGCGCGACCGACGCGCTCAAAAACTACAACAAAGACTTGGTGCATGCAAAGCAAATGGCGTTTCACAAATGTCAAAAGCGCAATCGTTGGGTTTTTGGAGGCAACCGCTCGGGCAAGACGGAGTGCGGTGCGGTGGAGAGCGTTTGGCTTGCGCTCGGCATTCATCCCTACAGGGAGAACAGGCGCGACGTATTCGGGTGGGTTGTGAGCCTCACGCAGCAGGTACAGCGCGATGTGGCGCAGGCGAAAATCCTCAAATACCTTCCTCAAAGACATATAGTCGACATAGTCATGCGAGAGGGCAAAAAGTCTTCGCCCGAGTATGGCATAATCGACCATATCGCAGTCCGCAATTCGTTTGGAGGCATCTCAAAAATCGGCTTTAAGTCCTGCGATCAGGGCAGGGAAAAGTTTCAGGGCACGTCGCTCGACTTCGTATGGTTTGACGAAGAACCGCCAAAGGACGTCTACGACGAGTGCAAAATGCGAGTCTTTGACAAACGCGGCGAGATCTTCGGGACTATGACTCCGCTCAAAGGACTCACCTGGGTGTACGACGAGATAGAACTCAACGTATCAGGCTCGGACGAGGTGTGGTGCGAGTATATGGAGTGGGCGGACAACCCCTATCTCGATTCTCGTGAAGTGAATTTTATGACGAGCGTAATGTCCGAGGACGAGCAAAAGTCGAGGAGGTACGGCAGGTTCTTCTCGGGCGAGGGGCTTGTATATCCGGAGTTTGACGCAAACGTCCACGTGATAGAGCCTTTCTCCGTGCCAAAGGACTGGTACAATATGATTTCAATTGACCCGGGACTCACAAATCCTACGTCCTGTCACTTCTATGCCGTTGACTACGACGGCACGATATACGTCATAGCCGAGCATTTTGCGGGAGGCAAAACGATAGACTATCACGTTGAGAAAATCTTTGAAATCGCCAACCGCCTTGACTGGCCGAAGGACTCGAAGGGCAGGCTCTACGCGCTCATAGACAGCGCCGCAAATCAACACACTTTGTCCTCCGAAAAGAGCGTGGCAGAGTTGTTTTCTGAAAAGGGTATTCTTGTGAATACAAACGTAAACAAGGATTTATACACGGGTATTCAGCGTGTAAAGTCCTTGTTTTGTCAAAAACCGCCAAAACTTTACATCTTCAAAAACTGCGTAAATCTCATTCGTGAAATCAAATCGTATTGGTGGGGCGCAGGCGACAGACCAAAAAAGGTAGACGACCACGCGCTCGACGAAATGCGCTACTTCGTCATGTCAAGGCCCGCCCCGCAAATACCAGTCCCGGAGCCTAAGAGCGAGATCCAACTCGACAAGGAAAAACTTCTCAGGAGCGTGATAAGACAGAACAAATGGACGAGCAAATTGTAAAAGCCTTGCTCAAAAAGGCTATTGGCTACACCTATGACGAGGTGCAGGAAGAGTATACGGTGACCGAGAACGGAGACAGCATTTTGACAAAGAAGAAGATCGTCAAAAAGTATTGTCCTCCCGACAGCGCGGCACTCAAAACCTATCTTGAACTATCGCCGGAAAAATCGTATACGGATATGTCCGACGAAGAACTCGAACAAGAAAAAATCCGCCTGCTCGACGAGCTTAAAAAGCAGGACGACAAAAAGAAAGCAACAACCAAAAAACAAAAATCAAAAGACGGTGAGAGCCGTCTTTAATTATAGGAGAAAAACATGTCAAAATTTGAAGAAGAAATCGTCGCAAACATCCTTGCGGATTTCAAAAAAAGACAGGAACAAAGACGCCCGGTAGAACTCAACTGGCGACTCAATATGAATTTTGTCGTGGGCAACCAGTTTGCGGAGATCTCGCCAAAGGGTGACATCACAAACGTGGACAGAGACTACTTTTGGCAGCAAAGGGAAGTCTACAACCATATCGCACCGATTTTGGAGACGAGACTTGCAAAACTCGCAAGAGTCAAAGCGCACCCGATAGTCCGTCCTGCGACAAACGACGATATGGACGTCGCCTCCGCATCTCTCTCGACAAAACTTATCGAGGCGGTGTGCAAAGAGAACGACTTCGCACCGCAACTCGCGCAGGCAAATATGTGGAGCGAGATCACGGGCTCGGCGTTTTTCAAAGTCGCCTGGAACAATAGCCACGGAGAAAGAATTGACTCAAACGGTATGCGAGAGGGCGACGTAGAAATCTCTCTTTGCCCGCCTTTTGAACTCTTTCCAGAAGATATTTCCGTCGCCGATATCGACAAACAAACCTCGATTATGCACGTCAAGGTGCTTACGACCGCCGAAGTCAAGAAGATTTGGAACAAGGAGGTCAAGGGCGGAGAAGTCAACGTGTTCACATTTGACAGGACGCAGGTAGCGGGCGGACTCGGATATTCCGCGACTCTCCCGTCTATCGTCAGCGAAAAGAGGGAGGACTCCGTCGCCGTCATCGAAAAGTATGAAAAACCGACGAAGGAATATCCAAACGGCAGGCTCATAATCGTCGCCGGAGACAAACTCGTCTATATGGGCGACCTTCCGTATACGAACGGTGAGAACGGAGAGAGAACATACCCGTTCGCGCGCCAACTGTGCCTTGAAAACCTCACGAGTTTCTTCGGCACGAGCGTGGTGGAAAGGATAATCCCCGTTCAGCGCGCGTACAACTCGGTCAAGAACAGAAAACACGAGTTTATGAACCGCATTGCGCTCGGCGTACTCGCGGTGGAGGACGGCTCTTGCGATACGGACAATCTCGAAGAAGAGGGCTTGCCGCCCGGAAAAATCCTTGTGTACAGGCAGGGTAGCACACCGCCTATCATGCTTTCTCCTCAGCAAATTCCGACCGAGTTTTCGCGAGAGGAAGAAAAACTTCTCAACGAGTTCACGATGATAAGCGGAGTCAGCGAGGTGACGACGTATTCGCAAGTTCCGACAAACGTTGCGTCCGGCTCCGCAATCTCCCTGCTCCTCGAACAGGACGATACGAGAATTTCACTCACTGCGGACAGCCTGCGCGACTGCGTAAAGCGCATAGGACAACATATTCTCAGGCTTTACCGCCAGTTTGCAAAAGTGCCGAGGGTGAAGCGTATAGTCGGCGAAAACGGCGAGGTCGAGACAGCCTCTTTCTCATGCGGAAACATAGAGAGCGAAGACATAGTGTTCGATACGGTCAACGAGATAGAGGACACGCTGTCCGCTCGTCGCGCTATGGTGTACGACCTGCTCCGTCTCGGACTTTTTGCGGACGAAAACGGCAGACTTCCTGCCTCAACCAAAGCAAAACTCTTCGAGATCCTCGGTTTCGGCAACTGGGAGAGCGGAAACGACTATCAAGAAAACCACGTGAAAAAGGCAAGAAGAGAGAACCTTGACCTGGAAAAGAAGAGCGTCACTCCCGACGTGTACGACGACCACGACATTCACATTGCGGAACACGTCAAGTTGTTCGTCTCATCCAAATGCGACAAGAACAAGAACCTGAAAGAGCGAGTGTCCGAGCATATCGCAAAGCACAAAGAATTGGCAAGCCTTGACGCAGGCGTGCAAGAACTCACGAGAAAATTCGAGGGGGAAGACAAAGTTGAAAGCGAAGAAATTTAAGGATATGTCGGAGCAGGAAATCGAGAACGTCTTTGGCAAAGAAAATATCTTCGAGGACGCGGATTTGATTCTTGAAGAAAACATCTTTGACGGCGAAAAATCTCAAAACAACGTGTTTACACGTCAAAACGACAACGATAAACAGGCGATTATGCAAATTATCGAACAAATCGAAGTGCCAAGTGCAGTCGCTGACGGCGAAGAACTTGACGCGCATGTCGAAGACGTCGATGAAAAAGACGAGCAGGAACAACTAGGCATAATCAGGCCTGATTTTCAAACTGGAGATGAGGCTGCCGAACAAAAGCAAGCGGAGCAAAATGACTCTCTCGAAGAGGCTCGGAGCGCGGAACAACAAGATTTAGAACAACAAAACATCGAACAACAAAAACAAGAACAACCAAAAGAAGAACAACAAGAAGAACATAAATACGGCAAATTCAAAAACCCGGAAGAATTGCTCAAAGCATACGGCGAACTTGAAAAAGAATTTACGAGGCGTTCTCAAAAACTCAAAGAGTTGGAGAGCGCGCGCGAAGAGGCGTTCAAGAGCGAGGAGGACTGGAGGGCGGCTGTGGACAAGTTTTTTGAAGAGACCCCATCGGCAAAAGCCTTCTCAAAGGATATCGCAAACGAGATCATCGCTCACCCCGAACTAAAAAAGGACAAAAATTGCCTCTCCGTCGCGCTGACGAGAACGCTTGTTTCAAAGTTCCGTACCCCCGAGCAACTTCTCTCTGACGGACAATTTTTGAACGAATACGTCTTGAAGTCTCAGGCAGTAAAGGACGCGGTCGTCGCCGAATACCTTAGGGGCGTGCGCGAGGGCGAACCGCCTCTCGTGCTCGGCGGAGGCGGAAAGCAATTCGCGACCTCTGCAAAGTCTCCCAAGACGATAGAAGAAGCGGGATTTATGTTCCTCAAAGAAAACAAATAAAGGAGACAACAAATTATGGTCACATTATCAAGTGCAGATAAGGCATTAAAAACCTTTTACCTCGGCGTGCTTGCCGACCAACTCAACGTCGGCGTGAATCCGCTCCTTGCAAAGATTGAACACACTACGGCGGACGTTTGGGGCAAAGAGGTCAAAAAACTCGCTCCGTACGGCATCAACGGCGGTATCGGTTCGGGCGCGGAAAACGACAACTTGCCTGCGAGCGGCGGAAACAACTATGCACAGTTTACTTTGACTCTCAAAAACTTGTTCGGCAAGATCGAACTCTCCGACAAGGCTATCCGTGCGTCACAAAACAGCGCGGGCGCGTTTGTCAACCTCTTGAACGCGGAGATGGACGGACTTCTCAAAGCCAGCAAATTCAACTTTGGTCGTATGCTCTACGGCGACGGCACGGGACTTATCGCTACGACCGTCACAAACGTCGGCGCAACGAACAATCAAATCACGGTTGACTCGATAAAAGGTCTCATCGAGGGTATGGTCATCGACATGTACTCGGCGGGTGACGTCAAGGACACCACTTTCTCCGGCGCGAGAATCGTTGCAATCGACAGAGCGACAAAGGTCGTCACACTCTCCGTTACGGCTGCTTCAAAGTACGGCGCAGGCTACAAAATCTACGTGCAAGGCTCAAAGAACAACGAAATCACGGGCCTCGAGGCTATCTTTGGCGACAGCGCGCAGATCTACGGTTTGAACCGCGCGGACTACTCCTTCCTCACACCGTACAAAAAGACGGTTGACGGCACGGTCACGGTCTCCGCAATTCAGGACGCTATCGACTACGTCGAAGAGAACGCGGGCAGCAAAATCGACTTTATCGTCACGTCCTACGACGTGAGAAAGCAATACGTAGACTTCCTTGCCGGCAACAGAACCAACATCGACTATTTGGAACTCGACGGCGGCTACAAGGCGCTCTCCTATTCGGGCATTCCGTTCGTCGCGGACAGATTTGTCAAAGACGGCGATATGTACCTTTTGAACAGCCAAGACTTCAAACTTCACGAACTTTGCGACTGGAGATGGCTCGAGGGCGAGGGCGGTACGGTGCTCCATCAAATCGCAGGCAAAGCATGCTACAGCGCGACTCTCGTAAAATACGCCGACCTCCTTTGCGAACGCCCGATGGGACAAGCGAAACTCACGTTCACAGGCAACTCCGACGCAAAATACTACACGGTCAACTTTGACTCTCAAGGCGGTAGCGCCGTTCGTTCACAAATCGTTTTGCCGGGCGGACTTCTCACTCAACCTGCCAATCCGTCAAAGTCCGGCTTTGCCTTTGACGGTTGGTATTCAAACGGCGTGAAGTTCAACTTTGCAAACACAGTCAACGCCGATATGACTCTCGTCGCATCCTGGGAATAAGATGACACATCTTGAAAGGATAGACGGCGACCTTTTCGATATCACGACACGACTCAAAGAAATCGACGAAAGATATGAGGTTTTCAGAAACAGAAAACTGCATAGATTTGAAATCCACGCAAACGGGGTACTGCAAATCGCAGTACCCTATGAGCGTCTCGACGCGCGGACGATAAGGCTTGCAAGAGAGACGCGACTCGAAAATATGCGTGCGCTCATATCCCGTATAGACAGGCAAAACGCCGTCTTGGACGATAGAAAACGCAGGGATATGATTGAGAAGTGTCTGAGTGCGGAGGTGTAATATGAAAGTAAAAAATATAATCGGCGAGTGCCTCGTCAAAATGGGGCTCGACAATTTTGTCGACAACGAACAGTTGACCGTCGACGAACAAAGAATTATTGACAGGTTGCTGTTCAACGTGAACGTCGTATACCGCGAGATAGTGTCCGCATATCTTCCGCTCGTGGACGCAAGAGAGATAAACGTCGAAAACGGAGAATTCGCTTTTGAAAACCTTGACGACGTCAAAATCCTCTATCCGATTCGGCTCGAGAGCGGAGATATGCAAATCAAGTTCAAATCCTATCCGACAAAAATCGTTTGTGACTACAAGGGCAGGGCAAAACTCACGTACGCATACCTTCCGAGCGCCGATTTTGTCCTTTTGGACGATATAGACGACGCAAGAGTGACGGCGGGCGTTATCGTCAGCGGTGTGCTTGCCGAGTACTATTTTCAAAACAAAGTCTTTGACCTTGCCAAGAGTTTCGACAGCGATTTCAGAGACGGCATGGCGAGACTCAAATACCAGGGAAGAACGATGTTTTTGAAAGAAAGGAGGTGGTGATATGCGCGCTATTTCCACAAACAGGCGAAGGCTGAAAATCGGCTTCAAAGGCATAGCGAACACGGTCGACGAGAAGGAACTAGGTTATGCCTTTTCCAACCGCGCGCACAACGTAACCTTTGAAAGAGGAATATTGAGCGCGGCAATAGGTATGGATGCGGCGGCGGGGTTTTTTGAATACCCGAACAAGTCGCGCCACACGTTTGCAAAATTCGCCTCGTCAAAATCCATAAAGAACGTCTTCACCTACAACTACAACGCGGCGGGCACACCCGACTACCGTATCGTCGTACAACTTGCGGACGGTACGTTTTGGTTTACGAAAATCATGACGGAGAGCGGGTGGGCGCAAATCTCGGATCTCACTATCACGGGGGACGTCGAGGCAGTCAATTACCGCTATAACGGAGAGGACATTTTGCTCCTCGCAAGCAAGGACGACCAACTCTATTATATCAAAGGGAACGTGGCGTACGCCTGCAACGAAGCGCCGCATTTTGCGTCAATCACTATTCACAGCGAGCGAGTGTTCGGCGCAGTCAACGGGGCAAAGACGAGACTTTGGTTCAGCGACGACTTTAACCCCGCGAATTGGACCATCGACCTTGCGGGCGCAGGCTTTGTGGAGTTTGCCGACGAGTGCGGAAACATCGTCAAAGTCATATCTTTTCTCGGCTATTTGTACGTGTTCAGAGACTATGGCATATTCCGACTCACCGCGTACGGCGATCAAGAGAGTTTTGTGCTGAAAAAGGTGTTTACCGATACGGGACGCATATATAAAAACTCGATTGTGCTTGCAGGCGACAAAATTATCTTCCTCGCCGACGAAGGACTTTTTGCCTTTGACGGTTATGACGTGGTGCGAATCGCAAAGGAGTTTCCGCGCGTGTACGATGCCGACGAAGCGGTGGGTGCATACCTTGACAAACGCTTCTATCTCGCCTGCAAAATCGACGCGGGAGAGGAGTATGCGACGGGGTTCAGAAACAACGCCGTCGTCGTCTTCGATATGTTTGACAAGAGCCTCTCAGAACTCGTAGGCGTTGACGTGAGAGCGATAAGGGAAGTCAAGACGCACAGCGGTTCTATGCTCGTTTGCGCCTTTGACAAGACCTACAAAAACCGCTTGGGAATGATTTCGGATTCGGGACAGGTGTTTGGAAGCAATCTTAAAAAGACCTATGCAAGTCCTTTCTCCGACCTCGGCACCGCCGCCTGCAAGACGATACGCGAACTGCAAGTGAGATCTAAGCACGACGTTACGGTGACAGTGAAAACGGACGAAAACTCCTATACTTTCGACGTCGTCGGCTCGGACAACACGAAGAGGATTATCGTCGAAAAAAGCGGGGTGCGGATAGGTATAGAACTATGTTCGGAAGAACAAAAACTCGAGATCGCTCCCGTCGTTGCGGTCGTCGACTTCATGAATGAATGAGGTGAATATGAACAGCAAAGAACTACAAGAACAAATTGAAGGACTTCTTGCTCGTGTGCAACTTTTGGAAGCGAGAGTCAAAGCACTCGAAAACAGGAATTAGGAGGTGTATATGTCATTTTGGGACGACCTGAAAGACCTTTTCAAAACTGACGACCAAAAGGACGAAGAGCAAAAGCGCAGACTTGCCGAGGCGAAAGAGGGGGAGCAAGAACTCGAAAAGCAACTTGCGGAACTCGACAAAAAGTACAAAGAGTCAAAGCCTGCGAAGACGTATGACGTCGACAGCATTTTCCCTCGCGACTCCGGGCTGAAAGAGGTGGAATATACTCCGCGCTCGGACGAAGATATTCTTAATTCCGCGACAAAGGAGAACGAATATCAAAAGGCGAAGGAAAAGAATAAGGTGGAGAGCGGTTTCGAATCCTCTCTCTCCGCGCTTGATAAGAGCAAATCGCAGGCGGACAAGTCGCTGAAAGAGAGTTTTGCCGACCTTGAAAAGGTCTATAACGAACTTAGGCAAAAGGCGGAAAACGACGCGATAAAGAGAGGCGTTGCAAGAAGCAGTATCATAATGTCGCAACTCGGCAACCTCGACGAGGCGAAAATGCTGTCCGCGGGAGAGATAGAGAGCGCATACCGCTCTACGATCGGCGATATAAACACAAAGATAAATTCGCTCGAACAGGAAAGGGAAAACGCTCTCTCCGAACTCGATCTCAAATATGCGTCCGAACTCGCAAATCGTATTGCGGATTTGAAAGCCGAGCGAGACGAGACAGCCTTGCAGTATGAAAAGTATAACAACCAAATAAGGGAACAGCAAACCAAATACGAGACTCAAAGGCAGAAGAATATCGAGAAGTATTTGAGCGATAAGGCGGCGGAAGAAAAAGTCGCGGAAAAAACGCAGGAGGCGTATGAAAAGGAACACGGCTATACGGGTGAAAAACTCGCGGAATACGAAAACCGCTACAACCTTGCCTACGACTTTTATATGTCCTTGTCGCCGGACATCGCAGTGAACGCGCTCAAGACCGCGAACAGCATGAAATACTACCTCGGCAACTACTATGACAAGCTGCTCACAGAACTAAAATCGAGAGTGACTACCATAAACGGCACGAGAAGAACGTATTGGTGAAAAATCAAGATTTACGCAGTGATAGCGAGGGCTACGGCTCTCGCTATTTTTTGCTATACGAGAGGTTCGAGGCGATTTATGTTGACGAAAGGGAAGAAAAATAATATACTCTTTGTATCCTTTTTGAGGCGGAAATTATGAACGCACTATCAATCGTACACGGCACAATAAAGCAATACGTAAAAGAAGGCTCGCTTTGCATCGACGCAACGGCAGGGCGCGGATATGACACGGCTTTTCTTGCGGAACTCGTCGGGAAGTCCGGCAAAGTCATAGCGTTCGATATTCAGCAAGAGGCTGTGGACAGCACGAAGAAGTTGCTTGAAGAAAAAGGGCTCGAAGCCGACGTCGTTTTGGACTCACATGCTAATATGGACAAGTATGCAGACGAGAATACCGTGGACTGTATCGTCTTCAATTTGGGTTATCTTCCGCGCGGAAATCACTCGATTTTTACGCATTTCGACTCGACTCGCGAAGCGATAGAAAAAGGACTCAGACTGCTTAAAAGCGGTGGCTTGATGTGCGTTTCCGTCTACTACGGCGGTGATAGCGGGTATGAAGAGAAGGACGCGCTCCTGCCGTGGTTGAAAACTCTCGACGACGCAAAATATCAAGTGCTTGTCACCACGTTCCACAACTGGAAGAAGGATCCGCCGATACCGATATTTATTCTCAAAAACGCGTGATTTAGCGACCTGCTGTGTTATCGCACCCCGTTTGCCCAACCGTGTACGCTTTAGTACACTGGGTTGGTCACCCGAGGTACGATGCCTTGCATCTCATCTAAATCACG